>VYCT01000153.1:0-17568 GCA_009843785.1 Candidatus Poribacteria bacterium | reverse complement strand
CAGTGTCGCGTTCAGTCCGGATGGAAAAACACTCGCAAGTAGCGGAGGTTGGAAAGACAGAACAGTGCGCCTGTGGGATCCCATCACTGGGGAACTCAAGTCGACGCTTATAGGATATGCGAATGGTATGGGGAGCGTTGCTTTCAGTCCGGATGGTACCACACTCGCCGTTGCTGGCTTTGGTGGGATAATACTCCTATGGAGACTTGGAACTACAGCGGAATTACCGCTACCGCTGTTAGAAGCAGATGTGAACGGTGATGGTGTTGAAGATATTCAGGATTTGGTTCTTGTTGCTGCTAACTTCGGGCAGACGGGTCCAAACGCTGCAGATGTCAATGATGACGGTGTTGTTGACGCTGCCGATCTTATCAAAGTCGCCGCTGCGTTGGATAATGCGGCAGCTGCGCCATCCGCTGCGACGCTTAACGTAAAAAATGTGCAACAGTGGCTTACGCAGGTACAGCAATTAGATTTGAGGGATGCAACGTTACAGAGAGGTATCCACTTCCTCGAACAACTGCTGAGGACGTTAACCCCGACGGAGACGGTATTATTGCCTAATTACCCGAATCCCTTCAACCCAGAGACATGGATCCCGTACCAGTTGGCAGAACCTGCGAATGTGACGTTGCGTATCTATTCCCCAGATGGGAAATTGGTTCGTACGCTGGCGTTAGGACATCAGGCTGCGGGTATTTATCGACATCGGGGCCACGCGGCGTATTGGGATGGAGATAATGAATTCGGTGAACCTGTCGCAAATGGCGTCTATTTCTATACGTTGACAGCAGGGGATTTTTCAGCAACGTGAAAGATGCTAATACGGAAATAGGAAGCCTTGACCGAGAACGCGCGCATATTTTTAAACATCGGAAATCGCGTTCTCGGTCAAAGCCATCAACCGTCAGCAGTCAGTCTCTCAAGTTGTCCTAACTTCACCAGTGCGCTGATATCCGGTTCACCTGCAAGTTTCGCGAAACTACCGTCACAGATGGCGTGTCGCATGCCACGCATTAAACTGGCATAAAAATGCAAGTTGTGCAACGTATGCAGTTGTGAACCGAGAATTTCATTTTCAATGTGCAGGTGCCGGAGATACGTTCGTGTGAAGTTTTGACAGGTATAACAGGTACATTCTGGATCCAACGGACTAAAGTCCCGTCTGTATTTCGAGTTGCGGATGCGGACGATACCTGCTGTTGTGAACAGGGATCCATTGCGTGCGTTTCGGGTCGGCATTACACAATCGAACATATCAATCCCGCAGCGGACTCCGTAGACCAAATCTTCAGGCGTGCCGACCCCCATCAAATAACGCGGTTTATTTTCTGGTAAGAGCGGTGCAACGTATGCAAGCGTCTCATACATCAAACTCTTTTCCTCGCCGACACTTAAGCCGCCAATAGCATATCCCGGAAAACCGATTGAGACTGTACCCTCCACGCTCGCCTGACGTAGGTCGCGCTCCATACCACCCTGCACAATGCCAAAGAGGAGTTGATCCGGATTTTGATGCGCTTCTTTACTCCGCGCTGCCCACCGCAACGTCATCTCCATCGAATTTTTAAGATATGCGTACTCGTTCGGTAGAGCGGGGCACTCGTCAAACGCCATGATAATATCTGCGCCGAGGGCATTCTGGATTTCAATGGATCGTTCAGGGCTGATAAAGTGTTGGGTGCCGTCTATCGTAGAACGGAACGCCACACCATCTTCAGTAATTGTACGTAGGGGCCCGAGACTAAAAACCTGAAACCCGCCACTATCGGTCAGTATAGGGTGTTGCCATCCCATAAACGCGTGTAAGCCACCCACCTCTTGGACAATCTCGTGTCCGGGACGTAGGTAGAGGTGATAGGTGTTTGCGAGAATAATTTCCGCCCGAATCTGATCGGATAGCATTTGCGGCGTGCACGCTTTCACCGTCCCGCGTGTCCCGACAGGCATAAATATAGGCGTATTCACAACGCCATGCGCTGTGTCGAGTTTGCCAACCCGGGCCGCAGTGGTTTTGTCTTGGTGGATAAGTGTATAGGGGGAATCTGGCATGTATGGTTTTCAGTCTTCAGTTATCGGTTTTCAGTAAGAAAGTTGCGAAGTGTGCTAAAGTGCCTAAAGTTTTGAAGTTAGCAACTTTACAGACTTCTTTAACTGATAACTGATAACCGATAACTGATAACTATTTAATGGATAATTTTTGCGTTGAGGATAGGACTATCCTGTACAAAAGGTTTGCCGTTGATCGTCGCTGAACCTCGGAATTTGAACTGATACGTTTTATCTTCTAAGGAACCGAGAACTTTTAGCGGCACCTTTACCTCAGTTTCATTCACCGGAATCGTAACAGTTTCCGTGGTGAAACCCTCTGGCAAATTGAGTGGTGTCAGTGTGACTTCATCCGTAAAACCGCCTTGCCGGGCGATTGTCAGCGTGAGTATTGCCTCCTTTGTCGTTGGCGGATCGGTTTCCTCCACAAGAGAAGACTCGGTATCTGCATTTGGGTTTGCTGCAATCGCCACGGTGCCACCTTGTGGGACTGTGGTTGCGTCTGCACTTGCAGCGACCGTTGCGGGGAAGACGATGCTAAAGCGCAAAGGCTCCACTGTCACAATGAAAGGTGCTTCAAGAATCGTCAGCGGTATAGCGGGTGTTGACTGACTTACCGTCTCCGTGTCAACCTTCGCCGTGCCAAAAACGGAGATATAGTTGATGCCCGGCACAGGCACGACAGAAAACTGTTCCCTTCGCTCAAAACTTCCTGCTCTTACTGAGAGGACTGCCTCATTTTTACCCTCGGCGATATTGACAGACCCTGCTGTCACGCGGGGGGGTAAGCCTATGACCGTGAGTGTGATGGGATCTGTGAAATCGTCGCGCCGATTCGCCGTTACGTGCAGGTTGACCGTTTTGTTATGTGTGACACTTGTACTAATCTCGGCAAGGGTCAGTGTAAATTCCGGTGCTGCCATCACTGTCAGCAGCATCGGAGAAGGTGTGGCGGTGCGTTCTACTTGACGATTGCCAACCGCACAGACTCCGGCGACAGAAAACGGCATCAGACCGAGTGGAGCGTCCCACGGTGCCGTGACCGTGAGCAGCGCCTTGTTTTGACCCGTCTCAATGACAGCAGGACTCACTTCAAACGTTTTCGGTAAGGTAGGGCAGTGTAAGCGGATGGGGCCTCTGAGTCTATCAAGACGGTTAACGTTAACCTGCATTGTGAAGGTCCCGCCCCGGCTGACACGCGGGCTATCTAAACCGGATGGACGGTTCTGGCTGTCAAGTACGACTGCACTGAGCGTGAAGTCCGGCTCCAAGGGGCGGATGTTTAAACGGTACGAATAAGCATCACCACCTTGGTTGTTCAGATCCCGAATCGCGACAGAATACTTTCCCGCTTCCGTGAAATTCCACTCAATGCGTGCGTCGGAGCCGCTGGCATCGTCGTTCACCATCAAGACCTGTTCTTTCCCTGCACTCTTGGCTTCCATGTCTGTTGCGGCTTCCATCTGCTTTTCTGCACCGTAAAGCGTGAGAAGTGCATCAAGCTGCGATGACAATCTCAGTGCCTCCACCTCAAAAACAAGGAGTTGAGGAGTTTTTATCTCAAATGCAAACCGATCAACATCACCGGATTTGTCAATTTTTCCGTTGATTGTTATTGGTGCGGTCACGGCATTTGCTTTTTCAACCGCATTGTTGGGTTCACTTTCTCCCATTTCTGCCAAACTTCCGATGGAGAAAGGGTGCGAATTACTTGTCAACCCAGAAGCAGTCTTTACCCTCAGCGTCTGTTCACCGGTCGGCGTTTCAGCATTTATCGAAACCTGTATAGCATTCACTGCTTCAAGATTTGCGCCGGTGACAGCGATCGTATTATCCGTTCCGCGTTGCCCACCAAGAGGAAAAATTGTCTCAAGATACGGTAATTCACCGATACTCAGCCGATAGCGAAATCCGTTTCCACCTTTGTAGCGGATATCTCGGATATGGAGTGTGTATTTACCAGTTTCAAGGGCGGTATAATTTAGGAGGGAATCTAATCCGTTCCCTTGTCCACTGTTCGCGACCTCAGCCCCATTAGCGTCTTGGAGGATGAGATATGAATCCAGAGGAGATCCTATCCGTTGCGCTGTTACTTCACAGATGAGTTTCGCATCTTTTTTCAGGTTAAAACTGAAACTGTCTTGATCATCAATTGATGTGATCTCACCGTTCACAGTGACAGGCAACTCCAGATAGTTTGACTTTTCAGTCTCTTCGGTTGCTTCATCTTCTTTCACCTCTGGCAGGTTACCGACAACGAAGTTTTGTGCGTTGGAAATACCATAAGGCGTAACAATACGCATCCGTTGGATGCCTAATGGGGCATCAGGGTCAATCGTTAGAGACGCGACCAGCTGCATGTCGGTAGGAACACGCCCTGAGACACCAGCACCGTTAAAGAGGACAGCTGCTTGCTGTGTTTCCTGTCTAATTTCTGCGGTGATGCCGGTTCCACTGAACCAGACCGCCGTTGCCGTGTCAAGATTTTGACCTTTGAGCGCAATATCTACGTTCTGTCCCTGTTGCGCGCCTTGCGGAGAGACAGTTGATAGTGCCGGTACAACCTGGGCGTGTGCGAAACCAATCGTTAGGAGAAAGATCGCTATGACGAGAAAGGACTGTTTTCTTAAGAGATAACAGAGCGGGGCATTAACCTGTCTTCTGGATTTCTGAAATAGCGTATTAGGCATTTTTAATTACCTCATGTTTGAACGTTTTCGTTTTTAAACTATTAACTTTGAGCACTGCTCCATTACATTCCTTGCCCTTCCCCAGGTAACGGACCGGGATCCTCCGGTTTTCGTCTGAGGCAAGTGCTACTCTCACCTAAAGCAGGTTCTCAACTTAGATGGAGACCGTTGTGGAACGAAGTGGAACAACACCCAGATTTCCATAGTTAGAAAACAGAAATTTTGACGCTGAAAGCGTTGAGGCTTCCTTTCACACTGTACACACTCCCGGTAATACACAACCGAAACAACTTGCCTTGGTCAAAAAAGTATGTGATTTTTCCCGTTTTTTCGGGACCAATATGCCATTTTGTGGCGAGGGCACCGAGAGCTTCCACATAAGCATCGCCGTGTTGACGCTCCCAGACAGAGGCAGGTACGCCTTCAGGGGCTTTTTCTGTTGGGAGGTTTTTGTCGCCATCAAACAGATAGAAAGTTCCTGCCGCCTGACCTCTCCCGACGCCGATATCCAGTGTAAGTGTGCCTCCGTCTTCAAACGCCGTGGCATCGATCTCTAAAACGGTGTAGTCTTGATGCGGTACCATAGGGGTTTGAAAAGTGTCCATTATCTCCACTGAGGAACACACACGAGTGAGGACAATTCTACCTAAGCCAGGGCGTTTTCCTGATAAGGCATCCGATAAAAATAGACGGTACCCCTCCGCTTGGGAAAGCCCGTTATCCATGCAATCTCCGAAGAACCGATTGGCATCTTGCCTACCCATCACTTCAAGTTCAGGCGAGATAACCAAACAATCTACCGGTGCGTGTAGATGCCATCCGTCTATGACAGCTTGTGCCAACGGATGTGTTGTGTCAACCTCCTCGAAGCCGTACTGGATTCTCTGGGCAAGGTAGGCACGCTTGTTTGGCGTGCGCCCGAAGGCAACATTGGACACCCATGTGTTGATAAAATGTTCGTTCAAGAATTTGATGTTTTGTTGGTCGGAGAGAGCACCTGACCTCAGGGCTTTACCACTCCCTCAGCAAGTTTCGTCTGCCAAAGGCCCATCTATGGAAATGGCGTGAATCGGCTTCTGCTGTACTTGTGCTAATTCCAACGCCACCTCCATCGATACCCAATCGATCTGCTCCGATTTGTAAAACTGGCAATTGAGCGCATGTTCGGCTTCTTCCTGCGTGACGGCGGTAGAACTGCTCATTGCACTTTTCAAGCGGGTCGTGATGTCTTGCAAAACAGCTTCGGTACCAGCACAGAGTTCCATTTGTGCGCAGAAACCGGTATCCATAATCCAGTTGGAGTCATCCCAACTCTTTTCGTCCTGCCAGCCGACCTCAAAGTTCACAGGACCTTCTGGCACACGCATCTGAAAGAACGAGATTATCTCTTCTGAACGGTTGACAATGAGATGTCCGGTAAACTGTGAAGGCGTGAACCAGCCATGACCTAACTTGAATTCTGCGTGAATGCGAAACACAATGTCTGCGAATTCATCAGTGTAGGCACGTAAGCAAGCCCACATCCCAGGATCCCCGTAACCGCGCATATCCAAATGCGGGTTCGGGTGAAGTTGCCTCAGCAGTTCAAGGGCACCTGTTTGTTCAATCTGCCAGGGAGTTCCAACAGACACGGCTTCGTCTGGCAAAAACGCGCGAAAAATGGATGCGGAATACTTTTTTTCTCGCACAGCGACTCGGAGATTCGCTAACTCATTCCACTCGTACTCCACGTGGTAGTTAGCTATGGTATATTCAATCGGAGCGATGAAGCCCTTGATGGGGACTTTGGTATCACCATCAATATTGAGCACAATTTTATCGCTGGGCATTGGAGTTATGTCTCCGTCAGGACGCTGAAATCTCCTGTGCGGTCTGTGTTTAGAAGAAGTCTATTAGATAGGGACGGATGTGGAAATCCGTCCCTACAGAAAGAACTAACCTTGTACGGGTTCGTAGAAAGCACCGATTTCTTGACCATTAACTCGCCGCTGACACAATGGGCAAAGGCACGAATTGATGGTCAACACGGAAAGACCAGTGCTATGGTCCATAGTTAAAAGATTCCAGCGATCGGTTCGCCTTTCACCAATTCGCGTGGTTGATCTAAATGGTTGTAGACGATCGTATGCGGATCAATGCCGAGTGTATGGTAGACCGTGGCGAGGATGTCGCGTGGATGCACCGGATTCTCAAGTGGCGTTGAACCTGTAGCATCGGACTTCCCGTAAACCTGTCCGCCTTTGACACCTGCGCCTGCGATTAACCCAGTGTAGCAATAGGGCCAGTGGTCGCGTCCATCAGGTGCGTTGCTGTTACCGGAGGTGCTAATACCCATCCGCGGCGAGCGTCCGAATTCACCGATCGCCAAGACGAGTGTATCCTCCAACATTCCGCGCTGATCCAAGTCTTCGAGCAGTGAGGAGACGGCACTGTCTAACTTCGGGCAGTGAAGGTTTTTCAATGGGCCGAAGTTGGTTGCGTGCGTATCCCACGCGGTCGTGTTCGGATCGCCATTTGCGACAGAGGGCCAGTTCACCTGAACGAATCGGGTGCCAGCTTCCACCAATCGCCGAGCAAGGAGCGCGCTCTGTCCGAAAGTATGTCTACCGTACTTATCTCTCATCTCATCTGACTCTTGGGACAGATCGAAAGCGTTACGTGCCCGCTGCGACAAGATGAGGTTGTACGCCTTCTCATAATACTCGTTCAAGGCGTAGGAGTCTGCTACCTTATCAATTTCGGGCATACCGGCATTAATCGTCTCAAGGAGGTTTTTCCGGCGTTTCAAGCGCACGGGTGGCACCTCTGGACGCAAGCTTAAGTCGTCGAGGTTAATATCCTCATTCGGATCCTGGAAGAGGAAGTACGGATCGTAGGCTCTCCCCAAGAAACCGGCGTTTCCGCCTTTACCGATGATATTACTCTCTTGCATCGGACGCGGAAGTTGTACTGCCGCGAGCATCGGTTCATCAGGGGGTCGGTAATTTGAGATATGCGATGCGGCATTCGGATGGTCGGCAGGCGAAGGCGGATCAAGTTGTCCTGAAGGCGCGACCTTATCCGGTGTTTCGCCAGTAACCATTTGATACATCGCAGCAGTGTGGTTGAAAAGTCCTGCCGGTGTGTAGCTTACTGAACGGATCAAGCAGGCTTTGTCCATCTGCTGTGCCAAACGCGGCATTGTCTCAGACAACTGAATGCCCTGCACATTGGTCGGGATCGGTTTGAATTCACCGCGAATGTTTGAAGGTGCATCGGGTTTTGGATCCCAGATATCAAGGTGGCTAGGACCGCCTTGTAAAAAGAGAAGGATGACCGAGTTGGCTTTCCCCCATCCGTTTAGCGGCTTCGCGGGGTCAACTGCCGTATTCGCGTTCGCTTGGAGTGACAATACCTGTGGCAGACTAATGCCGAGCATCGCCGCACCACCGACACGCAGAAATTCACGACGTGAGAACCCGTCACACAAGCGTCCGGGTAATTGTGGTAACGATAACATCTATTGTTTCCTCCGTTTTTTGGTAGTTGTCAGTTTTCAGTTCGGTTTTTCTGCGAAAAACCTTTCAGTTTTCGGAAAGAGATATCAGGACTATCCAAAACCTCTTGTAACTGATAACTGACAACTGACAACTAATAACCATTTAGCGATTGAATAAGAAGGCGGGACTGTTAATCAATGCCCACAACAGGTCTTGCGCACCTTCTTCCTTAGATTCAGCGTTTGCGATATGTTCAACCGCTACTGCATATTCGTTCTTCTCTGGTAACCGAGAAAACGTTGCGAGATATAATTCTTCAACGAGCGCTCGGTCATCCTGATTCGTTTTGATGAGTTGCGCGATCCGTCCTTTTGGATCAATGAGTGCTTCTGCAACCGTGGGTCCATTAATGAGGTTCATTGCGTGTGCAAGGCTGACCTCAGTCGTGCGTTCACATTCACACGAGGTTTCGCGTTCGGGTCTACCAAACAGTTTCAAAAATCCGTCATCTTTGACTTTACTGTCTGGCAATTGCGCAGCGCGGAAGTTTTTGGGTACCTCTTGGAACCGGGGTCGGCTTCCCGTTGCAACGCCGATAGCGTCTAACAACTGTTCTGCTGTCAAACGTCTTGCGACCGCGTGTGAGAAGTTAATTGTATCTGACTTGTTCCACTTATTCGTCTTGATACTCTGTTGATAGGTTCGGGAACGAGTGACTGTCTTCATGATATGCTTCATGTCGAATCCACTGTCCACGAAATCCATCGTCAATGCATCGAGGAGTTCAGGGTTGCTCGGTGGATTACTCGTGCGGATATCATCCACAGGCTCAATAATCCCGCGTCCCATGAAGTAACTCCAAAGACGATTCACACCGGCGCGTGCGAACATTGGATTATCCTTGGAGGTGAGCCACGTTGCGAGCATCTGCTGCTTATCGCCGGTTTCTGCCATAACTTCCCCGAATGGGACTGACGGTTCAACGACCGCTAAGGTTCGTGGGTGTTTCACAGGGGTTGCGGTGTAACTCGCGTAGACGATTTCATCTCCGGGTAGCTGCCCCTGTTTCACATTGACATCCGCGAAGAACGCGCCAAGTTCATAGTACTGGTTTTGCGTCCATTTCTCAAACGGATGGTCGTGGCATTTGTTGCAGGAGAACCGAACCCCTAAGAACAGCTGCGTTGTGTTTTCGACTGCAGCGGTATATTCACGAGATACACGGAAATAACTTGCCGCGGGATTCGCGTAAGTGCTTCCGGTCGCTGTAATCAGGTCTCGTACAAACTGGTCATAGGGACGATTCTGAGCGATTGCCTGATGGATCCACTGTTGGAAGAGCCAGACGCCGCGTTCACCGAGGAATTTGCGGTTAGACTGTAGCAGGTCCGCCCACTTATGTGTCCAGTGGTCAATAAACTCTGGTGTTTCGACGAGTGTGTCGATGAGTTTCTCGCGTTTGGTTTTAGAGGCGGTGGTATCAGCAAGGAAACTCCGCGCCTGTTCGGGTGTCGGCGGGAGACCTGTTAGATCGAAATAGATGCGCCGTACAAATTCTTCATCTGTGCAAAGCTCAGAAGGCAGGATTTTCATCCGCTTCAGTTTATTGTGCACGTGCGTATCAATATAATTATACTCAGGCGTTTGAACCCATTTATAACCGCTTCTGTCGCCCATAACGATAATGCCATTCGTGCTATAGGCACCTTCATATCGGGTGAGGATAGCGGTTTCACCACGGCGCTCTGCGGTTACCACACCGTCGTCAGTAATCTTTGCGACTTCATTGACGCTGCTTGTGAATTTCGCTTCACGGGTGACATCTCGCGTTGTGCCATCGGGATAGTGTGCGATGACAATTAGCTGCTGCTTCATACCGGGAATAGCGAGTTCAGCGGAATCAGGTAGGACTTCCAACCTCTCCACACGCTGTGTGGTTTTAACATCAGAATTAGCCCCTTCCGCTATCCACTGGCGGATGAGTTCATAATCCCGTGAACCCGGTACGATCACTTGTCCACCTTTGTGTGGCACTTCAGATGTCGGCTTGAGCAACATCAGACTCTGTTCGGGAAATGCCCGATTAAACCGTCTACCGGATATGTCCTCAATCAAGAGTTCATAATCAAAATCCGGATCGTAGCCACGGAGTGAGAGTTTGAATCCATTTTTACCTTTTGCTGCACCGTGACATGTGCCATTATTACATCCAGCATGGCTTAGGAGCGGCATGACATCCCGTACGAAACTGACAGGTGGTGCTTCCATGCCCTTGACCTCTACGGGCAATTCGGCACTCACGCCGCTGACAGTAACGACGATTTTCGTTGTGCCAACTGCCGTCGGGAAGATATAGCCATCTTCATGTACCTTTACCGTAGCCGTAGCAGGTGTCAGCGTCGCCCACGGTGTTACATCTACATAAGTCCCATCTTTTGTCTTACCTGACACGAGTACGCGTCTGCCATCGCGTGCGTGCGCCAATGTCAGTGACTCCGGATGAACCCTCAACTCCGTTAAAGCGATGCTTGCAAGCCACTGTTCCGCTGTCGGCACTTCGGCACTTGCAGGCCGCGCCATCTCACTTTGCGCTGCTAACTGGAACGCGAAGCAAATGGAAAATGCAACAAGGCATGTTGTTACAAAGTTAAACCTGGGTTTCATCAAAAACTCGGCGTGGAAACCTTCCGACTGTAATCGACGGAGGGGACGCCGTCCTCCTTTTTAATGGTTGTCGGTTGTCGGAGGAAATAGTTTTCAGTGCAATTTTTCTGCGAAAAATCTTTCGGTTGTCAGTTTTAACTATCAACTCGGGTTTCCTTAACATTTATAACGGAGTCGAGTTGATAGTTAAAGTTAAGAGAAAGACTTCATGCATCAAATTGCCCTCTTAACTGATAACTGAAAACTACTCCAATGAATATTTGATTGTTGTTCGCCTACCTCAATCTATCATCTGTGTTAATTCTGTGTCAATAGTTCACGAGAGATCCCAAAGCAAGACAGAGTTATCTTCACTTGCGCTTGCGAGTAAACTGCCATCAGGTGCATAAGCGACGTTCCTAACACTCCCTGTATGCCCTGTGAGTGTGTTTTTCGGTTTGCTTGTCTTCGCATCCCATAGACGCACTGTCCCATCACTACTACTACTTGCCAGCGTTGCACTATCAGGAGAATAGGCAACACTCCAGACATAACCTCTATGTCCTGTGAGTGTGTCCTTGGTTTCACCTGTGATCACATCCCACAGACGTACTGTGCGGTCGGTACTTGCACTGGCAAGGGTTTCGCCATTGGGAGCATAGACAGCAGCATTGACAATATGCTTATGTCCCGCGAGTGCCGCTTTGTGCCGTCCAGTGGCAGCATCCCATAGTAGGACAGTGTCATCTCCACTGCCAGCTGCGATGGTGCTTCCATCAGGAGAATATGTGACAGACCTAATAGAGAACTGCTCCACAGTGAGCATATTTTTAACTTCCCCTGTGTTTACATCCCATAAATGTACCGTGCCATCAGGACTTCCACTCGCGACCGTGTTCCCATCAGGAGAAAAGACAACACTTCTAACAGCGTCAGTATGTCCGGTAAGCGTTGCTGTCGGAGCCCCGCTGGTTGCATCCCACAGCACAACGGTGTTGTCAATACTTCCACTCGCGATTGCCCCGCCATCAGGTGAAAAGGCGACACACCTGACGTATTCTTTGTGCTCTACAAGTAGATTGAGTCCTGTTGCACTCTCTACATCGTAGACCCAAACGCCGATGTCGCAGGCGACTGCGAGTTGTGTACCGTCCGGTGAGAAGGCTATATCTCCAGTTAGGTTTCCTTGATCAAGTCGTGCTTTAACTCCTTCAGGTAGATTCAATTGTATTTCTTCTCCAACTTTTAGGTTTTCCAATGAAAGATATTTTTTGGCATAACTTGTAAGCCAAAACTTGCTGTTGCTAATAGTTCATAAGTTCATATACGTGTGACGTTCGGTTTAAAACGTTACAGTGACGTGCAGAGGCCTTGTGTTACGTGGAAATCTGACGTAATTTCGGAATTTTTATTGTTAGGTTCGCGAGAGAACATCTCGCGCTATTCCTGATTCTTCAAATGTCCCCAGACTATTGGCAATTTATCACCAGCAGAAACATCCAAGAATGCGGATTCACTCGCTAACCAGTTGATAACGTTTTCTGTAAGTTTCTCTATCTGATCAATACTCTTGTTGTTCTTATGATAATTCGGGAGCCGCCAGTTCATGTTGAACACTTTTCCGTCGCCAGCTTCCCAATAACCGAACGCTGCAATCCTATCCGTATAATCGGTCCCGCCCTCCCAAGCATGTGCAAGGGTCGTAAAATTCTTCCAAATCGTGTCGAAATAGTCACCACTTACTGGGTACCCAGTTGAATTGACCCGAATCCAATCATCGACTTTCGGTGTTTTCCCATCAACATTCTCAAGTCCTTCCGTCAATCCGAGTTCCAACGTCTCTTTGAGGACGATAATACCGACATTGCTTCCGTCGTCTTCAACGGGTCCAAATTTTCGTGGTTCTGCGTTTTCTAATCCCAATGGGGTAGCATACCGAATCGCCGCGCCTGTTAGAAGGACTGCGCCGCCGCTTTCAGCGTAATCCATGAAGGCATCAATTTCTGCGTCGGATAATCCGCCTGGATCTTCATCGCCATCATGCCACCAAACAACAGCGAACTGTTTGAAGGTATCGCTCTTCAAGTCTGCTTTTGCGAGTTGTTTTGTTTTGAACGTTTTTTCAGCAAATTCTAATGCGGGTGCAGTAAAATCACCTTCTTTGCCGAGATTAATAAACCCGACTTCCACTGCAGCATTACCCATACTTATACCAAAACAGAGAAGAAATGTCAAATAAATTACGATTTTCCGTTCCATGCTCGCTCCTTATGCGTTTACGCGAAACAACGTGTGTTTGCTTGCGTACGAATAATAACACATTTCAAAAATAGGATTGATGGACAGTTAGCCTTCTCTTTTACGTGTCTGTCTATAAATAATATCATGCAATAACGTTTTTGTCAAAGTATTCTGAATTGCGGATTACACAGATTACGTGGATTTTAAGGAACCATCTGTCAAACCAACACCGACTATGTATTGGGACCGAATAATCGGGCTTACAAAGCCCTCGTACAAGCACATAACACATCCGGCACAAAATTCGGGGCATCCGTCTATAAATACGAGTTTGGGTTATCCTGACCGAGGCGGAGTCGTTCATTGCCCATTTCGACGAAACTTGGTTCCATTTCAAACCCGATAAAATCTCGTTGATGCCGCTGACACACCACAGGACAAGTCCCCATACCAGCAAAAGGATCAAGGACCAGATCGCCGGGTGATGAACTTGCTAATACGATTCGCTCGATTAACTTCTCTGGTTTCTGGATGGTATTGAGTGCCTCCCTGTTCACTAATTCCTTCGACTTATAGGTTAACTGTTTTATATCACCCCAGACATCTCCAGGATTTTTTCCTTTCGGGTTGTATTTCGTCTTTCCAAACTTACCATTTGTCACGGATGGTACATTTTCACACCGAAGCCGATGGTCTAATTCAACAAGTTGCGCGACTCTGATAGCATCCAAGTTATAACACTGCGGTTTTTTGCCTTTGATGAAATAGCAGATAATGTCGTAGTTATTGGTGTAATTGATGCGTCCCTGTGCGAGTCTGCTTGGTTGATACCATACAATTTTTGAACGGAGGTTCAAAAACCTTCGATAATCTATAAAGTCAATACAATCAGGTTTACCGAACAGATAAAGTGCGCCGCCATCTTTCAGCTTTGGCGTGAACTTTTCGATGAGTGCGAGATTAAATTCCTGAATTGAGGAAATTTCATCCCACGAATTCTCTGTTACACCATACGGTCCGTCGCATACAATCAGATCTACCGAGGCATCTTGGATTCTTTTCAGTAGTGTAAATGTGTCACCACAATGAATGGTGTTGCATTCAAGCATAATACGGCAGAACGTCCTCTATATTTACATCGGTCCCACCCGCCGCGGTCCTATATCCATGGCGAACATAGAAGCATCAAAACTCTGCTTTAACAGATCCATTTTGATGTCCTGCTTATCGGGTGCATACCAGAGATTGTCAAACTCGCTGGGGTCATCGATTAAGTCGTAGAGTTCTCCCTCCTCGTGTCCGTGATAGACTACCAATTTGTAACGTTCATTTCGGTACATCGTTGCGAAAGAATGGTCGCGGAGATCAACAGCATCATAATATTCACACCGGACGAAGTCCCGGTGATGGCTTGCGTCCCCCTCACCACGGAGGATAGGGAGTAGCGATCGTCCGTGCATGCCTTCGGGCGGTGTTAAGCCCGCTAATTCCAAAAGTGTCGGTGCTTTGTCAACAAGTTCAACGAGTGCGTCGCTTTTTAGGCCGTTCACAAACTGACCTTGCCATGAGAAAATTAGCGGAACCCTGACCAAACCTTCGTAAAATCGACACCCCTTCTGAATGAGTCCATGGTCACCGAGTGTTTCTCCGTGGTCACTCGTGAAAATGATGACGGTATTTTCGCGTTGTCCTGTTTCCTCAAGTGTTTGAAGCATTCTACCCAACTGCTCGTCAATGAGTTGGATCATCGCGTAATAAGCGGCTTTGAGCGTCTTTGCATCCGTGGCACCGACTGCATTCGTCTTTTGGCGCGGGGTCTGCCCCTTCCCAGTAACGGGTGGGGACCCCGGTAAAATCGGGCTGCGGATATCCAATTCATCAGGTGTTCGGACTTTAGATTGAAAATCGACTGCTTGTAAACGGGTCTGCTGCTCAAGATCGCTATTTCGGAAGAGTGGTTCTGGCATCTCCACTGGATTAAATTGTTCTCGGTGCGTCTGTGGCGGATTGAACGGTGGATGCGGATCGTAGATATTGACGCTCGCCAGCCACGGGCCATCGCGTTCTTCACGGATGAATTCGATTGTTTTTTCCGCGCACCATGTCGTCTGATGCAATTCGGCTGGCACGTCTTCTATATTTCGATTCAATTCGCCTAAAATATAGCCTTTCGAGCGAACCCAATCCGCGTAGTCGTGCCCGTGTTCCCAGTCGTCGCGTGGCGCATGGCTGTACTGCCAATAGCGGTATCCGTCGTTTGTACGTGGTTCTATTCGACGGTAAGCACTTGCGAGATGGAGTTTGCCAATCAGACCGCAATCATAGCCGATGTCTGCGAGGGTCCGCGTCACAAGCGGATACGCGTCAGGAAAGAAATCGTTTCCGTTACGATTTGCGTGCGTTGCGTTCGGGTACATACCTGTGAGAAAGCTCGCCCGACTCGGTGTACAGATAGGGCTTTGGCAGTAGGCATGTGTAAACGCGACACCCTCCGCTACGAGACTATCGATGTTTGGCGTTGACACGTATGGGTTAACCAACGCCCCGATTGTATCGTAACGCTGCTGATCTGTGCAAACCCAGAGAATATTGGGTGCTTTAGCAGCCATTCATCAGCCTCTTCGTGTGTGCTATTGAGTCATTGCGCTAAACCCGGTTGCTTCAACGATACCTGCAAGGTCCTCTGCAGTCGCGGTGTTTTTTCGGACTTTAATGACGGCTTGATCGGGTAGCGAAACTTCGACACTGATAACGCTCTGGTGTTGTGTAAGTGCACCCTGCACTTTTGCGACACAAGCCCCTCACGTCATGCCTGACACGACCAGTGTGACATCTTCACTTCCGGCAGGTTCGATCGGCACAGACATAAAGGCATTCAGTAGTTTCCCAGAAGCGTCAAATATCCGAATCTTTCCGTCGAAACCGCCTGTAGCGAGTTGTGTGCCATCAGGATGGAATGAGACTGCGAAGACCCCGACAGCATCGCCTTGCATGCTCGCTAAACGCTGCCCATCGGCTACGTTATAGATACGTGCTTCGCCACCTGCGCTGCCAGTGGCAAACCGGCTGCCATCTGCGGAGAATGCTACGCCTTCAATTGTCCCCGATTGTGCTTCATAGGCTTGGATGAGGTTAAAGTCTGTATTTCCGACATCTCTCCGTATTTCGCGGAACATTTTGTAGAGTCTCGGGATCCGATCTTCGCCGGCACTCAAAACCTGGTCTTGCGTCGGATGTCGTGCGATCGTGTTGATTTCGCCGTAGCCTTTGTTACTGGAGTTAACATCATCAACAAAAGAGCCTGTATCTACCTCAACCAATTTGAGTGCAGTATCACGTCCACAACTCACAAAATGCGAGCCGTCCACAGAAAAAACAGTACCGAAGACCCAATCGCTGTGGTTATCAAATTTGATGAGCTCTTTTTCATCTTCAACGGATAGGACACGCACCGTCTGATCTGAGCATCCAAAAGCGATGCGACTGGCATCTGGTGAGAAAGAAAGCCCGTAAATCGTATCATAACTGGAGCGCATCGCCTTGATGAGGGTGTTGGTTGCGGTATCCCAAAGTTGGACCTCACCAAATTGTGCGGCGGATCCACCTGCCATGCCTAATATTTTCCCATCTGCTGTATAGGTCAGCGACTCTATTCGACGCGCTTTACCGACCAATCGGGCTTTGAGTTCATAATTCGCCGTGTCATACAATAAAACTTCTCGAACCCCTGATACTGCGAGCGTGTTGCCATCGGGCGAGTATGCCAGCGCAGTAACCACCGGCGGTACGGTGTAAACCGGATAGCTTCCCTCGCCTAAATCATCAACTTCGGCGGGTGTATCATCGGGCGCGCCTTCAAGAATCCAACGTCGAAACAACTCGACCTCTTCAGCAGAGAGCGGTTCCATATTTTGTGGCATTGCGGGTTCATCGCCGGAGATAAGTTCAATGATGAGACTGTCATCGGGTTTCCCCGGGACGATTGTTGCATCACCCGCCATCCCGCCTTGTTTGAGATCGGTATAGGTTGTAACAATCAAGCCGCCGTTCGGATCGCCTGGGTGATGGCATCCTTGACAACTTCGCTTGAGAATTGGGACGATCTGTGAATGGTAGCTGACGGGTGCCTCTGCACCATGATTATCCGCTGTTACAAACGGAACCCACGCTACAAGGCAGAGCAAATACACCGTCAAATGGATCATAAACCTTGATCGCGATATTTTCATGTTAGTAAAAATCCTCCATCTCATTACACCATTATTTGATAGCAAGCTGCGCCAAAAGTGTCGTCGTTAACATACAGTTTTAATAATTATATCACAATTTCATAACGAAATTCAATTAAAAATAAGATTGAAGTTAGTGGAATAGTTGTCAGTCGTCAGTTTTCAGTTGTCAGTAGGAACAGATTCATGGGACTCAAAAATTACATGGGCAATATGGTCGCATGTATTGTCTGAATC
>VYCT01000299.1 GCA_009843785.1 Candidatus Poribacteria bacterium | reverse complement strand
ACAACAAAAACCTTTCACCACAAACCTTCAGAAAAAAATGGGGGCAAGTGACTATTTTAGCGATTGATAATCAGTAGTTAGTGGTACGTGGCTGGAAAACCTCGCCTACCGCGGGTGAGGGTATTGCGTGAAAACGGCGAGGTTAGAAACCTCGCCAACGATGGGACTGATCTATTATTGTGGACTCAAACTATTGCATCGGTGAAAAAGGGGCAGGGAGCAGGAGTTTGCTCTTTTGTGTGATAGGTCTGACAGAACCTTTGGGGGGCCAGACACCTTTCTCTCGTGTCTCGGCTCGGATTCGGGCGCGCGCTTCAAAACTCTTATACGCCCATATATGGATGAAATTGTTGATACCTCCGTATTCTGAGTACCAACAGCCTGCTAACGGTGAGAACTTCACGCGCTCAGGGAGAGCCGCGCCCCACGCCTCCAGCACTTGCGGCATGCCTTCTGCAGGATAGGTGTACAGACGCATCTCATACAACGGACCAAGGTCTTTTTCGCCTAAGGGGTCCATAAAGGGTGCTGGTAGAAAAATCTCTGATACCATCGATACAATGAGATCGCTTGTATCGGGGGGCCATACCGGATTCGGTTCGGCTTCCGCAGCGCGTCGGATTTCTGCCCGTTGTTCAAGGCTTTCGTAGGGCCAGATAGCGACCATCTGATTCAACGGTCCCACTTCGGTGTACCAGTGTCCACCGAGTTTTGAGAGTACCTGCCGACCCGGGAGTTTTTCGCCGAAACGTTTCCAGTATTCTTGAAGTTGTCCAAGTTTTAGGTTGTAGGTTCTTATCTCATGGATCATGCTATTTCTCCTGTGTTTTGCGGCGTTAGGGACTCAGAATCAGACGAATATCATCTTCACAGATGAAATCAACTGTCACACCATTTTGACGAAGTGCATCGCGGTAAGTCCACCAGGCACTATCTACCGCCTGCAGGATAGGAGGTTTCTTGGAATGTGCAAGCGCGACAGCGATGAATTTTCTATCATCCGGATCAAAATCTGTTAGTGCGGGGTCTGTTGGGAACTCTTGAAAATCAATTTCTGAATCATCAACAGGTGTAATAGAGACCAAATCGCATTGTTGCGGGTTTGCCCAATTTATCTCCGCCCACTTGAGGAAAGCATCTCCAACACCAGGAAAACCTCCCGGATTCAACTTATTCCGGTATTCTTCGATAATTCGCCGCTGGTCATCCAACACTAATTTTATGTCCCCTTCAGTAATCTTCATCAGTTCGTCAATACAGGTTTCCACGCAATCTTCAGAGGCTTGGTCTGCTCTTCCATTGGCAACCAAGGGAACATTTGTATCTACAATAACTTTCATCATTTGTCGGCTTTCCGACGCTTCATCTCCGCTTTAGTTTTTGCTGCCAAGTCGCCCATCTCATCGCCGAAGAAGTTTTGTGGCCAATTTGTGATGTTTCCGTAATTATCCACGTTGAGCCGCTCAATTTCAGATACGCCTTCGTTCATTTCGCAAAAGTAGAAGGCGGTGTCGTCTGCTGAAATCTGTTCCTCAGCGATGCGCCGCATCAACCGTATCAGTAGATGCTCGCTGTGGCTCTCAAGGATAATTTGCAATCGTCGATTTTTGACGACCTCAATGAGCAGATCTGCTAATTCTGACTGGACCTTCGGATGGAGGTGTGCTTCAGGTTGTTCAAGAATAAGGATACTGCCCTCAGGGACGTAATAACAGAGCACCAATACCGGCAGCACCTGTGAAACACCGAAACCGACATCTGTGAGTCGGACTTCGGGCCCATCCTTGTACTTTCTGACGAGAAATTCATATCCTGTTTCTGTATTTGGAATAGGGTTGAGGCGATAGGAATCGATTAAATCCAACCGCTGCAGCCATTTGGGAATCTGCTCTTCAATAGAAAGGAGTTGAAGTCTCCCCGAAAAGAGAGCGGTGACCATATCTTCTCCGTGCTGCCCTACGCCTGGTGAATGTTTTCCCTGCCATGCGTAATGCTGACGCGGATATTCACGGAGGGGACCGAGATAACGAATGCTGCGAAATAGGTTTTCAAAATGTGTTTGAAGTGGCGAAAAAAGTAGCAGCGTTTCAGAGTCCGAATCGTGAATTCCATAGCATCGAAACGGAATAGCACCAATATAGGATCTACTAGGTGTGGAAACCGAACATGTATTTCGAGCGTGCCCCACTAAGTCAAAGTTTTGCTCATTCACCCTATACCTGAAACTCGGTTTAGAAGTTGAATTCTCTACATTATTGATAGCGAGCTGAAAAGAAAGGATATCCACTTCATCTACATCCGGCAGGTTTAATTTTTCGGAAAATTTCCACGATATTGAGATTTGGAGTGGATCGTCTCGTCTGTGCCCATGAATGAGGTCATCAAAGTCCCCCAAGTTAACGAGGGAATCCTCATCGCCGAAATCAATCACGCCATCCCAATCCGGTGGACGCTCCACAGTCTGCTTTAGCATGAGCAGCGTTTGCAGGAGACTCGTTTTTCCAGAACTGTTCGCGCCGAAGAATCCGGTTAAGGGTGCTGTCTGTAATTTACCGGTATTTTTCCACGACTTGAAATTTTGCGCACTGAGTTCGGTAATCATGATGTATACCTCGCTCTCTGACATAGAAAGAGGAATATTTCTTTTGTTAGAACTACACAGATGTCGCCCTTATAGAACTAAAGAACGAACTCAGTGCGGTTAGGAAACCGTACCATAGGTGTCAATTTAGCGGTTTTTTGCAGTGCTTTAGCATACATGATATAAACATGCCACCCTTACAGGGTTGAATACTTCTTTGAAACGTCCTTCTATAAACATAACGTCCCTACGGGACTGAAGAGGTTTTGAAGTTTTCAAGATTTCCGCGTCGTATCCGGTTCGGTTAGGAAACCGAACCTACCGGCCCTGGGCCTGAGACGTTTATTTCTTTAAATTGACACTTGTGGTGCGGTTGGAAACGGCATCAATTACTGCTCGCCTTGCTTGCGGATTTCGACCAACTCTGCCAGAATACGCCGGTGAAGACGATGCAATTCAAGACCTATCCCGATACCGATGGCAGCTAACACACCCGCGCCAAGGATAAGCTTCGTTTTTAAGGACATGGGCTGTTCCTCTATTGTGTGCGGCGGAGGCGGTTCGCTAAAAGTTTTCGATAATCGCTGCGCCGAATTCGGAGGTGCGGACTTTTGTCGCGCCTTCCATGAGACGCTCCAAGTCGTAGGTGACCCGTTTTTGGAGGATGGTTTTCTCAAGTCCAGCAATGATCCGGTCAGCGGCTTCCTGCCAACCGATATGCTCCAGCATCATCACTGCTGAAAGGATCAGTGAACCCGGATTGACAACGTCTTGGTCGGTGTATTTCGGTGCGGTGCCGTGCGTCGCTTCAAAGAGTGCGACTTCGTCACTGAGATTACCGCCGGGTGCCATGCCGATACCGCCAACTTGCGCTGCCGCGGCATCTGAGAGATAGTCACCGTTCAAGTTCGGCGTGACAATCACATCGTACTCATCGGTTCGCGTCAGAATCTGCTGCAACATGCTGTCGGCGATTCGGTCATTGACGATAATCTTGCCTTCAGGACACTTACCGTCGTAATCGCTATAGAGTGCGTCTTCCGTGATCGTTTGCTCAGCGAATTCCTCTTTGGCGAGTTCATATCCCCACGCACAGAACGCGCCTTCGGTAAACTTCATGATATTGCCCTTATGGACAAAAGTGACACTGCGTCTACCGTGGTCAATAGCGTATTGGATCGCCATGCGCGCCAAACGTTTTGTACCGAAAATGCTGATCGGTTTGATGCCGACACCAGAATCTTCTCGGATTTCTACACCCATTTCAGAGCGGAGCAGTTCAATCACCTTTTTGACTTCCGGCGTACCTTGCTCCCATTCAATACCGGCGTAGACATCCTCAGTATTCTCACGAAAGATAACGACATCCATCTTTTCAGGGTGCGTGACAGGGGCGGGGACACCTTGGAAGTAGCGAACGGGACGGACACATGCGTAGAGTTCAAGCACTTGACGCAAGGTCACGTTTAAACTCCGAAAACCACCGCCGACAGGGGTCGTCAGGGGTCCTTTTAAAGCAACGCGGAAGTATTCGATAGCGTCAAAGGTATCCTGTGGTAGCCATTCGTTATATTTCGCCATGGCGTTTTCGCCGGCATAGACATCAAACCAAACGATCCGCTTGCTGCCGTTGTACGCCGCCTGGACGGCTGTATCAACGACGTTGCGTGTCGCTTTCATGATGTCTCGTCCGATGCCATCGCCTTCAATAACAGGGATAATCGGTTCGTTGGGTACGACGAGTTGCCCGTCGGTGAATTCTATTCTCTCACCCTCAGTTGGCAGTGTTAATTGATCTAATTCAATCACTAATGATTCCTCGCTAAAAGGCGTTCTTGCTTGCCATTCGGTTGTGTAATGCCACGACTTCGTTCGCAATTGTCATATCATCGGTGGGTGTCGGAATGACATCAGGATGTGGCGGGATAACCGGTCGGATAATCTTCAATGGGAGTTGTTCACGGGCATCCATCATCCAACCAAAGCCTCGGAAGATGTATGTCAATAGTGTTCTGTCGTTTTCATAGATGTCCAATCCCTCTTGGACTGCCCATCCACCGAAATCAGTATTCGGCGTTAAGCGGAGGGGTGGCTCGTTTTCACGTCCCGGACGGACCAAACCTTCAATGAAAGCGAGTTGATAAATACGTTGGACAATAGCCAATCGCTTTTTCTGCTTGTCGTTGAGTTGAATCTCACCATTATCAACAGCCTCAAGGAATGGGTTGAAATAGATAGCCGGTCGCGGGTCTTGCTGGATTTCATCGGCACGTCCGGCGGCGGCGATTTCTGGGTGTCCGAAGGTCGGGAGTGCGGATTGCATCCGTTCATAGATCGCGGCTTCAAGGGCATCAGCATCAAGTGCTTCGATTTGATTGATAAACGCGGTCATGTCGTGAATCGCGCCGAAATGTCGATCCCCATCTAAAGCCATCTGTGCGGCGACAAAAAAGTCAGAAACTGCGCCCGTATGCAAAGTGGCAAGATAACGTGCGACGACATTGGAGCCAGCGGAACCGTGGTGTGTCTGTATGACCCCCATTCGCTCTAAAATATTCGCTTCAACACTGCTCGCTTCCCGCCCTAAGAGGAGGCTGTAGCAGGTTTGGAAGGCGGTCTTTCCACTCTTTTGAGCCTCAGTGATGAGATCGGTCGCGCGCATTGCGAGGACTTGGGGGTGGAGTGCTGGATTCTCTCGGAGTTGATGCCGCATATACGCAGAAACTGTCCCGACTGCGACATTCTCCATGTGTGTTTGAATCAATTCAAGCAGAAGTGAATCAGGGTCCCGTGTGGTGTTAATGCCTTTCTGATCTGGAATACCGAGTTTACGGAGTGTTGAGAAATGTTGAATGGCGGCCTCGGGGCCGGCTTCAGGGAAGGCTTTTGCGAATTCTGCGACCTGATTAACGAGGCGTTGTTCACCGGTGAGGCTCGCTCTGCGAGTCGTAATGAATTCATAAAATTTCGTATCTATTAAGTCTGACAGTACCGCTGCTTCATCAAGACCACTGTCATCAGTTTCAGGTCGCCTCCCGAAGAGTCCTGCGAAGATAACAGCTGCGGGGCTGAGTTTATCTGCAACGATTTCACTTTCAGACACAATACCGCGGATCGCAAAGCTGCGGATATTCAAGGTTATCTGCGTGCCGTCACAATCAACTGCAGTTTTATGGAGCACCGGATTCGCGAAAACGGTTGTTGATTGAGGCATTGAACTGAAACCGTTGAGTACCGCTGCGATCTTATCCTCCCCTAACTCAATTGCCCTATTCAAGGCATCTGTGACCGGTGCATACGTCGAGGTTTCTGGTACCTCTGACAGGATTTTTCGGAGCGCGGCTTCCTGCTTTGCCTCCAAGTTCTTGTTCAAAATGGGTTCTCCTTCGTTGACTATTTAATAATATGTTCCGTCTTGCTAACTTCGCCGAAATTATTTTAACGCGTCCGGAATCCGCACAACTACTTCAAGCGATAGGACAGTAAGGTGTTCCAACTTCGGTTTAAAAAGTTTCTGATTGACCTGTATCATATCCTCTAATAT
>VYCT01000094.1:6021-37924 GCA_009843785.1 Candidatus Poribacteria bacterium | reverse complement strand
CCTAACAATATCAACGACAGACTACCCTCAAAAAAAAATGGGGGTAAGTGACATTCTGTAGATATAATCTTCAAACCGATGTTACAATGCCATGCATCCCGAATTAAAACGAATTTTCCTGAAATGTTGCCCATGTGTCGTACAACCCTATCGCCTCTATATCTATTTTATTCATCCATGCTCGCACTGAACCTATTTGTCTTATCCGCAGGTGCTGTGGCCCCGGAAAAGGTGTCGGGTGAATCTATTCCAATCCAAGAACAGACGCTAATATTAGAAGCAACGTCCACAGAAGATTTCAGTGCTGAGGATATTTACCGCATAGAACTGAATTTGGACATACCCGGCGACATTGAAATCATTGCTATGGAGCGCGAGGGCATTGGTGTCGTCCTTGAAAAACAGATACAAGCGACAAAAACAGCGCGTGATGTTCTCATTCAGAACTACTTGGAGAACATCTCCTTAATAGGAACACAGAACAGTGATATACTGCAGTTAAAGATGAAATTGCCAGAAGCCGATACGACTGACGGAAAACCTAACCCCTTTCCCAATATTGCAGATCTGCACACAACGCTTCAAAAGCAACTCCAGTTGAAGTGTACGATTAAGACCCCCCCAGATGTTGCTGTTAAGATCCAAGCGAAAACAGGAGATATACGGCTCGAGCGTATCCGAGGCAAGGTAGAAATTGCAACAGAAACAGGAAATGTCCAGTTAGATGAGACATTGGGTAACTACAATGTTACAGTGAAAAAAGGACGCATTGATGGGAAAATTTTGCTAACGCAAGGGCAGAACAAATTGGAGACACAAAACGGTTCAGTCGGATTGACTATACTTGACACTGTTGCTGCACCAATGGATGTGACCGCACAAGGGGGTAGTATCCGCTTAGAATTACCTGAAAATTACGCTGTTGATGTTGAACTTAAGAGCGAAAAGCAGCAGGTCGTTATCAATCTCCCCGCCCAAGTTGATAATGATACATCGCTAACGCTTATTAACGATGGAGGTCCCCTATTCCGTTTAAAAGCCGCCGATGCGATTTCGCTGCTATCAAGTTCGTCAAATGATGGGAATACACCCTCTGATACTGTGTCAGACCCCTTTGAAGGTTCTATCCAACCTGTTCCAAAGATAACACAACCACCCGTTGTTGATGGCAATCTATTTGAAATCGTGTGGCAGCAGGCAGTGCTACTCTCTCCATTTCAGAACGCAGAAGGCACCGATGAACCACAGAATCCGACTGAAACCTTTCTGATGTGGGACGCTGAAAATCTATATATCGGTGTAAAGGCATACCTCGCTGAATCACAACTCCCCCATATCTCACAGACACAGCAGGATTCCCCTATCTGGGAAGACGAGTGTATTGAAATCCTGATTGACCCCAATCTTCAAACCGACATTTACTACCACTTTGTTATCAACCCAATTGGCGCGTTCTTTGATCAGAAAGTTAACGTCCCCGGTGAACCCAATTTCCGATTTGCACCTCATGATGTTCAACTCTCCTCGGATCGGCGGCCCATGCAGACAGCGTTTAGTGCCGATAGTAAATGGAATTCAAATGCCGAGGTCGCTACCCAGATTAACGCCACCTTTTGGAGCATTGAAGTCGCGCTCCCGCGTGAAATGTTGGAAAAACTTTCTAAATCAGACTTGCAAGATAAACCTGCCCTTGAAAACAGGTGGTTTTTTAACATCCATCGTAAAGCATACAGCAGTGCCATCAATACGGAAGACCTCGCGCCTACAACCCAAAGAGAATATAGTTATTGGCTACCAACTTATGATAGTGAACATCCGTGGTGGCCACATGCACCGCATCAGTATGTCGGTATACTTTCTGAACGTTATGCACCGGGAATGGGGGTGTTGGGCTTTGTAAAGGCATCGCCGACTTTCTCCCAAACCTTTACGTCCGAAGAAAAATTTCGGGTTGCCGCGATTGAAATTGAAGGTAATACTTCTATTCCGACTGAGGTTATCCAGCACTACCTACCTATTCAGCCTGGGGATGTTATCACGGGTTCACAACTCTCATGGTTCATCACGGAATTGCGAAGCCATGACTGGTTTCAGGATGTACGTTTAGAGACAAGGCAAGAGCCCCTTGCGACTGGAGAGCTAGGAATTTTCCCAGATGTCAGCGTTCATATCAAAATTACAGAAGCCCCTGTGCTCCTTGCCCGCAAGGTTAAAATCGACGGAAATAGAAGTTTCCCTTCACAATTTATCACGGAATGGTTCCAGCTAAAACCTGGCTATTTTGCCGTTGAAGTTACGAGACGCAGGCGGCAGCTAATTGCCGATTTCTATTCAAATCGTGGGTATGAATTCGCCACCGTTACGCAGCAATTAGTTAACAATACCCTTAAATTTAGCATTGACGAAGGCACATTACACGAAATTCGTTTTATCGGGCACACTCGGATCTCGCGGGCAGAACTGTTGTCGGCACTTAATCTAAAGACTGAAGCCATTGCTGGAAAACGAAGTTCACAAACACCTGATATTTACCGTCATACCCTTGGACGATCAAAAATCAGCCGCATGGACAAGGAACTCCGTGAAAATAATGAGCACTTTAAAGCGATTCGGGATTGGCGCGTCCAGCGCGAGGGTGGCAAAAACATCATGATTGTTGAAATTGAAGAACAACCTATAATTAAACCCGGTGGTTTTCCAATTATTCAATTCAATCGTGTTCATGGGTTAATGCTGGGAGCAGGCGGGACACTCGCCACTCAGTTCACAGGTAAAGAACAGGTTTTTGGTTCAATCAGTCGTGGGTTTTCAAGCAAAAGATGGAACTATCACGCCGGTGTTGAAAAAGGGTTCTTCAAGAGACAACCCCTTAAACTCGGCGCAAGTTTCTATAAACTCACTGATGTCAGCTCCAGTATCTATCTACATCAGGGGGATGCCAGCCTGAGTGCCGCCTATTACGGTTCCGCATTTCAGGATTATTATGAACGTTCGGGCTCCCAAGGATGGATTACCTACGCACCCTCGGAATGGAGCTATCTTAGACTCGAATTCACAGGAGAACAACACCGGAACCTCTCCAAATCAACGGATTGGAGCTACTTAAACCGCAACCTAATCAAACGCGGCAATGCTCGGATTGATCGCGGACGACTCGGAAACCTGACGCTCGTTTTTGCGTTTGATACGCGCGACCATAGATCAACAAGCATACAGGATTTCCACACCTTGTTCTCGGCAAATGAACGCACTCGACGTGGATGGCGCGGGCAGTTTGCTGTCGAGATGACAGGGCAATATTTCGGTGGTGATTACGACTTCAATTTCTACCGATTTGAAATAGCACGCTATACACCGCTGTTCGGTTCGCATCACCTGAACGTTCGGATTGCAGGCGATTTTTCTGACGCACCCTTGCCCAGACAACGGCTCCTTCATCTTGGAGGAGGTGCCACCGTGCGGGGTTATGATTTCAACAGGTTCGCTGGCGATAATCGCCTGCTGCTTAATCTTGAGTATAGATTCATTGATGAGACAATCCATAGAGATCCTGATGTTGTATTTGGATGGACACTCAGTGGCTTTTTAGATACAGGCAGTGTCTGGTGGCATGGCGACACACCCTTTTCCGATTTTCAGAATTTCACAACGCAGCTTAAAACTTCGATCGGTGTTGGATGTTCCGTTTTCATGGATCCCTTTGGGACACTTTCACCGTGGATCCTCGCTGTTGAAGTCGCAGAACCGCTTGATGCCTCGTTTTCATCATTGCGGAATCCCAAAATCCTTTTACGCTTGGATCGTATCTTTTAGGAGAATAGTTGTCAGTTATCGGTTATCAATTTTAGGAGTTACCAGTTACCAGAGTCAGAGTTTGAATTAACAAAGGCCCCTCTTAACTGGCCACTGGTGACTGGCCACTGGTAACTGATACACTGACAACTGATAACTATGAAAACAACACCGCTTTATCACATTCATGAGCAGCTCGGTGCGACTTTCGCCGAAAGACACCAAGGTTGGAATATCGCTACCGAGTTCACCGATAGTGTTTCTGAGCATCAAGCCGTACGAAAGAGTGTCGGTATTGTTGATGTATCTTATCGAAGCAGGCATCAATTAACGGGCGATGATCGCGCAACATTTCTACACCGCATCATTTCCAACGATGTTGAAGGGCTTTCAATCGGACAAGGCACCTACGCCATGCTCTTAACACATCGCGGCAAAATTATCGCCGATTTAAATATCTATGTTCTTGAAGACGCAACCACTATTGACACTGCGCCTGAGACCGCAGAAAATATCTTCAATGAACTGGACAAGTATATCATCGCGGATGACGTTGAATTATCTGATGTCACCGAAGAAATTGGGGCAGTCGCTGTCCATGGTCCCAAAGCGTCGGTGCTCGTTCAATCTGCGCTAAATATGAGCGATCTCGCGACTTTACCAGAACGCCACAGCTGCGTTCGTGAAGTAGATGCTTTTTTTCAATACCCCATTGCCTGTGTAAAGACAAATGCTACTGGCGAAGTCGGTTACACACTTTATACTGCTGCCGAGGGGTTGGCATCACTTTGGGAAGCATTGATGACGAAAGGGGCACAGTTTAACATTCAACCTATCGGCTGGGAGGCACTCGAGTCACTGCGGATTGAGGCTGGCATACCCCGATATGGGACAGAATTAACCGATGCTGTTATTCCTCTTGAAGCGGAATTAGAACACGCCATTGATTTTGAGAAGGGATGTTATATCGGGCAAGAGATCGTCGCACGGATGAAGTATCGCGGACACCCGAATCGTCTGCTGCGTGGTATTGAAATTGATGATAGCCCAACATCGCAAGGCGATTGCGAACTACGTCCAGGCGCACGGGTTTTCAGCACTGATAAAGAGGTCGGTTGGGTTACGAGTACCGCCTTTGCACCAACACTCGGAAAAAAGGTCGCTTTGGGTTATGTTCGGGTCGCAGTCACAGAAGCAGGCAGTCGCGTTCAGATTGAAACATCAAATGGACATGTTGATGCTACGGTTGTGCTGCTGCCTTTTTCAACATAACTTGTAAACCTATCAAACCACTAACAAATCAACTATGAAGGAACATTCATTATGACACATAACCATTTTAGAACCCAAACCTTGTTGTTGCTGCTCTTACCCATATTTTTAGGCGGTTGTGGTCTCGCTAAATTGTCTAATATTCAAAAGGAGAGCAATTTAGTTGTCGTAGAAACCACCCTTGCGAAGAATCTCAAGACACTTGAGCGTGTGGCGAAGATCGGGAATACAGGGCTCATCGTCAAGACTGCACGCGCACATTCATCTTACAGCGGTTTTCTCGAAGATAAGATGGAAGATGCTGAGATTGCTGGAGACTTTGAAACGGCAGACGAAATGCGCTCACAAGCAATCGCACACTATGCGCGCTCTGAAGAATACGCCTTTAAGGCACTCGCGAAATCCGATAAAACCTTTAAGCAACCGAGAAGTGTTGACACCGAAGTCTTTGAAAAGGCACTCCAGAAACTTAAGAAAAAACAGGTTGAACCCCTCTTTTGGGCAGCTTACGCTATGGGACGTGGCATCAGTCTTCAGAAAGATGATCCAATGCAAGTTATTGACCTCGCTCGTGTCGAGTTGATGATGCGGCGTATACTTGAATTGGACGAAACCTTCTATTTCGGCAGCGCCCATCTTTTTTATGCGGTTTATTACGGTGACCGATCGCCAGCAATTGGCGGCGATCCAGAGAAAGCAAAAGAGCACATTGATTATGTCGATAAACTTAATGAAGGCAAGTTCCTGATGAGTAAATTCTATCTCGCACGGTACTACGCCTATCCTAAACAGGACGTTAAACTCTACAAGCAGGCGTTACAGGAAGTTATTGATGCCCCAGCGGATATTTTTCCTGGGGAAGAAGCTGCGACCTCGCTCGCAAAATCGCGTGCCAAACGTTGGCTTGCTCAAACTGATATGCTTTTTGATCCAGAAATGGAAGAAGGAGAGGTTGAATAATGAAAATTAAAAAAACGGTGAATGTAGGAGGGGCTTTCAACCCCGATTCCGCTTTTAAATTAGCATGCGTGTTCCTGCTGATTTTCGGAATGTTATGTTTACCTGTAACGCATCTTGCAGCGGACTCCATTAAGTTCGCCACACTTGCACCCAAGGGTTCCACATGGATGAACAATTTTGAGGCAATGGGAAAAGAAATTCGCGCCAAAACGGATAGCGAACTCCGGCTCCGTATCTATCCAAACGGGGTCCAAGGAGACGAACTTGATGTGATTCGCAAGATGCGAGCCGGATTACTACACGCGGGGGCTATGACTGCCACAGGGCTCGGCGAAATACAGAAGGAGGTGCTGATTTTTCAACTGCCTCGGTTGTTCAAAACCTACGAAGAACTTGATTATGTCCGGGACTTTCTCCGCGAAGACCTTGACAAAGCCTTCTTGGATGCAGGATATGTCTTGATCGGTATGGGAGACATCGGCTTCTATTATATTTTCAGTAATCAACCGATTACGACTATTGCCGATCTTCAATCTCCAGCCGTCAAAATGTGGGTCCGAACCAGCGACAAAATCGGGATCGAATTCTACAAAAACGCCGAGATCGCAACTGTTCCAAGAGAAGTTACACAGGTGCTGTCTTCGCTCTACTCCGGGCAGATCAACGCCGTGACCGCATCACCCTATGTCACTGTAGCACTACAATGGCATGATAGATTCAAATACATGACCGACCTTCCAGTAAGCGTCGGTGTCGGCGCAACGGTGATCACAAAAGAAAAGTTTGATCAGTTTACCCCGGAACAGCAGAAGGTTTTGCGTGAAATCGGGGACAAGTACCAAAGCACTTTGATTGAACAAATTCGGAAAGATAATGACAGGGCGGTTGAGGCACTGCAAAAGAAGGCAGGCATTCAAGTCGTTAAGTTTGAGGACGACGCGCGGGAAGCCTGGGATGCTATTGCCGCAGAAACACATAAGGCACTCGTCGGTCAGATTTACTCACAAACCTTTCTTGATAAGATCAATGCCCTCTTAGAGGAATATCGAAAAAACAAATAGGTAGGACTGGCGTAATGTGTCAGTAAATCTTTCTTAATGGCGCGCTTTGTCAGCGCGCCTATCAAATTTGCGTGAGTCCTGTGATAACTGATACGTGAAATTCATTTGTCTTTTTTCCGTGTGTGTGGTATCATATCCCTTTGAAGATTGAGGAGGGATTCAAAACTCGTGGCATCTATTAATGACATCGCAAATGAATTTATCCGAGAAGAAATTGAAGAGTTTCTTGAAGAATCTGATGAGATAGCACTTGCCATTGATACGTTTGCGCAGGCGACCCCTGCTATGCAAGACATCTCTGCTGCCCTGATTGACGGCGACCATCACACTGTTGATGAATTGACCGAAGCGGCTCTGGAGGACGGCACCGAAGCATTAGAGATTATGGATGACGGCCTCATCGCCGGGATGGGCATCGTCGGCATCAAGTTTCGGGAGAACTTTATCTTTGTCCCTGAAGTTTTGGCGTGTGCACGCGCAATGAAAGCAGGGATGCAGCATATCGAACCGATCCTCTCAGATTCAGGCATCGAACCGATCGGCACTGTGATAATGGGAACCGTCAAAGGCGACCTACACGACATCGGCAAAAATCTCTGCATTATGATGTTGCGTGGTGCAGGCTTCGTGGTACACGATCTCGGTGTTGATACTTCTGAAGATGAATTCATTGAGGCAGTTGAGGAATATGAGGCACCGATTTTGGGGATGTCAGCTCTCCTAACCACAACGATGCCGAACATGGGAAAGACAATTGATGCTTTTATTGACGAAGACTTGCGGGAAGAGGTAAAGATTATGGTCGGTGGCGCGCCAGTTACACAAACATTCGCAGACGACATGGGGGCTGATGGATACGGGAAAGATGCCCTCGCCTGTGTCGCACTTGCAAAGCAGTTCCTTGAAGCACCAGACGAAGAATGGTAACGCGTTTCGCTTCTATAATCCAAAGGAACCTTGATGCTTAAAGTGCCAAAAAATCAAGCCCGTAATGGAATGGAGGGGTTTTTGCTTGGGTGTTTCTTCAACTCATGAGAACAGCACGTCAAAGTTCAAATCCACGTCATTTGACCGCAAGGTAAGTTAAAAATATGAAAAAGATAGATAAAGCCGAATACGAGAAACGCCTCAACAAAATCACACAGATTTTTGAAGGATTGGTTGTCCACGCCGATGAACAGGCGACCTATCGGTGCCCCTACAAAAACCGATTTGACCACTGCACGGCGAAATTTGGCTGTCGAAACCAACGGAAAATTGATGAAGGGACCGGGCTTCTCTGTGTCGGAGACGATAAATTAGATTATCGCAGCGCATGGCAGACGGACGCACCCGATCAAGCAGCGGAATCACAAGGCACAATCACATGCGACGGAAAGGTCTATCAACTTACCCCCGGAAAAACTGTTTTTGATTACGCGGATGACTTAGCCGTCCAAGTACCCACCTCTTGCTTCCGAACCGGACAGTGCCACGAATGCATCGTTGAGATTAAACGCGGGATGGAGAGTCTCCAACGCCCGAATGAAGCCGAAGCCTTCCTTCGAGACAACTACCGCCTCGCCTGCCAAGCCGTCGTTCTTGATATTGATGAAGACATTGAGTTTACCCCGCTTCGACGCACACCGAGGATCCTAACACATACCGTTACAAATGACGATGACGCACTGGAACTCAGCCCACGGGTTACGCATCAAGACGGGACTGTTTACTATAACCAGGAACCTGTTGATCGTTACCGAGGACATCTTTATGGACTCGCCATAGACATCGGGACAACAACGGTGGTAGCAAATCTGGTGGATTTAGAGAACGGAGAGACGGTTTCTGTCAGTTCCTTTGAAAACCCACAGCGTTTCGGGGGCAGCGATATCATGAACCGCATCAGTTATGACGGTGAATTTCAGGGTGAGCTGCGCCGATCGCTTATCGCTGCACTAAACAGTGAAATCATGGAGATGTGTGCCCGACACAACTTCGTTCGACAGGAAATTTATGAAATCGTCGTTGTCGGGAACACAACAATGCGCGATATTTTCTTCAGGCAGGATGTCCAAAGCATCGGGCAAAAACCCTATAAATCTTTGATTGAGCATGAATACCGCGATGGTATCCGCTCAACCACTTCGCTTACGGAAAAGACGCGGCGTTTAGGGATCCGAGCGAATCCGAAAGCGATGGTGTACAGTCTACCGTTGATTGCCAGCCATGTCGGTGCTGATGTCGCCGCAGATTTAGTCGCACTTGACATCGCCTCGCAAAATGAAGTTATTATGTTGGTTGATGTCGGGACCAATACAGAGGTAATTGTCGGAAATGCAAAGCGAATGGTAGCGGCATCGTGTCCTGCCGGTCCAGCGTTTGAAGGCGGTGGTATTGAATACGGGATGCCTGCTTATCCCGGCGCGATTGAGTCTGTGAAATGGAATGGCAGTGAATTCGATTATAGGACGATTGATGAAGAGATACCGCAGGGTTTATGCGGTTCTGGGCTGATTTCGCTCCTCGCAGAGTTGCGTCGGAACGATCAGATGAGTCCAAAAGGCGTTTTTGCTGACAGAAAGCAACGCATTATGCCACTTTTGCCGGAACACGGTATCACCTTCTCACGCGAGGACGCAAGCAATCTTGCGCAAGCAAAGGCTGCAAATTACTGCGGACAGTATATTGTCCTACGACATTTCGGCTGCCCCCCTGAAGACATTACAACGCTTTTCTTGGCGGGAGGCTTCGCCAATTATGTTAACTTACAGGATGCAATTGAAATCGGGTTTCTTGCACCCGTACCAGAAGAAAATGTTGTCAAAATCGGTAATGCTGCAGTAGCCGGGGCAACGGCTGTACTGCTTTCCGAGAAAAAACGCTCAGCTGTTGAAGCGTTTGTCAACAATATCGAACACATTGAATTGGAAACCACACCCGATTTCTTTGACATATTCGTGGAAGGTTGTCAATTCAAACCGATACCAGCAACGCTTATGTAATTGAAAAGTCCTGTGCGCTATGCCTACTCAAATGGGTAGGCGAGGAAGGAGGCGCATCACTAACGTTCATTTGAGGGTAATACTGCCCGCTGCTGCTTCTACACCATCGGCATCGCTGGCATCTGTGGGTGACACTATATAATGGATTAGACAAAATACCCTGTAATTTATCAAATATCGCTGCGGAATATCCAAAACCATTTTTTCACGAAGGAAAAAAATGCAAGAAAACCCAATAATTAAAAGTTTTCAGGAACGATTAAAATCTAATAAACCGATTCTGTTCGATGGTGGGTTCGGCTCGCAGCTGTTTGCTCGCGGTATAGAACTCGCTAACAGTGCGCTCGCTAATGAATTACATCCCGCCGCTGTTATTGACATTCATTCAGATTATATCAGCGCAGGTGCCGAGGCGATTGGGACAAATACGTTTGTAGCATCACCACTTCACTTGGAAATGGCGGGCCAAGATGCATCGGACGCACAACGTCTGATACGTCTTGCTGTCCAACACGCGAAAGCGGCTGTAGAGCGGAATGAAAAAGAGGTATATATTGCAGGCTCTGTTGGCCCCTCCCCCGGTGCAATTGAAGCCGATAGTGGGGATACGACTTTCGGTATCCCGAATGTAGACGCGAGAGAGGCACATAAATTGGTGATCCATACCCTTGCGGAAGCAGGCGTGGATTTTCTCTGCCTTGAGACGATGTTTTCCGCAAAAGAAGCCACACTCGCTGTAGATGTCGCACGTGAGACGGGAATCCCTGTTGCGGTGAATTTGACGTACAAATGGACAAAAGAGCGACGGACTGGCGATGTCATCTATCGGACAGACTGGGGGAACTCCCCTGCCGATCTTCTTGATATCCTCATAAACAATGAATTTTCGGGAAATGGTTCTTTGTTGGACGCTGTTAGTATCATCGGTGTAAACTGCGGGGCTGAATCCAGACGTGATGAGCATACAGGGATGCCTTATGCGATTGCCGGTATCGAGCAAATCAATACGGCACTCGCTGAAACAGGAGTCAACGGGAAATGGATGATGGCATATCCAAATGCGGGTATGCCGAAGCTTGATGAAAACCATAACACCGTCTATACGCAAACACCAGCGGAGATGGCAAGCCACGTTCCTGCACTCATTGAAGCCGGAGCGTACCTGATAGGTGGCTGTTGCGGGACAACACCGAAGCATATTAAAGCCTTCCGTGAAGCAATTGTGGCACATCAAGCCTAAATTAAAGAGTGCGCAGCTTGGAATGAAATGGAAAGCGGGTATACGGAGAGAACCTTCAAGCTCCAATCCACCTGACCGAACCGCAAGGAAAGTTAAAAAAATGGAAACTGTAACACTCACCTATAAAAGACCGCCGGACCGGGTGAATCATTTCCAACAGGAGCTGCTTTATCTCGACGACGATGTGATTGTCACATCTCAGCGGGTTAAGCCATCTTCACCGATAATTCAAAACGGCGAGATGGTTTTAGGCGATAACTTCGCCGCCATTTGGTTTGTGTTTACAGGACTTTGGTATGATGTCGGCAAAGTTTATAATCTGGATAATGAATGGACAGGCTATTATTGTGATGTTCTGAAACCCGTCAAGCGGCGCGTAGATGCGGCAGGAAAACTTGACTGTTTTGAAATAACCGATCTGTTCTTGGATCTTTGGATCAATCCAAACGGCACTTATGAAATTCAGGATGAGGACGAATTTCAGGAAGCCGTCCAAAATGGCGCAATTGATCCTGAATTGGAAGCAAAAGCGCGGGATGTCCTAAGTGCCTTAATTGTGGAAGTTGAAACAGGTAAATTCCCACCACAATTTGTGCGAGAATATATAATCTCAGTTTGAGAATTAATGGTATAATATTAGAAATATGCGTAACCTCTTTTTTCCAATCGGTGGCGGTAATGAAATCGGCGCGAGTTGTTATTTTATTCAGTTAAATGGAACAAAGTTCCTTTTAGATTCAGGCATCCGTTTGCATACTGATTCTATATATCCATCTTTCCATTCGCTTTATGGAAATCTCCTTGATGGTTTATGGGAATTGGATGGAATCCTACTTTCTCATGGACATATTGATCATGTCGGTTCACTACCGTTTGTTGCTGAGGAAGCACAGGACGTTCCAATTTATGCAACTTTGCCGACGCGAGAGATTGTAGACCTACAACTGAACGAATCTTTAACTTCCGCAACTTTTAGTCATGGGGAATTAATTGATTTCCCGAGAGTCAAAGAGTTCACTGCGCTTAGGATTCAACGCGCGATTGAAAATATTACGCCGATAGAGTGGGGGTGCCCAATTACATGTGAAACATGTCAAATCACTTTCTATCCTGCTGGACATATACTGGGTGCCTCTATGGTTTACATAAAATCCGATGCGGGAAATATTCTATTTACAGGCGATTTTACGCCCTTTGACCAACTGACAGTTCCCAAGTATCAACTTCCAGACAATTTGGAAGTCGATTTGCTGATTACCGAGTCAACATATGGGTATCAAGAAAGTCTGTATGTGGGGGATGTTGATGAGGAGCAAGAGCACTTCGCACAGAAAATCGAACAGCACTTAGATAGCGGTGGAACAGTGCTAATTCCAGCATTTGCAATCGGAAGAAGTCAAGAACTCGCGTTAATCTTGCAGGCTATGATTCGTAACGGGCGGTTGAAACCTTTCACCATTTACATGGGTGGACTCGCACAGATTGCCTGCAACATTTATGAAGAAAATGGCGTGCAGATATTTGGACACGAAATTGGAAAGATGCCTCAAGGTTTTATAGAGACGATTGATGACTTTAATGGAGTCATTATTGCAAGTTCTGGAATGTTGCTGGATAACAGTGTTTCGGCACAGTATGCGGAGAAGTTACTGCCCGACCAAAGGAATGCTATTTTTTTTAGTGGTTACCTAGATGAGGAAAGTCCAGGGCGAAGGTTGGAACGACTGTATAAACATAGGGGACAACGCTTCCAAATCAATGAAAGAGAGGTCCCTGTTCAAGCAAAAGTGGATACGTATCGTCTTTCTGCACATACAGATAGTGAAGGTATCCTTTCACTGATCGAATGGGTGGTGCCGAAAAAGGTTATTTTCGTTCACGGTTATCCGGAATATAAGACTAATGTTAATGTCCATAGGGAGACATATCTGCGGTTTCAAAACCAAATAGAGGTGCACCAAGCAAACAACGGAACGCCTATCTATTTCTAATGGATGGTTAATCCCCTGATAACTAATATGATATTGGAGATACAATATGGGATACCAAATCAATCAATTGATACAGAAGTATCATCATAAAGCCAACAGCCAAGGTGAGGCCCGAATCAAGTATGCTAATAGTACTGAGGTGATACGCGCAGTACTAAGCACTCCCCACCATTCGACGACTCAGTTGGTAGCCCAAGTGAAAAAAAATATGGGTGTTAGCGAGTTACCATTTCGCGTTAATCTTTGGTTGGAAGATCATCAACTTCATGGACGAAATCGATTTGATGGACAAGAAAAACGTCTTGAGTGGGCAGAAATTGTAACCCAGACTGCCCAAGATTTACGTGATTTTGTTCTGAAAAATCCAGAGGAATGTGACCACAAAGCACTCTACGAAAAGGTTAAACATATAGAAAAAGAGCGTCCTCGGGTAGAACATAAGGCGATTCTTATCGTTTTTAGCACTGAGATTCCTGATACAGTTATCAACAAATCCTTACTGGAGAAGACTGCCCGGTTAGCAAATTTCAACCAGGCGAAAGGGTTATTGCAGGAGATCGTGGAGTCCAGTGCTATAGAAAAGGGGCTGATAAAAAAGAAGTCTGCACACGAGCGAGTTATTGGAGGCATTGCCGGAACTAGATCTCTTATTCAATCCTTAACGCGCGAAATTGAAACAATTGATGACGATAGCACTGCCAAACCGGTTTCTGAACAACAACGAATCGTTCAGGAGAACGACGACCTACGTGCCGCTGCGGAAATAGCACAGCACCAACTGGAAGCACTCCAGGAGGAGATAGAGCATATTCGAGATGAAGCAAAACAAGAGACTGTCATTACTTTCTTTCAAGAGATGAATTCAGGACAGCACAGCAATTTGTTAGACCAGTTCCTGAAAGCAGAATTATTAGTAAGACAGTTAAAACAACAAGGAATTGAAATCCCGCAAGAAATTGAGTTAATTCCCAGCTTGATTCGTATGTTTACTCGTTTTGTTAAGATGCAGGGGATACGACCTAAGACTGTTGTGGGTGAGCGGAAAGTGATAACCCTCAATGAATCTGATGAATATGAATACACCGGGTCTAGTTGGGAGGACCCGGACGAACACAAAACAGTTGAAATCCAATCCGCGGGTTGGATCTACGCCGACACACTTATTTCTAAACCCAGAGTCAAGGAGGTCAAATCATGAAATCTGATATCAAACCTATTACTAACTTTGAGTCCGCAGAAAAAACGGACAGCAGCTCACAAAAACTGGATCGTCAACCCAACCAACGAAACTATTATATTGGGATTGACTTAGGCACTACCAATTCAGTGATGGGGTGGGGGACTCTCAATCCCCAAACGAATCAGTTGGACACAAAAATCGTGGAAATTACAATGATGATAGAACGCGGTGGAATTGGTAAAAAAGCATTGTTACCTTCATGCGTTTATTTTAAGGAGGGTGGTCCGCCAATAGTCGGGGAGTACGCCAAAACAATGATTGGTAGGACAAATCGAGTTGTAAAATCTATTAAAAGTGAGATGGGAACGCAGACACAGTTCGATTTCGATGGTAGTCCCTACGATCCAGCAGTAATTTCCTCACAGATCCTTAAGCACCTCGCCGCGAGTGCACAATCTCTGTTTAATTTCATACCTGATGATGTTGTCATTACTGTTCCTGCCTCTTTTGACTCTGATATGCGGGAAGCCACGATTGAAGCAGCGAGACTCGCCGGATTCCGGACACGGGAGGACGATGGCAGTCCGCGGAACATCCTGCTTGATGAGCCACGTGCTGCACTTTATGACTTCGTTAACAGACAAGATAAGGGGGAAATTCCAGAGACGCGCATTAACTTCCAAGAACCTCAGACTGTCCTTGTTTTTGATTTAGGAGGCGGAACCCTTGATGTTTCCTTGCACCAAGCCTCTTATCAGCAGGAACAATATACATTGAACATTGAAGATTTAGCAATATCGCGCTATACGCGAATTGGTGGGGATGACTTTGACCAAAAACTTGCTGACCGTTTTTTTGCCGCTTATGCAAACAAGCTTCCCGACAATCTTAACGATCGTGAGATGGATATGCTCAAAAGCACATTTCGAGAATACGCTGAACAAGCAAAGATTGATTTAAGCAGTGAAATTGAGAACGGCAAGTTAATGGGTTATTTTGATCCTGAGTTGGTCGAAACTGAAATAATCCGGACACCTATTGAGAATCAGGTATTTGAATACGATTTGACACTGTCTGAATATGAGGAAATCATTGAACCCTTGCTTGCTTCACATCTCACGCTGGATGCTGTGAAGCAACTGGATACACTATCTACTTGCGATAATATTATCTATCCTATTCTTGATGTCTTACGGAAGGCGGAGCAAAAAAATGGACGTATGCCAAGTGTTGATGCGGTACTGTTGAATGGTGGGATGACAAAACTTCATACTATTCAGAAACGCTTGGAAACATTCTTCGGTTTCCCACCGATTACAGCCGGTGATCCAGATAAAGCAGTAGCACGTGGGGCAGTTGTCTATCACTATGATTTGCACCGCGGTATTAAACCTGCACGCATCCTCAATGATACTATTGGTATTGAAATTGCTGGGGGCAGAGTTAAACCCCTTGTTGAAGCTGGTACGATACTTCCTTTGTCGTCCACACCGATTGATAATTTACAGGTCAGTGAGGATACCGTATCGTTACGACTTCCTTTTTACCTCGGCAGTCGTAACGATACACAACCGCCAAATCGTCGTATTCTTGATCGGTATATTCCATTTCAGCGTTCACTCTCGAAAGGCGAACCTATTTCTATACAAGTACAGGTGGACGAACGTGGTATTATGAATGTAGAGGGCTGGCCTAAGTCAAACCCGAATGAAAAATTTACAGTTAGCATAGATTCTACCAATCCTATTATAGGGAACGAAGTCTCCAATGAGTTGCCTTCTAATCCAAGCGAATTTAACCAGTCAGGAGTCGCGACACAAACAGATAATACGCCGGAAGAAGTGCAATCTATTTCTGGGCCAAAGCCGGTGGTGGTTCTGTCAAAATCTCAGGTAGCACTTGAATCACAAGGTGATATCTTGGATGTGCAAACTGAACTGGTTGAAATGAAGAAGAACTTCTCACATTACATGAATACAGATAAATTCAATCGCAAAAAGGTGATTGACGGTCAGGTTACTCGGCAGCACACCAGAATTTCCGACGCAGGGAACGCCAACGAATTTATCAGTCCATTGCTTGACAATATTGATTACGTTAATAACTATGGGAAAGGAAAAATAATAGTCTTATTGGGTAATTTAGCGGACAAGTGCCCGGATACTAACCTCCTTTACGATGTTTATGATGCTGCTGCATCGTTAAGCAATCCTGGAGAAATTAAATCTAAACACCGAATAGTCATTGAGAATGTTGTCAGATGTGCTGTTGAAACGATTGGAAAAACAAGGCTTCCAATTGCTGAATCACATCTCATTAACCTCATTACGGAAGAAAATCCCATCACTATCCGGTCGAGTGCTGTGTATTCTATAGGGAAATGCTGTCAGAGTGTCAATACACTGGAACACCTAAAACGTTTGATTGAATACGGAGAGGACATAGACCGCATTGCCGCCAATTGGGCATTTGGAAAGATGGGAAGTCGTGAGCATGAAAATCTACTGTCAATTCAAGAGTTTGAATCGGTTATCTCCATCCTTATGAAGCAGTTGCAAAATGAGCAGCACAGCGACGTAAAACGAAATAGCATCTACGCACTCGGTGAAATTTGCGACCAGCGCGAGTGTGCCAAGGATGTTATTGATGCCGAAAAAAGTAAGACTGTTATTCAATTAATTGAGCCTTTCTTAAATTCCCGGACAGATGGTAGTCTTGCAGATTTAGCGAACATTCAACAGATGCACTTGATTAAAAAAATCGCGGATGTATCCATTAGCATGATTCGGGGCATTCAACTTTCCGAGGAACAGATAAATAGTTTGCTGGAAATCCGAACAGAAAACTAGAAAGGTTGTATCTACAGTGGAAAGTTTTCAATCTTAAAATTGAAGAAACTAATAGGAATTGAAGAGGGACGAAAAGATGGCAACATTGGCAATAAACGGTGGCGAACCTGTCCGAACTGCTGGTTTCCCTGCATGGCCCACGCAGGATCCTACCGATATCGAAGCATTTGAAAGTATTTACAAGAGCGGACAATGGGGTGTTGGTGGACCGAAGGTCCCAGAATTTGCACAACAGTTTGCCGAATTCCAAGGCGCGAACTATGGTGTTTGCGTCAATAGCGGTACCTCGGCGCTCTATATCGCCCTAAAAGCAGCTGGCGTTTGTCCCGGTGATGAAGTTATCACGACACCGTATACCTTCCAAGCAACAGTCGTCGCTATTTTAATGACGCATGCCGTACCGGTCTTTGTTGATACGGCTCCCGATAGTTTTCTGTTAGATGTCTCCAAAGTTGAAGCCGCGATTACCGAAAAGACGAAAGTCATTTTGCCGGTACATATTGCAGGATATCCAGCAGATTTGGACGCGCTTGTTGACATTGCGAATCGGCATAACCTTGGGATTGTCGAAGATTGTGCGCAAGCACACGGTGCCGAGTGGCGTGGACGCGGTGTCGGTAGTTGGGGGCACTTCGGGTGCTTCAGTTTCCAATCCTCGAAAAACCTTTGCGCTGGCGAGGGGGGCATCGTCCTGATAAATGACCGTGAATGCTATGAACGGGCGTATGCGTTGCATAATTGTGGTCGCACCCTGCCCGATGCCGAATTCGGAGACGCTGAACCCTTCGGCGGTAACTTCCGTATGACAGAATGGCAAGCTGGACTTCTCCTCTCCCGTTTAACCCGGCTTGAAGCTGAAACCAATTACCGACATAAAAATATGCGTTGGTTAGACGGTTGGCTCGGCGAAGTACCGGGCATTAAAGTCACACCACTGGACCCGCGCGCGACACGCGGCGGATGCCACGGCTACAAAGCGATTTTTGATTCCGAAGAGTTTGAAGGTATCTCACGTGAAACCTTCCTGCGTGCAATGCGTGCGGAGGGGATACCTATGGGATATTGGTATTCCACACCTATGTATCGTGCCAGTTTCCTCGCCTCTAATCTTTTCGGTCAGAATCTCAATTTTGAGGGTGTGCATTGCCCTGAGACTGAAAAAATATGTCAAACAGGTCTTTCTCTAAGCCAAAACGTCCTCATGGCGAGCGAAGAGGACATAGAAGATATTATTAAGGCAGTTATCAAGATCCGCCGGAACGTCGCCGAATTGAAATCGGAAACTGCCTGATGTCTCGGTATTAGCGGTTAGCACGCCTCATTAATTTTTTTACTATCCTTTTAGTCTGAGATGACTCTATATAGACAAACCCGATAGGCAAACTTTTTAACGATTACTTCTGAGAATAACCCGGAGGCGTTCGGAATTGACCGAAAAACGCTGTGTAGTGAATAGAACAGCGACCAGATTTAAGAGTTAAAAAATTTTACTATCCTTTTCAATCTTGAAGGACTCTATATAAGCAAATCGACCTAAAAAGGAGACAATCATGTCTAACGAACGTGAAACGCAAAAGGAAATGGGTAGACAAAAGGAAGTTCGCAGAATTCTACGGCTATTGGAAACCACAGCACGTATTGTAGAAACCTCTGCGATTGTGGACAATTTTTCAGACGGTGAGGAGCGGTGCGCTCGGCAATTTAACAACGCCCTGAACCTTCTTACTGAGCTCGAAGCCGTCCCCGATGGACTATTTGAACCCCTTGAAACGGATGCCTCTTTTGGCGACATCTGTTTCGCATGCCATCAAGTCGCGGCATACGTCAAAGAGGGATGCATTGACGATTTTGACTTCGATCACATGAAGAAAACCATTGGTGATGAATTAAAAGAGGTCCCCGAGATAGTGCGTCAAGCAATGCCCTCCTTCCTCAAAGATATGTGGGGCGGGCAAGCACAAGAAGATAATGTTAATACCGCCGAGACCGTTGAGGTTACCTCAGACGAGGATGAGGAGGTGACAGTCGAACAGCGTATTGGTAGGCTTGAGGGACAAATGGAGACTGTTGTCGAGATACTCCAAGAAATCCGAGCACAACAGCAGAATGACGAGTCGTAAGCTCCACCTGTCTCGGAACGCACTTAGAGCGTTCCAGACAGGTCGCGCTTTCCTTTACCAATGCTTGAACGAATACATCCGTTGTCCGAGGAAGAGCCCTAAAATCGCCCAAATACTTCCCATCACAAATTCGCCGAGCATTGTTCCGAAAAAGAGGGGCAGCGTTCGGCGATACGCGCCGATCCCACCGTGCCGAATCAGGATCGTCTTTATTAGCCAAGCGAGAAAGACTGGAAACCAGAGCCTACCGAAATTCCAATTTCCCGCAAGCGGATAGGCGAGCGGGTGCAGCTGCCACCAGATAAATCGTAAACGCATAAACAGCGTTGTAAGCGTCAGCGAGATACCGAATCCGAAAAAACTGAGGCGGCTCCAGTCTGTATCGTTCGGGAGTGTCAACCAGCGTTGTAAGTCGCTGAACGCCTCTTGGCCGCGCCAGGTCCCCAAACTTCCGTGTCGATAACCGGCGTGTAGGAACGCGATAAACCCGATAAAGAGTCCGATAACCGTCGCACCCCACATCACCCACAGGATTTGACGCGTATTCATATTACCTTTATCCGCAAGTTTAAACCCCTCTAATTGATTCGGCATCGGTTGTGAGCGGTAGTTACGCGTGAAACCATAAAGGAAGGCGAACCCTGTCAACGTTGGCGCACCAATCTTTCTGGAGCCAAAGATTGACGTAAGGAAAAGACCAGGACCAGCACGGTAAAAATCCATCGTCGGTGTCCCAAGTTCAGCACGCATCCGCGTAAACGCCAAAACAAGTATAAAATGGATACTAAAAAATCCGAGTACACCCCACCACGACATCCCCGCCTTCAGACAAAAGCCAAACACAACCGCAATACTAATCAGTAGCCCAACAAACGCGCCACGATACCCGATCGGTTCGTTTGCTGTCCCAAGGCTCGTTTTCAAACCTAAGATATTACGGATAACCTGCCACAAATGCTTGTGTGTTATCCAGAGCGCAAAGAAACAGAGTCCAAAATATGCCCCAAGCGATTGCATATCAATGTGCGGATACCCCGGCGTCTGATTCATACCTGTCATTGCACCGAAGACAAGCTGCGCCTTCCAAAACAGGTAGAACAACCAACAAGAGAGGGACAAATCCAACGGCATTAAGAAACCGATGCCGATAGCATACGGATTCAAATGAATCGGTGTTGAGCCGATAGCACTCAACGGTTTTTCAGTGAACATCGCTCCGATGTCATAGCGGATAGGGATGCTCGGTACAAACGGATAGAGGAAACTAATACCGTTGAGCAGGTCGAGTCCACATCCAATTGCGAAGCCTATCCAGAGAAGTCGGTTCCGGTAAAAACTCACACCTTTCGTCATCTCAAAGGGGAGTAAGATAATCGGATAGCTCAGTTTCTCGTGTTCAATCCACTGTTTGCGGAGAATGACACTCAGCATCATCATAGAGAATGCAAGCGCGGAAAAGAACACTAACCATACCATTACCGGTGTGAGCCACGCGCGGATATGCTCGATTTCAAATAGATTGGACGTGCCTTCGTGATAACCGGTTAAAGCCCGCCGATTCATAACAGCGATCCAATCTGGAATGTATCGAAAAAAGAGAGATTGCCATTCGTTCTCCGGTGTAGCGAACCACGATGCGTGTCCCAAAACGCACATTGTCGCCTGCAAAAGGTCGTGTCCACACACGACGCATGCCAGCGTTACCATGAGGTATACCGTCAGCATTTCTACCTGTGTGAGTTGCCATTTCGGGAAGTAACGTGTTAGCGGTAGATTGATGATTGTGACGAGGAAGAGTGTAAAAACGGCGTTGAAGATAATCGCCATTGTGGTCGGATATTGTGTCGTCCATACCGTTTCCGTTTGAACCACAAGGTAGATATTAAGCGGGAGGGACAGGAATCCTATCAGGATAGCTCGCCAGGTGATGCTTTCAACTGAAGTACGTGGCGGTGTGTCCATATTTGTGTCTGTCAACTCTTAACAGTCCCCTAATACATTTGGTATATTAGAATGTGGACTCAATTCCCCAAAAGAGCATCTGTTTGACCGGTGGAGAAGACGGGGCATCGAGTGGAAACGCAAATTCAAAACGAAATATCCCGGCATTGCTAATCTTCGCAAACCCACCCCGTAGTCCAAATCCAATGCTCCGCTTAGGTTCCGTCAGGTTAAATGTCCGTTTCCCATTCCAGATATAACCGATATCCGTAAAGGCAGTTGCACTTAGGATGAGCCCAAGGTTAACGGAGCGTTTGATAAACGGTTTCGCGATGAAAGTGGCAACCGCTTCAATCCCTTCATCAAGTTTCCTAAAGAGTGTCCCACCACAAACAGTTCGACTCTCAAGGCGCAGCACCATCATTTTTTCACCGCTAAATTGCCGGTAGTCGTAACCTCGCAATCCGTTAAAAGCACCGAGGAGTACCTGGCTTTCACCGGACCAGCCAAACTCCAGTCTCGTTTTGAATTCTGCAACAAATGTTTGATGAAAATCTAAAAAACCGTTTTTACGAAATCCTTTGTCAACTGTATAAATGTCGCCTGTATTGAACACGTCTGTGTAGTACCACGAAGTTCGCGCCTGAAACGTTGAATTCTCAATATGTGTTGTGAAATATGAACTTATATCTATAAGCGTTGTGCCTAATAGCCGCTTCCCGTGTGTCCATCCTGCTCTACCTATAAGATTTGCGTAGCCTTCTGATCTGTCTGAACCGTATAGAGGCGAGGCGTGCCCTAATGAGAAAGCGTATTCAGACCCTACTAAAAAAACTTCCTCGCGCCCCATTCTTCTGATAAACTGCGTCTTGTGATAAGTGACACGTTTGCGTCCGACAGTAATACCAACCAGTTTGATGTCGCGATTTGATAGATCCGCCGTGGAAGGAAACTTTTTCTCAATTAATACATACTTTGAACGCCGTGAAGTTGCCCAGAGTCCAACATAGCTTTGACGCTCTCGGTCCCCAAAGTATCGCCGGATTCTACCAGACACGCCTTGTAAATTCACCTCAAACCTATCTGTTCGCTCTAATTGATCGAAAGACGGATGCGTTTCAAACCATGAGAAATCACCGACTGATTCTGATAGCGTAAACCTTGCGCTCCAACGGCTTTTCAATGTATATTGCGGACGTTCTAATAGAATCGCCCATGAATCTCCTTCGCGTTTCTGAATGTAAGCACCGTCAAAGTTCCAATGCGAATTGACAACACGGGGCATTCGATACTTCCATGTTAGAAGGCTCTTTGTTTTTTCACCGATCTCACTGATCCGTTGATAACGGACTTCAGTGTCGTGGCCGGAACCAAATACGTTGGATTCCCGCAATCCTAAAAGAAAAGTCCCGCCTTGACTGTTCAATGCTGGGTCAATTGACGGAAGTGGCGGCGACCAAAGTTCCGTGACATTCACCTCAATCGCTACTGTCTTGGAACTCGCATCCCACAACGGGGCAATCTTTGCTGCGCCAATATAACTCTTATCACGCAGTATTTGTTCGCTTTCCTCTTTATCGGCTTCTATGTAAACATCACCAACCTCAAACAGGAGCTCACGGAGAATAACATCTTTCTTGGTTTTCTCATTACCGGATAAGTTGATTTCCCCGATAGTACCTTCGTCAATCTCAATGCCGAGATAAACACCATCCTCGAACTTCTTTGCTGAGAGTTGTTCTGTGTCTACGCGCGCAAAACGATAACCATTTTTCTTATAAAAATTTATGATTGCTTCAAAATCTGATTCCAGAGCGGTTTCATCATATACACTCCAAACATCCGTCTGCATCAGGGCGCGAATTTGCTGTTCGGAGAATGAATGATTACCCCTAATAACGAGACTCCGCACGGTATTCGATTCATCCCCGAACCCCGTTGTTTTGTCTTGTGAAGCAGGTGCTGCCTCTGATGCAATTTCAACTTGTATAGCGATACTCAGCAGCACAATTAAACACAATGTTCCAAACGAGCGTGTGGGGTAACAAAATTCTTGCATTATACTTCACCTACGGTCAGTGCCCCATCGTTATCTGGATTGTCGCCTTTTCCCTGTAACGGATGGGAACCCCGATTTGAAAGGAAACTTTCGAGGAGCATACAGCAAACAGCCAAGAGAAGCAACTCACCCCATATTTCCCTGCCGTGTCTTTTAACGTTATAAGCTTCATCTGCCACTGTTGTCCCCCCAGCCGCCTCATTTGCTGTTGTTTGTGCACCGACGCGTGCGGCCGCCTGTTGAAGTGGAATCTGTGCTAAATCGGATTCCGTCGCATCAACGTTGACCGCGAAAAAGTCTCGCTGAAGTCTGTCTTGTGTTCGCACCTCAACCTGATAGATACCGGGACGTTCTGTGCCTTGAAATTGCAATGTGCCGTCCTCGGCAATCGGGACCACAATGCTATTGCCAGCATCCGCACCAGCATTCTCTGGTGTAGTATCAACAGTGGTTTTTAAGCGAATAGACGCTTTCCCGCCAGCACTGTGAGGATAACGCGTTGTATAGGTGTCTCCGATATGTCCGCTCCATGTTAAGAGGTTGCGATTTGCGGTAGCAGTGTAAAGCACACTCTGTTGGAGCATCGGCAGGAAATACGGATTAACGAGTAGGTCGTTTGTAGCAGCTGTAGTACGAGAGTTTCTGGCATTTGCACGGGGTGTGTTAGGCTGTTGTCTGAGCAATCCGCAGTTATAGAGTAATACTGTACTTGTCCCTTGATTTCGCTCGATAAGAAAGGGTGTGTCATCGTCAAAGTGTGCTATTACCTCTGATTCAGGCGTAGGACGTAGCATCACACCGCTATAAAATTGTGGGGCGTATTGCGCAGAAAACCCTTCGTTCGGAAAAATATCAAAAATAGGGTGTCCTTCTTGGTACGCACGCACCTGCTGCGGCGGAGTCCATATGAGTGTGTTACCAAGTTGCGCAGGCAACCAAGCATCGCTCGGTGAGTTGTAACTTTCTGCATTGCTGTGCCTGCTTACAAAGGCTATAACGCTTTTGCCGTGTCGGATGAATTCTTGAAGCTGCGCACCGATTCGTCGGGTGATCTTTGGCACATCTGCCAGAATGATAACGTCGTAATCTTCAAGTGGAAAGGATTCAAATTCAGTAGGTGTGCATTGCGTCGGTAAAATCATTATACCGTTGGTGTCTATTGTATTTGGGCTTGTAGCTTTAGAAACCGCATCCGCGTTAACGGGCGATAAAACAGGAGCATTATGTGGATTGAGTGCCAAGGCAAGGTATTCCGTTTGTTCGCCGACACACAGGACACGCACTTCGCCGATGACATCCAGGGCGAAATAACGCTGGTTGTCGATGTTGAGTCGGTCCTCCGTGAGTGTAACGTAACCGATATGTGTGCCGGGTGTAGAAAAGTTGTATGTTAAAGTTGTATTCAGTGATTCGTTCGCTGCTGCAGAAAAACTCACAGTTTTTTGTTTCTCGCCGCCAATAAACAGCGTTAGCATACGCTGCGCCAATGGTGCTACTGAATGGTTCGCAGTAGTTACCTTCAATTGGAGCGGTAGATTTACGCCTATTAGTTGGTTGGACGGACGGACTTCTTCAATATTTGTGTTATGTGCTTCTCCTTCGGCAACCGGAACCAGAGAAACGCGCGCACCAGAGCGATTGTAGGGGCGAGGTAACCTCGCCCCTACGTTCTCCCATCCATTTCGCGTAAAGTCTGAAATGAGATAGAGTTCTTTGTTCAATTGTTCTGATGCGGCGAGGATTTCGTGCGCGAGTTCAAGGCTCGACTGGACGTTCGTGGCGCGATAAGAGACTGTCGCAGCATGAATCGCTGCTGTGACGCTTCCAAGGTCAGGTGTGAGCTGCCGGAAAATGGGATTTGGAATATCCGACATTAAAATAAGCGCGGCACTGTCTCCGTGCCGCAGTGTATCCATAATATCAATTGCCAAAGTTTGTGCTTTTTCAAACCTGATCCCGTCAACATCTTGGTGCGCCATGCTGTAAGAATTGTCTAAAACGATGACTATGTCGGTTTTCGCACGCACGGAGGCAACCGGCAGTCCAAGCGTCAAGAATGGACGTGCTAAAGCCAGCGCGATCAGCGCGACAATTGCCATCCGCAAAAGCAAAATGAGCAACTGCCTGAGTTGGAATCGCCGAGCATTTTCACGATGCGCCGCCATCAGAAACATCAAACTACTAAAGTCAACCGTCACAACACGGCGACGATTCCAAAGATGGATAACCAGTGGGATACCAGCGGCGAGGAGTCCAAAAAGAAAAAATGGGTTGAGAAATGCCATCAGTAGTTATCAGTTGTCAGTTTGCCTCACAGTGAGAGTTGTCAGTTGTCAGTTAAGAGAGTCGTCAGAGGAATAGTTTTCGGTCATCAGTCATCAGTTTTGGTTTTGATAGATGTACACCTTCTTTTGTAACCGTTTTTTAAGATGTTATCGTCTCTGAAAAGCTAATGGTTTCAAAGAAGATTTGGGTCTATCAGGAACCTCTTTAACTGATCATTGATGACTGGTGACTATTCAACGATGGCAATTTCAAGTTGATTGAGCGTTCGGAAAACACCTTCGGCGAATTCCATCAGGTTATCGGATTCCACGGTGCTTCCGCCGAGTTGAATATGATTCGCATCAGCGATGGTCTGTCCGAATGTCGGATCCATCTGGACCCATCTGCCGACGTAGACCTCAGGCCAGAAGTGGTAGTAAAAGGCATCCTTTGCAAATGTGATACCGGAACAGATGCGTGCTGGAATGCCAGCGGCACGTGCTAAAGCAATGAAAAGCACAGTGTGTTCCGTACAATCCCCCGAGAGCGTCTCTAATACAGTTAAGGATGAACCGAAACCGCCACTCATCTTTTTCTCCGTAATGGCTGTATGAACCCATTGGCATAATTTTTCTGCCGCACGCCATGAATTGACTTCTCCGGCTAATATTTCCTCGGTTTTTGCGCGAATCGCTGGCGCATCGGTTTGAATATAAGCACTCGCCCCAAGGAACTCACCTTCTACATCTTGAATCGGTAAGGGCGGACAGTCTTCCGCTACAACCATTGGCACTTGAATCGAAAGCTTACCTGCCTTTTCACTTGTTACGATCAGTTGTTGTTGCGAATTAGACATAATGGCATCAGCGATGTTTCCTGCTGGCAGTTTCACCTCCGCTTTGAAGTTTGTTGCCTTTGGTGTAGGGCGTTTGCCAGAGGGAAGGATACGCGTTTTTAAGACCACATCAACTTCTTCAGTGTCACCAAGCGCAGTTTCCTTATCCGTTTTAGTGGTTACCATAGAAAGCCCCATCATCGGTACTTCTGTTCTATAGTTCACGCCATCAGTGTCGAGCCATACTTTTGCGGTAATCCCATTCATCATATCCAGCGTCTGACGCAAAACATAAACCTGCTTTTCCGCTGACTGGTAGGTTAAAGTATCTTGCCGTTCAACCTCGAGCTCTGTTTTCACAGGCTTCAACAGATCGAAACTGAATATGTGAAAATTCCGTTTCTCACCTATTTTAAGTCCCTGTCTGAACAGCGATTCCACACCTACGTGTTCGGAGATTGTATCCGGCGGTACTGGAACTTCTGATTCAGTGGTTTCACCATTAAGTGTTGTCTTAATATAGGCGATGCCATCTACGATACGTCCCTCCACCTGTTTCAAGCCGGATTCATTAGAGGTCGAGAGAAAGTGGCGTGGCATTAAATCGGAACCTGTATACTCCACGCGGGTGATTTCTAATGTCACATCGGTCCCGAGTGCCTTAAAATTCATAACTATATCAATTTTGTGTCGATCCACCTCTTCCCCTTGATACTCGGTTTTGTCTGTCGATACATGCATATAACCGATCTTAGTATTCATCAAGGCGAGGTCGTACCAGTGTTCTTGCGGATTTTGTGACATATTCTCGGGGCCATTCTGTTCTTGGAGTTTCTTTTCAAATCTGTTTTGGACTCTTTTGAGGAGCGGGACATGTTCTTTACTCATCTTAAGCGGGACATAGTGGTCGCCACCGTTAACAACTGCAACCGGTTTCCCAACCCGGTCCCCGTATCCTTCCTTATGAATACTGATTAGGTAACGTCCCGCGGGGATACCTGTTCGTTTATACTCACCAGTGGCCTCGGTCGTTGCTTTATATTCTGTGCCATCTGTACCAACAATTTTCACTTGAACACCTTCAATCGGGTGCTGTGCGTTGCTTGTATCCGTAATTTTACCGCGAACGGTCCCGCCATTTGCAACATTCTCTTGTGCGAAGGTAATGCTAACGGACATACCAAGGCACGCAATTAACATTAACACGAAACTTGAACGAGTCATCTGTTATATCTCCTTTGGGGTCTTTTTTAACTGAGGAAGTGTTTTGGTTGTTTGTTCTGTCTATCATATAATATTATCAGGACTTACGCCCATTGAGAAAATATCGGACGTTTAGACGCAAAAAGCGGTAATTTCTGTCCTTTAAACCCCCTAAATCCCCCTTATCAGCGGGACTTTAAAGCGGAATGCGTAAGTCCTAATTATATTATACCGAACCGCTGTGCCTATGTCAAATCATTCTCAAAGCGTTCACAGTCCGTAGCAGCTGGGTAAGCACATAGTTCTTCAAACGCCGATCAAACACTACATCTGAATTGCCATCGCAACGGTATGCGTGTGACGCTGTTTAACCTTCCGATAATTCCCGAAAACAGTCATAAAATTGCGCTTGATAAATTCTCGGAGGCCCGAAATCGTGACCACATAGAGGCGTCCCTTCGGTTTGAGGTAGTGTCGGGTGTCCGCCAGAAAAATCTGTAGAAGTTCTTTGCCAACATTGGCGGGGAGATTAGAGACGATGAGATCGAATTGGATGTTAGGAAGGTGGCTGAATCCGTTGCTCAACAGGACGTGGCAATTGTGAAGTCGATTCTGTGCCACGTTTTTGCGCGCGTAGTCAACGGCTACAAAGTCCTTATCCACCATATAGACAGTTGACGTTTGGGCGCATTTCGCGAGCGTGATGCCGATAGCCCCGTATCCACAACCGAGGTCAAGGCAGGTGTCTCCGTCTTGGATGTCTAAATGTTCAAGCAATAGACGTGTACCGGCATCAATCCCTTTTGGTGAGAAGAGTCCCCACGTTGCCGAAAACGTGAGGGACACGCCGCGCGATTCTGCCCGAAACGCAATTTCTCGTGACGGAACATCTACTGCCATTTTATCAGCACTCCAAGTGTATCACCTGGCGTATTCCAGAGGAGGTCGAATGCGGCTTTCGACTCGGTGTAGTGAAAGCGGTGCGTCGTCATGTCAGAGGCGCGAATCTCGCCCTTCTGTATTTTTTCCAAAGCGCGTGCAGCAATCTGTGAACGGGGTTCATCTGTCAAGATACCAGCGACGAGACGCTTACTCATCATTTTTGAGGAATGTAGCGGGAGCGGTGCCTGCTGATAAAGCGCAATGAGTTGAATAGTGCCGAACTGGCGCGTCATATCCTGTGCCTGCTCAAATGATTTGACCCCCGCATACCCACCGACGCAATCTATGACCAAGTCCGCGCCTTTTCCATCGGTAAGACGACGTACCTCTTCAACCGGATCCATCTCATCAGCATTTATAGAGACATCCGCGCCAAGCTGCGTTGATAATTCACATCGAAGCGGCAGCGCGTCTACAGTGATAATCCGGTCAGGGTTATAGCCACGTAGCACCTGCATCATCAGACTACCCACCAAGCCTTGTCCTAAGACAACAACTGTGTCTCCTGCTTTCACACCGGATGAGTCTGACCAGGCAACGGCACTCGTTGCAAGCGGGAGAAAAGTGCCCGCTTCAAAGCTGACATCATCGAAGAGTGGCACAATGCGACCATCAGTTGTGTTCGGTTCAGCGACAACATATTGCGCATGCGGCGCGACGACCATAACCCGTTCCCCAACCTGATACCCTGTCACCTCCGCACCGACCGCGTCTACAATGCCTGTAAGCGAATAACCCATGATTGAGGGTGGCACTGCCTCTTCTCGAATATAGCGTCGAAATAGTTCAGAACCACGGCTAATTAAGGTCGTATCCGTTTCCACTCGAATCTGTCGAGCATTTATCTCCGGCATCGGCACCTCTTCGAGTTGGATATTGCCGAAACCTTCGGGTTTGGTTACCTGAAGCATATCTCTCTCCTTGGCGCGTAGGGGCGAGGTAACCTCGCCCCTACTGCAAACGTTGAACTAAATCTTCACGTGTAACAGGTTCATCAAAAGACATCAGATAGATGTGGAAAGTATCACTTCTGTCAGAAACAAACACAAGCTGCCGTCCATCAGGCGAGAAAGCCGGTTGGATGGATCTGCCGATGTCGTTGGTGATGCGCCGTTCATTTTTGCCATCTGCATCAATAAGGTAAATTTCCCAGTCGCCATCTCTCGCAGAGACATACGCAATCGTTTTTCCATCAGGCGATACAGTCGGGTTGTAACAATCGTAGCGGTTCGGATTGAAATGTGTTTCGTTTTGTCCATCAATACCTATCGTATAGAGTTGATTCACCTCATTGCGCGAAGAGACAAACAGGATGCGTTTTCCATCAGGGAAAAATGTGGGGCTGCCATCGTCGGTTTCATTGAAGGTGATGCGTTTGTGTTTGATGCTTTCTGGAGTCAGTTGTGCGAGGTCAACTCCTTCCAAATCGAGAAGGTATAATTCCAGATTTCCATCTGTGTTGGATTCATAGACAACCTGATCGCCTGCGGGCGATGCGCGTGGCACGCGCGCACCAAAACTCACCGGTAGCACGGCGCGCGTGATTTTGCTGTGAATGTGCGTGAGGTTGAACCCGGCGTAGATGGGTGTTGAACCGCTACTTTGAATAACGACTTTAACTTCGCGCGATGCCTTCGGTTCACTACTATAGAAAAGATAATTCGGAGTCGTAAGGAATGTTGGAGAACTGTCGTTGAAATCCGTTGTAAAGGTTACGCGACGTCGGATCCGTCCATTCAGATCCATTAAATAGATTTCACCGTTGTCGGTTCTGAAGGATGCAAAGGCGATCTGTGTGCCATCCGGTGAGAAGGTCGGTGAATAGTTATCCGAATCACCGTCCGTGAGTCGCTTTGTCCGGTAACTGTCTCCCACAAGTTCAATGATCTCACGCAGTGTTTCGGGGTCTGAAGTACTCCGTTGAACGAGCCTGAGCACGCGAAAGGCGGAAGTCCTGTCACCGAATCTAAGATAGGTACGTGCCAGCTCCAGGCGTGCCGCGATCCGTTCTTCAGGTTGCGCTGCATAGAGTTGTGAGGCTCTTCGCAGCTGCTCAACTGCGTCGTTATACCGTCCTAATGCGTTGTAGGCTTTCCCCAGTAAAAATCGTGCTTTCGGTTCCTCCGGTGCCGTTTCAATAAAAGCCTCTAACCCCTCAGCTGCCGCTTGCGGAGTCCCCGCAGCCAAGTGTTTTTCGCTCTCTTTCAAGATTGCCTTGTTATCTTGACATCCGATCACCAAAGCAATGAGGAGCGTACTACAGAACAGAAATCTGAGAACTTTTAACGAAGTTGCCAAACTTAAATTTACTATCATAAAAACCTATAGTTAACGTTTGTGCCTTCTACGTCTACCGCGCCAGCCATCGCCAATCGCATAGAGCCAACATAAAATTCCTTGGATTGAACCGCTGATCTTCAGTTTCCAAGAAGGACGGTACATCAACTTTTCTCCATCGTCAAATGTCCAGAGATGAATGGCGTATCCGGGTTGTTTTTCTGAGTCTCCTGTATTGTCCATTGTGGTTTCCGTTTTCGGGATAGGTTTAAACCGAACTAAATCTCGCCATTCCTTTACTGGCATAGAATTGAGATAGAAAATACCGAATGCTGAAGCAAATATTAAGAAGATAATAAATCCCTTCAGAAATTGTCCCAAGTATAACTGACCGAGCCCCGGCAGAATAGCGGACAATATCATCGCAACATAAGAGCGGGTAGGAGCAGGCTCACCTTGAGGGTTCCTGAGATTACTGGATTCAGTATAAGCAGTTGCCGGTTCTGCCATGGATTAAGACTCTCCTTGTGCGACAAGGTAGACCCCAATACAGATGATCAGAGCACCAATTATCCGAACCTTAGGGATAGATTCTTTGAACAGCAGCCACGAAAACAGAATAGACAGCACATAACCAGAGCTTAGCATCGGATACGCAATGCTCAGTTTAACACGTGACAGGATGATCAACCAGACAAGGGTCGTAAAGCCGTATATGGCAATCCCACTGAGGACGTAAGGATTCAGGAATGCCTGTGGCAGTTTTCCCAACGCGTCTCGGACGCTGTTAATACGACCCACTATATTCATACCGTGTTTGAACAAAATTTGCCCTATTACCGTTAATAGAACGTTGAAAAATAGCAGTATAAAGTCTTTCATACCTCTTATTATATCACCTCACTGTTCTTTTTACAATTCTTATTTTATTT
>VYCT01000094.1:0-6011 GCA_009843785.1 Candidatus Poribacteria bacterium | reverse complement strand
GTTAATGGTATACTTAACATAGTCCTATCTAATTTCTGTTCCGATCTGGGTGGGAAATACAGAATATTTGTTAGGAATATATTCAAAAGTTTCAGAGTATTCAGAGTCAATTGGGAAATTATAGGGCTATGAAAAAACGTTGAAAACTCACGCTACGACTGATGTTGTGAGCGTTTTTTGGCATAAGTATTCAGAACTATACTCTGAAAATTTCAGAGTACTCAAGAAAAAGGAGAAAGAACGGTGGCAAGCAATAAGTACACACTTCAGGACGCGCTGCATGGACAGCTTAGGAAATCGGAAAAGAGACCTACAGAAGAAAGCGAGAAACTATTTTTCTCGGACTTAAAAGAGTTGCGTGATACGTTGGAAGGTCAAGAACGTGTAGATGCGTTTATAGTGCGTATACAACGTTATGCAACGGAAAGTATGAACTTATCTGTTGATGACGATTTCAAGGACATAGAACAGGATACGTTAGATCAAATTCAAAGGACAATTAGAGATATATTACGGGATTGTGTTTCTCTGTTTATATCCGATGAACATCGGAAATTCGTGGTGCGCTGCCATGCCCAGGGAATATCTACTGCTGATGCAGTTTCGGAATTGATCAGGCAAGACAATGTGATGAATCGGTTAGCCCATGATGACGCGCTGGGTTTGAAGTTGCTTCGTGATACACTAATTCATCGGTTGTCATATTTAAAGCCGGGGACGGCTCGGTGGCCTGAGAAGAAGTACGGCTCGGTATGGCGTGAGGCACGGGATGCGTATAAACAGATGATAGATGATATGCCGCTGACCTCTCCAATAGAACAGGCTGCGATGTTAGTGAAACATGCTAATCGCATTAACTATGCGTTAGAAAACGATGGTTATACCGTGAAAGACTTGCAAATGCTGACGAATTCGTTGACGAAAACGATTGAGAGTTTACGGAAGGTATCCGTGGTTGAAGAGCAAGCACCGGCGAATTTGTCCGCGCCGCAGCTTGTGGCTGTTTTGGAGCGATTGACGCTTGCGTTGGATGCCCCTGAACAACTTGCCCTTAGCGGTGACACGGATACGCTCGTCTCGGTTTTGGAGCAGTTGACACTTGCGCTGAAGACTTCTGGTCAGAAGGCACTTGGTGAAGGACCCGAGGCATCTGTGCAGGATGCGGCGGTTGTTTCTACGGAAAATGGTGTAAACGGTAGTGGTAGAAAAACTTAACGCAGGTTCTTCGTTTTGTTGCGTAAACGCAGCGTCATTGATACGGTTGTTGTTTTTTATTTGCGTTGGGTATTGCGACCCAAATCCCGCCTGTCTGCTGAGCGACCTGCTGTTGAAAGGTGTCATTGGTGCCGATGACACAGACAACAACGGGTATTTCCTTCAATGAAAGTTATTGGTCGCACTGATGACAGAGACGACCAGGAGTTCTTTGAGTCAGACAATGGTGGTCTGCTATTGGATATTTAGGTTTACTGGAATCGGGTGCCATGTCCCACCTGTTACGGCTGCGAGGTATTTATGCTTAGGGTTATCAATACCGAGCACATTGACATATACTTTATTTTTTCGACAGAGATTGATTGCATCATCTACAGTAAATCCGTGTAGACTCGTGAACGGTTCATCTGTAACGAGGATAAGATGTTTGATAGCATTACTGCGGAACCGCAGCTTCATCACAGTTTCATTGATAGCATCTAATGCGTGTTCATCCCCACCCAATTGAATCTCATAGAGTGCGGCTTTGTACTTTGATAAATCCTGCGTCAGTTGGGAGACACGAATACGATTCTGCCTATTTTCTACTGTGAAATGCGTCAGACCGAGTTGATAGTCAATCTCCGATGCTTTGTAGGCATCGACCATCCCTCCAAGATGTTCTGCGACAGCGTTGATATTATCCTGCATGCTCCCAGAGGCATCCACGACGAAAACGACATCCACAGGGGCTCCGCCACTGCTGTCAATAATATCTTCTGTCAGCTCCTTGATGACGCTGCGAAAAGTAGGCTGTTCTGGACCGGTTTCAAAAATTCCCTGTCCCTGCCCGGCACCAATCTCAGCGATGCCATCGCCAATTTCCTGTCCTGCGCCTGTTTCTTTCGTCCATTTTCTGGTCCCCGTACCGGTACCTTTGCGAGGATTTTTGATGCGCGGTCCCTTGTGTCCTGTATAACGGCTATCAACATCAGCAGCAGCTGTTGATAGCCTCGGAGACACTACAGAATCCGGTGCTGTCGGTAAATCGGCATCTGTGGATAACGCAATCGGGACATCCACATCTATTTTGGTTTCCGCCGGGGACTGTTGAATATCAATCGCTGTGGGTGATCTGGGGAGCATTTTCGCAATCGCCAATGATGCTTCAGGCTTTATGATATCCACTGGCTTCTCTACAGGTAGTTTCTTTTGTATCGGCACCTCTACCTTTTTGACGGGTGTTTGGATCTCTACGACTTTCTGCTTGACGATCTCCTGCCGCGGTAACGCTTCAATCAACTCTACATGGATTTCATCTTCTACTTCCTGCGTCTTAGGTTTGAGAAAAAAGATAGAAAACCCGATCATCATAATGATATGAACGATCGCAGAAATTCGCAACGCATAGGTGCGATATTGTTGACGAAACGCCTTTTGAAGGACTCTACTATTCATCATAGGAACACTCCCTTATCTTTGTGCCTTGATAGATAAATGAGCCACTGGCGACAACAGCGGTTTTATGGATTATTTGGAAGAGTGATTCGCCCCTGTGGGGTGATATAGGTTCGCATCTGTTGTCTTCTCAGGATAGCAAACAATCGCTTTTCGTAATGTGAGAGTTCATCCATAGGGTAGTCTATCTCGTGGAGTTGTCTAAAAAAGTTTTGATCGACGTATGTCCAGACCCCATCCCATCGTAAAACCTTGCCTGCTTCCTCTTTGGGTGTTTTATCAAGAAGTTTAAGAAGTCCCTGCGAACGCTGATACCTTGACGGGCTTTGCGTCACATGAGATATATAGCCGTCCATATACACAAGCGTATGGTAATCCGCCCAAACCATGCCGCCAGAGATCATATCTATTGGCTCTCCCAACGTTTTAGCAACATGCTCGAAAATCTCCATAGCATTTTTGACGGGTCTATCTGTGAGATAGCCTGCGACTCGGAGTCTGTCCTTTTCAAAGCAGTAAACGAGCTTGACAGGCATACCCAAAATGCGTTCATTGTAGATAAGTGTATTCTCTTTTCGGTGGAATAAACGGGAACCCTGTTTCTGTTCGCTCAACTCCACCATTGCTTTTGAATACCCCCACCGCGTTTTGCGAAAGTGGTAATCCCCTTTCTCCGAGAGCGCGTTTTCTAAATTCCCGATTCCGCACCCGAAAGCGAGAAGCACTGGAACGCAGAACACGATGTATTTGAATCGCCTTATCCGTTTATATGCTTTCATTGTATTTCCCTCATTTCCCTTTGATCTGGAGTTGGAAATCTCGCGTTGCTAAGATTTCGTTGATCTCTAAGACCTGTATCTTTATATTCACGTTTCGCGTGCGTACCTGTTTATCGGCAGTGATCGGAATCCGGCGTATTTGAAACCCATTTTTACGGACGCTAAACGTTGTCTTGGGGAGTTGATAACGCAACCCACCGATTGTCTTTGGCAGCATCCGGACGCTAAGGTTTTTCACAGCACTCCCAGCGTTTGTAATAATCAGTTTCAGTCGCACGTTTTCGCCAGCATCGATGATGCCGTTCTTGTTTTTTGGGTCCTCTAAAGTCATTTCAATGGACAACTTCGGTGGTATCTTTTGGGGCAAAAAACTGCTAAAAACGCCTGCTCTGAAAGCGATCACTCCCGCAATTGCCAGCATAGCCAAAGGCAGGAGTATCTTTCGGATTTTCTTGTTTCGCTGGTGGTTGTTCGCTCTCTTTTTGAGTACCGTGATGGCGTTTTGGAGTTGAAGGGCAGGTGCGTAGGTTGGGTGCATCCGTAAGGTGATGTCTAATTGCCGTTGCGCGTCACTGAGTGCCGCAATTTCCATGTACGTTTGTGCGAGATGGTAATGGGGTTCAACGTCATTTGGATTCGCGTTGATAATCTTTTTCAAAGCCGCTTCAGCTTGCAGATATTGCCTATTGTTTAGAAACACCAAAGCGCGTTGCATCTCTTTGTCAAGGGAAACTTCGGTGTCTTCGGGGTCTATCTCCTGAGATGCCTGAGATGGATTTTCACGCCCATGGGACGGCAGGGGCGCGTCGGTTTCATCTGCCACCACAGGCAGTGTAGTGGGGGGTTCGGGTTCTGGGAGACTCGGTTCTATGGTTTTTAAGAAAGACAGTACCGGTGCGTAGGTCGGGTCGATTCGCAGTGCCGCCTGGGCAGCCTTTTTCGCTTCTGCTAACTCGTGGAGTCCAAAGTATGATAGTGCTTGTGCGTGATATGCAGCGATATACGTTGCATCGAAGGTCATCGTCTTTTGAAAGCAATTGACCGCCTCACGATAACGTTCCTCGTTGTAGCAAGTGATCCCCGTGTGATAGTAGGTCTCTTTGAGGGCATCACAGAGGGATAACACCTCCGTAGCGTTCGGTGCCAACTGACGTGCTTTCAAAATAGCGGTTTCGGCGTTCTCAGTGTCGTTTTGCGCAAGATATGCCCGGCATAACCCGCAGTGTGCATCAATGAAATACCCGCAGTGTGCATCAATGAAATCGGCATCGATGTTGAGCACCTTTTGAAAATGCGTTATCGCTTCGGCATATTGCTTATTGTTTAGATAGGCTTTGCCGAGCGTGTAGTGTCCATCTTTGATGTCGGTGATTGTTTCGGTCATCTGCTTTCATCCGCGCATAAGGTTTTGATCGTCAGAGTCTTTGCATCTTTCGAGGGTTTGGTTTCATCTACTTCATCGTCTTATCTGCGCTGATTGTCAGTGTGTTGGTAGGGTGGTTAAAGCTTTAACTGATATTTCATATACTGGATGGTGGCAAAGGCAGCTTTGAGTCCATATTCATCACGTGTCTTGTAATAACCGCTTAAGACTCTATAGGCGTATCCTTCGGGCCAGGTATAAAGCGTTTTTGTATCGTTCATGTCGAGCGTGTTGCAGAGTTTTCTATAAAGTTCGTCAACTTCGTTTTGGATCGCATGGTATTGCACAAGGTTTCTGGCATCCATGCGACGGACAATAGCATCTATGAAGTCTTGTAATGTATCAATATCGAGACCGCACTGCTCGAAAGCCATGGCGGGATAGGGGTCTGCTCCGGGTATCGCGATCACCATATTACTATAATCGACGACAGGATCGGCGTAGATGTTATATTGTTCTTGGAACGTGATTTTCTGCGGGTGAGTTGCGCAGCCGCAGAGAATGAGCGCAATCGCGAATAAGATGCACAGAAATTTAGACATTAAAATACCCTTTTGTAGGCGTACCTATAAGTGCCAATCGCCGGCGGTGGTTCTTACCGCGGTTGACACCCGATGAGCCATAGCAGGCTGAAAATCCAAAAAAGCCACTGACAGAGAATTACTGCGGAATCGTCTCCATGAAAAAGAGGGCGATAGCAAAGTAAGTCATGAGTCCTCCGAGTATCAATCCGAGAAAAACGCCATCTTACGACTCATGGATTTACCTCATATTGTAAGTGCGGTTGTTTTCATGATGATCCCGACAAATCTTGGTTTTTTCTTGACGCGGGCATCATAGATGTAGCCGCCGTGCTTTTTAATCCTGAATTCAAGGTCAAAACTGCCGATATTAATGGTTATCGCCTCCTTGCTGTGCTCTTGAAATAAGCTCAGATATTTTCGCCTCTGGTATTTTCATTCTCTTACTGAAATTTTGGGGTTTATTCTTATAATTGTTTACCCACCAATCTTCTATCGACTCACCACTTCTGTCAGGGCGAGTGCGTATCAGTTCTACAATCGCATCGAGATACTCATCTCTGTCTATGATGTTCTTAACTGCACCTACGCTTATTTCTAAGAACATTGCTAATCTTTGTAAAGACAGGTTTCCAG
>VYCT01000245.1 GCA_009843785.1 Candidatus Poribacteria bacterium | reverse complement strand
CGGTGCCCCTTCCCAGTAACGGGTGGGGACCCCGGTTCCAAACCGCACCTACCGGCCCTGGGGAAATGTAGAATTACCGATTTATTTTCTTAAACTTCATCAAACCGCACCTACCGGGTTTGGAGGAACATAGAATTACCCAAATATTTTATTAAACTTCATGCGAAAAACCTTTCAGTTTGCGGGTAACTCCTACAACTGATAACTGATAACCGAGAACCACTTAAGTTTCCAGTAATTCAGTTTCTTTCGCCTCCGTTAATTCGTCAATTTGGCTGATATATGTATCTGTGAGCTGCTGCACGGGGTCAGTACCGGTTTTTCCGCGTTTCTTATCGCCGCCGCGCCCTCTACTTTTACCGCCACCGCCCCCTGTATCGCCATCAAGTTTTTTGACGGCATCATTGGCATCGCGACGGATATTCCGAATAGCGACTTTCCCCTCTTCAGCAAGTTTACGTACGACCTTCGTGAGTTCAGTCCGCCGCTCTGTTGTAAGTTCGGGTACCAGTATTCGGATAACGTTCCCGTCGTTGCTCGTCGAGAGCCCCAAATCCGAATGTGCGATCGCTTTCTCAATCTCTGTAATGAGTGTCTTATCCCAGGGTTGAATAACAAGCAGGCGCGGTTCGGGGGTCGTAATCGTCCCGACCTGACTCAGCGGACTTTTGGTGCCGTAGTAGGTAACAGTCACCTGATCCAAAAGGGCTGGTGTCGCACGCCCGGTTTGCACATGCGACAATTTCGTCGCTGTGACTTCAATGGTTTTCTTCATCCGGGATTCAGTCTGTTGAAGTATCTGTTGCATCTGATTTTCCCTTTTTTTATATTTCCTTGCGGTTAAATCAAGTGGATTGTTACTTTGCGGGTTTCCACTCTGTAGGCCCGTCCTCCAAATGTAAAACTAAGACAAATTATGCCATTTAAGGCATGATTTCATTACGGACTACGGTTTCCGTGTTAAACAAAAAAAGCAAAAAACGTAGTTTGTAACGAAATGGAAAGCGGATCTACGAAGACGTTGCTAAAACCTGAAACGTGGCTAACCGAACTGCAAAGTAATATAAAAATACGGTTCTATATCATTACTGTCCAAGCACATAAAGGACAAAACGTTTGACGACGATATTCTCACCCAATTGGGCGATAGCGTCCTTGACCAGGGTCTCAATGGTCTTATCTGTATCGCGAATATAGGGTTGCTGTAGGAGGCACGTCTCCGAGTAAAATTTAGAGAGCCGTCCCTCAACGATCCGTTCAGCGATATGTGCGGGCTTGCCTTCTTGTTCGGCTTGCGCTTTTAGGATCGATTTTTCAGCTTCAAGATCCTCGGCGGGTACATCTTCAGGTTTAACATATTTTGGTTTAGCCGCTGCCACCTGCATCGCGAGCTCTTTTGCCAACTCTTGGAATTGCTCCGTCCGCGCGACGAAATCGGTTTCACAATTCAGTTCGACTAATGTACCGACACGGCTCCCAGGGTGGATGTAAGAAACGATCAATCCCTCTTCAGCTGCCCTGCTGCCTTTGAGTTCCGAAGCTTTCAAACCTTGCTCCCGTAACTTCTGAATTGCTACGTCAATATCTCCATTCGTTTCGGTTAGCGCTTTTTTACATTCCATAATCCCCGCGCCTGTACGCGAACGGAGCTCGCTAACCATCTTTGCTGTAATTGCCATGCATCCTCCTTGTAATTGGTTATCAGTTATCAGTCCAAGTAGTTATCAGTTGTCAGTTGTCAGTTAAAGAGGTTTACTTGGACTTGAACAGTCCAACTCTTATAGTGAATCCCGTAATTACTTATACACTTGCCTCGTTATGTGAATTTGTAAATGTGCGTTTCGTGGAGGCACAGGAAACCAACGGTTTCCTATGCTACAAGTGTAAACATATTTTTGGATTTTACTATAACTGAAAACTATTCCCTTTCAGCAAGCCCGGTTATAATATAGATAACACCTGATACGGTTTGACCGCGCCGAAAATGGCGCGATTGCTAACAGGCAATCGCGCGCGAAAGTCTCTTATCAGGATTGCCGCCGTGGGGGTCTACGTCTTTGTCGCTGACGTGGGCCCCGCGTTTGACGTTGCTCACCGTCCCCAATAGCTTCAGGTTCTGCGGACAGTTGTGCCTCTTCAAGAATCGCGGCACTTTCTTCCTCATGTCGTTCGGCTTGAAGCACGGCATCAACGGGTCCAACGGCTTCGGGTTGCGCTGCCTCGTCTGAGACCTGTGCGCCTTCTGACGCGCCGCCGCGTCCTTGAATGACCGCTTCCGCCAAAACAGAACAGATCAGCCGAATTGAACGGATCGCATCGTCATTTCCTGGTACCGGTAGATCAATGGGGTCAGGGTCGCAGTTGGTATCCACAATAGCGATAATCGGGATGCCCAATTTATTCGCCTCGGCAATAGCTGTATGCTCCTTACGTGTATCTGTCACAATGACGGCTTCGGGGAGTCTCTTCATTTCTCTAACGCCGCTGAGGTTATTGTCGAGTTTGCCTTTTTCGCGTCGCAGGCGTATCACCTCTTTTTTCGGCATCTGTTCAAAGACCCCATTCGTTTCATCGGCATCCAATTTGTCCAAACGGTTGACGCTCCGACGGATGGTCTGGAAATTAGTGAGCATCCCGCCAAGCCAGCGATTATTTACGTGGTACATCTCACATCGAGCCGCCTCGCCGCGGACGGCTTCTTGGGATTGCCGTTTTGTGCCGACAAAGAGTACGCCACCGCCCTTCGCGGCGATGTCCTGCACGAACTCTGCCGCGGTTTCAAGCATCCGTAACGTCTTTTGTAAATCAATAATATAAATCCCGTTCCGCTCAGCGAAGATGTACTCTGCCATCTTCGGATTCCAGCGCCGGGTCTGATGTCCAAAGTGAACTCCACATTCAAGGAGTTCTTTCATTGTAACTGCCAAAAAAACCTCCTATGTTCGCAGAAGCGACACTGCCTCTGCTGGGTTTCCGCGTCCACCTCCTTCATATTTGCATCAGACTCTCAGCCTGAGAGAACCCGCTGTGCAAATCGAGAGGTGTGTTGTATTTACGATTGAAGTTTAAACGCCCGATGAACACTTATTCATCGGAATTGATACAAATATTTTACCACAGAAACGGTTGAATTTCAAGTTTAAGTGTTATAACACACATTTTAGGTAGATGTCAAGGAAAATCAGGAGAGCGTCGGTTCTCAGTTATCGGTTGCCACTTATCAGTGTCTGTGGTATAATTTAAAGGGAGGCGAAAAAGGTGGAATATCTGATTAGACCGATCGCTGCGCACTTGAAAACGGATGCTGATGCTATCAAACTTGAACGTATCCAGCACGGGATGCGGCAAAGACACAACGTCTGCCGGTTGAAACTCGGCACCGAAAGCTATCTTCTGAAACAGCACGATATTACGACATCCGTCGTTGATGCGGGATATACACCCCTCCGAATTGAAGCCGCCGTGCTTTCAGTGTTACACGAAAACGGTTGTCAAGTGCCGCGACTCATTTGGAAATCAGACGACCAGCACGCCTTACTCATAGAGTGGTGTGGCGAACACACGCTTGACGCACTCGCGCAAAGCGAAGAGAAACCGATACAACACCTGACCCCACTTTTGAACACTATACTCCGAGAATTATGCAAGATTGAGACCTGTTTCACGACCCATGCGGCACAGTTCGCGCCATACATCTTCCGTTTTGATGCACATAGAACCTTGCGAGATTTACTGGAACAGGGCAAAAAAGTCGTCGGTTATCTCTCTCATCTCAGCAGCAGCCCAATGTCATCTGCTGAAATAGAGACACTCACGCACGCGTGGCATGTATTCGCCAACCGCCTACAGAACGCACCGCTGACACTCGGGAATCTGGACAACAACGCTCGAAATATTGTTATTCGGGACGCATCGGCGTTCTTTATTGACTTCGCGAGTATCGGTTGGAATTGGCAAGAGATGCGCCTTGTGCAGTTGCTCAATAGTATCGGTGCCTTTCTGGTCTTGCCATCAGGAAATGCGAACTTCGTAACTCTCTTAGACAGCGAGCTTGTCAACACTTACGCCGAATGGGTAAGCACACACCGTGAAACTTGTCCGCCTGCAGAAATCGCAGCACGTGTTGACGGCCATCACCTATTGTTTTACCTCTCTGTGATCCATCAACTCTTGCGAGCAACTGCGCACCCCGAAGCAACCGAAAACAGGATGCTTCTCGATGCGTGGGGAGATGCCCGGGCGAGGTACAAAAGCGCACTTACGCATATTATTCATACGCGTTTAAGCGACGATGTTTCTACAAACCAGATGCGAGAGAGAATAGCCGGTTTTTCTACTACGGTGGTAGAGGGCTGAATAATCAAGTCCCCGCGTTTATAGTAAAATCTGAAAATAAGTTTATACTTGTCGCTCGTAGGGGTTGGGGGATTTAGTCTGGGAATAGACTAAATCCATTCCTTGTATTACATTCCCAACCCCTACGGTTCCCCATGTGTGCAAATAATTACGGGCTCTACTATAAAAGTAGCAGCTACTGTTTACCTGAAGTACCTACCAGAATTGTGCTTCCGAGCTTTTGGAGGAACTCCTGAATCTCTGGTGTTGACGGTTTTTTTTCATTAAACTCGGTCTGATACGATTTTAGCACCTCATGGAGTGATGTTAGATTAACCTGCCGTCTTTGAGTCGCTTCACGGACGCGTTGAAAGTTTTCAACAATCTGTTCCTCTGGAATGCCATCAGGCCTTTGATCTTCGGCCTTAAGGTGTTTTTCGACACTGTTGAGTGCTCGTTCTGCCATCCAATAGCGTGCGCCTTCAGGGCCTCCAACTTGCCAGTAAACCACCGCGATACCAATCAGACTGACTGCTACAATCGCTAATAGAAAAGCCAGAACTCGTCGATAACACCCACTTAGTTTTCTGCTTATTATATTCGCCATAGTTATTTTTTTGCCATAGATTCTGTATCAGGGTTTTTTAGTTTTAAATAAATTAAATGATCGGTTTAAATTTTTCCCTTGCGTATTGTTAGTGCTGCCTTCAACTTTTGATGCCCGATAAACTTTTTTCCGTGTGCGTCAAAGTATTCAAACTCACCCTCAAGGATTTCAAAAACTGCGACATCTGCGACGGTGCCAACTTTCAGATTCCCCAGCTGCGCCTCACGTTGGATAGCCTTCGCAGCACTGAAGGTCGCCTTGTCAATCACGTCTTCAAGCGATAAACCTAAGTGCATCAATTTCGAGAGTGTTGTCGGTAGATCATAGACGGGCCCGTTGATGTTTCCAGTGTGTAGATCGGTACTGATGACATCAGAGATGAAGCCTTGCGCCATAGCCCGTTGGGCAATCTCGTAATGGAAGCTTCCGGCACCGTGGCCAACATCAAAGATAATACCGTCTTCTCGCGCCTTCCATGCCTCCGGGATGACCCTACCTTTTTCATCAATGATATTATCACCGTTGCCTTGGAAGCAGTGCGTAATCACATCACCCGGACGCAGTAATTTCAATATATCGGGGAGCGGTACGCCTGCACCAATATGGCACATGACGGACGTTCCGGCGCGCTCGGCAGCTTGGATAGCAAGTTTCAAGGGTTCAACACCGTTATCACCGACTTGCCCTTTCCCTTGACGCACCTTCACGCCGACGGTAATGTCGCGATGCTGTTGTAAGGTTTCCGCAACGCGTCCGGGATCGGCGTAAGCCATATCGAACATTTCGCCCACAGGTCCGTAGACGAGTCCGATACCAGAGATATGGATGTAGGTGAGGATATTTGTCTGCGCGGGTTCGGCAATGAATTCTCGGAAACCGGGGAATGTTACCCAACTCGGGCTCCCTGCATCCACAACGGTGGTAGTCCCTGCTATCGGGCAGATTGTATCGGCTCTGATGCCCCAGGTCGTTACACCGTAATAGACGTGTGTGTGGATATCAACAAGCCCCGGTGTTACATATTTATCTTTAACAGAGACGGTGTGTGTCGCCGCGTTATCGGGAATGTCGGGTTCAATCGCTGCGATAACACCACCAGCAATTGCGACATCTCGCACGGCGTTCAACCGCTGAGCGGCATCGATGACAGTGCCACCTTTCAGCAGGATGTCATATTTCATTTTAGTTATAAGTTATAAG
>VYCT01000271.1 GCA_009843785.1 Candidatus Poribacteria bacterium | reverse complement strand
ACAACAAAAACCTTTCACCACAAACCTTCAGAAAAAAATGGGGGCAAGTGACAAATTTTGTCGCATAGCAGAACCATTCAATTCTCGGTTTTTTCGCCCAATTTTGGACAAAAAACCTAAAACGAAATAGTCCTGAATTCACACCAAGAAATGTTGACAATTAAGCATTCACACCGTATAATACCGTTCAAATCCACATAGAGGACGAGAAAATGAATTTTGACATTACAGATTTAGATAGCGGTGTTTTGTCAGCATTGGGTTCAGTGACAGTGTTCTGGGGAATTGTGGTCGCGGTTTTAGGTATCTTGGTAAATATCGTCTTTGCGATAGCCGTTTACCGAGATGCTGTTCGGTTAGATCGGACGCGAACCCTGATTATCGCAGGTCCTGCAATATGGGGTATAGCCACCCTTTTTGGGGGTGTCGTTACAGCGGCGATCTATTGGGCAATGCATCACTCGCGCCTAAACCCAGATATCCCGATCGCTTCCACAGAAAATGAAGAGGATTAGACAAAAGCATTTTGTCCGCCTACAAACCGATGAACGCATCCGAAAAGCAAGAATACAGCGAGAGATGCCGGCACCCTGAAATCCAAGCACTCCGCCCCGAAACAGAAGACACCGATGACGTATGGATACCGACACTCGAACAACTCCAGCAACTTCTAACACAGAAACTCCCTTATCCGGACCGGTCCGTTTTTCAACGCACCGCGGACGGTTGGGAATACCAGACCTATTTTCGGGAGTGGGCTGCCGATTACGGCACCTATATTGATACACATCGACAGTTTATCGGACCTGATGCTGAGAGCGTACTGTTGCAGGTATTGATGGCATTACTCGGCATCGGCGAACGATGGATGGTTTAGCAGAGGAAATTATGAATTTTGGACAAGTACTTACAACGATTGAAGATTATAAACAAGCAGGCATCTCAAACCCTGAAACCTTAACCACACTCCTGAATGACGCATTCGGCGATTGGCTCGCATCGCAAGGCGTTAGTCATCTTATGATGTTGAAACCGAATAAGTTATGCCTGAATGTAACAGGGGAACTAAAACACACCTGTTCTGCACAGGGGATCGGATTCCACTCCCGGTTCCTCGTGATTTTTTTAGACGACGTGGCAGAAGAACCAGCGGCAATAGCAGATGCACTCAAATGCTATCGTTCAGAGGGTGATGGGGCTTACGTTTGGGTTATTCCTGATGGTTACATGGCAGCACTAACGCCAGCAGAGCAGGAATGGGAAGAGCAAGGCGGTGGCTATTTCTCGCATGAATCTATTTGTATCTCCAATACCGCCGATATAGATACCCGTTGCCTCCTTGAGGTGTTATATGAGGATACCACCTTAGAGAACGTCTCTTGTGAATTTGACGTGCCAGCGCATCGTTCGGTGCATTATCGGCTCGATAAACTCAAGGACGCAAGTGGTGAACCGTTGATTGCCAAAGATGCCCCGGTCAGTTACAAAATCACGAGCCGTGACGCACGCGTCGTCGTCCAAGGGTCGCGTATCCTCACAAGCGGTGAGAACAGTATCTTTGCCAGTTTCGGAACCGTGATGGCGTGGTCACCACAGTAGGCAATTTTTTCTCTATAGTGCGACTATAGGTGGAGGCTTACGAGGATAATATCAGAGCCATTCAATTCTCCATTTTCCGATCGAACCTTCACCACCAGGCCCGGTAGGTGCGGTTTCCTAACCGCACCGGCTCTTGAAAAAAAGACGTGAAATCCTATAATTTCTTAAAATTGAATGGCTCCGGGATAATATCAAAAATTCTTGCATTTGAAGCTTTGGATAGTGTATACTGACATAAAGGAGCATCCAAATGAAAACCAATCACAAATCACTATCTGCTGAAACTTACTTCACGCGGGGGAACGAGAAGAGCAAGTCAGGGGACTATATAGGGGCTATAGCTGACTATAATACAGCCATCCATCTAAAACCAGATTTTGCCCGCGCCTACTACAAGCGAGGGAAAGCGAAAAGCGAACTCGGGAATTTCTCCGCAGCAAAGTCCGATCTCGAAATTGCAGAAAAACTCGTAGCACAAATCGGCGATGCAGGTCTCAAGGTCATCATTGAACAAGAACTTCGATTAAGCCGAATTACTTTTAATCCAGGTAAGTGTGGCGGACATCCTTGTATTCGGGACATGCGGATTCGCGTCACGGATGTCTTGGGATTGCTCGCGAGTGGACTTTCTGTTAAAGAGATTCTTGAAGAAATGCCGGATCTGGAAGCCGAAGATATTCTGGCATGCCTCCAGTTCGCTGCTCACAAAATGGACACTCCCGTAACTACGATATGAAGTTAAGGAGATAGACGATGGATGTGCAAGACTATTTTGAGTTTATTGATGAAACCAGTATCCGCATCAAGGGGCACCGTATCTATGTTGACGAGGTGTTAGAAGAACACTTACAAGGCAAAGAACCCGAAGAAATTTTGCGCTGTTTCCCAAGACTGCCCTTAGAGAAAATCTACGCCACGCGCCTCTACTATGAGGCGAACAAAACCGAGGTGGAGGCTTACTTAGCACGGGTCCGGGAAGAAAAAAGAAAATCAGAAAAGGAATGGCAGCGAAATCTACCGTAAAAACAGAGGTAAAGAATGGAACTGCGAGACTACTTCGACTTCAATAGCGAAATTGACATACGCATCAAAGGGCATCGCATCGCTATTCAACACGTGCTAAATAAGTATCGAGAAGGGAAGGGAGTTGAGGAACTCCACCGCCGCTTCCCGACTTTGTCCATGGAGAAAATCTACGCTACTATTCTCTATTACCTTACCAACAAATCGGAAGTAGAGGTCTACCTTGAACGTGAGAGGCTTATGGATGAAGAAGCTGGAAAACTGATAGAAGCGTATGGCAGAACCCCTACACTGATTAATTGGGAAGAACGCTTAGAAGCAGCTCGACAAAAACTGATCGCCGAAGGAAAGTACCCTATGATGCCGCAGCCGGCATCAGAAGATCCCGCGGTGTGAGAACACTTGTCGTCTAAAGCGCGGATTTATTATATTTCGCAGGTTTTAGAGCCGCCTAAGAGGTCCGCTACTTTTCGCAAAGAATCGGTTTTCAGGATTTATTTCCTTATTAACATTTTGCGGGTTGTCATGAAATCACCAGCAGTGAGCGTATAAAAATAGACTCCACTCGCAACAGGTTCTCCAACCCCATTTTTGCCATCCCAATACACCGCGCGGCTCCGACTCTCATAGAGACCGGCAGCCTGATGCCCTAACGCCAGCGTCCGAACCAAGGCACCATCCGCAGCATAGATACGCACTGTCACATCCGCAGGTTCAGCCAGGTGATACGGTATCCACGTCTCTGGATTGAACGGGTTCGGATAGTTCGGCAGTAACGCTGTCTCTTCGGGGAGCAGCGATGCCAGAAGTCGTCGGAGATTCTCTATGCCGTGTCGGAATGCAAGCGATCTGTCATTTTCAGCCTCCGCCTGCGCGATCCATGTCTGAATCATTACCGGACCCAATTCCAAAGTCTCTATAGCAAGGTTGGAAGGTGCACCTGCCGCGTTTGGCTCACCGAGATTTTGCGCCACAACGATCAAGTCTAAGACATTAATGGTGCCGTCACCATTTACATCAGCTTGTGGGTTAGCCGAGGCATCTTCACCCAAGTGTTGTGCCACAAGTATCAGATCGAGAACATTCGTAATTCCATCGGTATTCGTATCCCAAGCCGGGTAGGCGCGTTCTTCATCTTTAGTTACATGGATACCGAAAATGAGTTGTCCCGGTGCGATCAACCCTGTAGCCACATCTTCAATATCTGTACCATTAAAGTTTGCCCGTCGGATACGCCCTTGTGTATCTGTCCAATACAATTTGCTGCCTGTCCCATCGACGGCAATGCCTATTGGGGCACTATCCCCTAACGCTATAACCCGTTGAATGTCTGTGGTCTGAAGATTCGCGCGTCTGATCTTTCCGTCTGTCCAACTTACTTTCTCTGTCCAGTAAAGATGATCGCCGGCTACAGTGATGTGTCCTAACGTCCCCGCCGAACTTTCCGCAAAAGTTTGGATATTTTTTCCATTAAGGTCTGCTTGTAAAATGCGTTCCTGTCCATCTGTCCAATAGAGTTTACTCCCTGCTGTATCCACGGCAATATGTTTTGGGGAATTTAGGCCTGTGATAAGGGTCTGAACATTTGAACCATCAAGGTGGCATGTTTGAATGTCACCCTGAAAATTTGTCCAATAGAGTTTACCCGTCAAGGGGGCAATAGCAATACCAAAAGAGAAGCTCCTGAGTTTCACGATTTCTATGAGATCGAAAGAACTTAATTCGTGAGGAGAACGGTAGATTGCCCCACAATAACGTCCCTCCTGATATCGAATCTGGGTCGAATAAAGTTGGCGATTCAATCCATCAAAAGCAATACTCTTTACACGATTACCAAAGCTCCCTATGCTACCATCAGGCCCATAGAGGGCACCTCCTACTTTTAACGTTTCTATCCAGAACATATCCGGGTATTCTGACGGATTGATTAACACGTTTTCGCGCGAAGTCAGCCCAGTAAAGTGAATCCACTTGGAAACGCCAACAGCACCCACGTGGACTACGGGGTCGTGGTAACTTTGATATCCAAGGCTCAGCAAGCTCTGGGCCCGTCCATTGGCATCAGTCCGGGGATTTGGATCGGAGAGTACACCGTAATCGGTCCGGATTTCTCCTTCTGGAAAAGATTCTTCGGGGTAACCGGTCACACGAAATAGAACTTCAACATCTACTACTGGATCACCATTGGCATCCAGTACTTCAACGACCAATGGTTGCGGTAACCAACTGTTTGGAACTCCTTGCTGATTATCCCCAGAGACTTTTCGGAGGAGCACAGGGATTCGGGCATCCGCATTCCTAACACCACCGCCGTCAGATACTGCTCCGCTTTGAACACCTTCACCGACAAACTCGCGGATGAGAAAATAGTGGTTTGTGAAATTTCCGTGCTTATCAATAACAGATAAAATTTGATTATAGTCATCATCAGGGAGTCGTTTCAAGTCGGAGGTGATAAATTCGATCGTGGCACTTGTTCCGCTTAACGATTTACAAGCGATAAGACTGGGGCCAAAGTTAGTACCGGGTTTTGGTATTCCATTGAGCTGTGCCTGATGCAACCCATCAGCATCAAGTAACTCAAAGCGGAGCCGAATCGCATTTGGTGGATGGACAAGTGACGGAAGGACCTTTATTGTTGTCGGTGTCGTATCAACCTCGGTGGGGTTACTGTTGAAGGAACGATGCACATCTAACCATTTCGCAAGACATTTAGAGAACGATAGAAAGGTATGGGACCAACCATAGGACATGACACCTGCGGTTCGATAATCGTGAGGGGCTCCAAAGGCATGCAATAACTCATGGGTTAGGATGCCGAAAATATCACTCACCTGATCACAACCGCTAAGTACTGCAAGTCCCCATCCACTATGAGAACTTCCGCCATCACTTACGCCACAAGTTTCCCGATGAAGATTTGCTATGACGCAATAGATGTTCTTGGACCTATCAAAATGTTCATAGATTTCTGGCATTACTTCATCTGCACAGTCGATAGGGGAAGGTAGGGCATAATGTAAACTGAGGAACTTCCCAGTGACGCGATGCACAACAACCCTATCTAACTCATCAGTCTCAAGCCTGAAGGTCTTTCTTCCAAATCCATGATGTTCCATTTCGTCGGCGACAAACTGCTGGATGTCTCTCATTAACAGACCAACTTCCTTTTCTGCATTCAGGTGCGGTTGGCTGTCTTGTGCAAGAAAATAAACGACTCGGACCGCATACTCGGGTGGAACATCTTGTGCAAAACCACTCGGTAAAAATGCGGGCACCACAAAAGTAAAAAAAACAAGTAGGTAAGAAATTAATTTTCTCATTGAGTTTTCTCCCATTTTTCTTGGAGGGTTTCGGCTAAATAACGATATTTGGTTCAGCGTGCCCTATTTTTAGGATATCAAAAACGTCTCTCTTGCCGCGGAATCTTGCAAATAAAGCGACTGTTATAAGGTTCTTGGTTTTCGTTTGGTTCTCCATCGGAGACTCTTTTCAAATTGTATATTTTACCTGATGACCTCCTTTTTCTGCAATTACATTTTCTAAATGATGATATAGCAT
>VYCT01000308.1 GCA_009843785.1 Candidatus Poribacteria bacterium | reverse complement strand
CTATAATGCAAGTAAGACCTGAAGAAATTTTTATGACTGGACGAGCGGGCTGATGCCCTGCCGCAGGAAACAGGGCAAGGCATCGGTTGTTTGTACGTTTTTAAGATGAAGGTATATGTTCTGTCCGATGAGAACCGGATGTACTTTATTGATATGGAGAAAAACAAATGAACAGACAAGATCCAGTTAATCCCCAAACCGAGTTAAATAGCATTTTGGAAATAGTTGGCAATATAGCGAAAATATCTGCCGCAGGCAGCTATATCTACCGAGGCGAACCGAAACACTATGAGAAAGTATCCTCAACCCTCTATCGAAAATTGGAGGCTGCTAAGATGTTACACCTTAACATAGAGGAAGTTCAAAAAGCAGAATTGGAGGCTGCAAAAAGTTACACCAAGAAAACAGACGAATTTGAAATTCTAACTGAAATTCAACACTTTGGCGGCAAGACTAACCTAATAGACTTCACGACTGACTATTGCATCGCCCTCTTTTTCGCCAGTGAATCTTTCCCTTTTAAAGATGGCAGGGTCATCTTACAAGACAAAACAGGAGCGATAAAGGACTGGATTAGAGAACCTCAGGATCCGGATAGGCTGAGTCGCGTCAGGATGCAGAAGAGCGTATTCGTCCAACCTCCTGATGGATTTATTGAACCAAACATGGAAATCGTTATTCCGCAGTCCCTTAAACAGCCCTTGTTAGATTATCTGAAAAAAGAATTCGACATCTCTATTGAAAATATTTATCCTGACCTTCATGGGTTTGTTAGCAGTCAAGACAATCGCTGGAGTGCCCGCGCGAATTTTGCTAAGGGTATTACCTATAAAGAGCAGGCAGATGAAGCCGGGAACCCTAAGGAAAAAAATGGGAAACACCAACAAGCAATCAAGTCTTTTACTGAAGCAATAAACCTGATGCCGCAATTTGCTGAGGCGTATAGTACCCGCAGCTTGATTTCCCGCATCGAAGGCGATTTTGACAATGCTGTTGTCGACATTACAAAAGCGATAGAACTGAATCCCATGTCTGCTTTAGCCTATATCCATCGCGGTAGTATTTACAGGACCAAAGGTGAACTTAACAAAGCTATTCATGACTTTACGAAGGCAATTGCATTGGATCCAGGCGATGCTATAGCTTATAGCGCCCGAGGTAATGTTTACTTCTCCGCGAAGGATTTTGACAGTGCTATTATTGACTTTAACAAGTCAATAATAATGGGGATGAAGTCACCCGAAGTCCATAGTACCCTCGGCACCGCTTACCACCACAAAGGTGATTTTGAAAACGCTATTGTTAACTTCAACGAGGCCATCCGCTTGAAGTTAGACTATCCGTTAGCTTATATGGGCCGAGGTTCGGTTTATTTGTCGAAAGGCGAAATAAAACTTGCAATTGAAGATAGTAATATGGCTATAAAACTGAACCCAGAACTTGACTCACCCTATTACACTCGAGGGGTAGCATGGTTGCACCTGCAAGAATGGGATAAAGCCACGGCGGATCTGAATGTAGTTAAGAACAAGGGGTTGGATATCACTGCCTTGTTTCATAACGAATACGGAAACATTGCAATCTTTGAGCAGAAAACCGGTAGCCAATTGCCAATGGATATTGCGAACATGCTGACACTTTTGGATATTTGATGTTTTACAAAGCTGATGACTGGTGTTGTGATTAGGTCTGGCTTGTAGTAGGGCAATTCATTGCCCGTTATTGAGTTGTGGACGTGCGATAAATCGCACGATTACGAACCATCCTAAAATTCACATTGGATCAAGCACCGTTGTTCTGTCCATCTTTGTTTTCTGTTTCACATATCGCGAGCGCAGCTCGCTCCTACAAGAAGAAGTTTTGTTGTGAACAATCACCCTTATGTTTTCGTTGATTCAAACAACGAACATTGCATATACCTTAACCAGTGAAGTGCATCTGTCAAAAATACAATGGAAGATCAACTCAGAATGGTCCGGCACGATTTAGACAAACTGCCGAGCCTCCAATGTCCTGATGGCTATCGCATCCGAACCTATCAAAACGGAGACGCAGCACATTGGGCGCGAATAATGGACAGGGCATTTGTAGATAAAGGGAGAACCGCCCAAGATACGTATGCTAACGTTATCAACCAGCCCAACTGTAGATAAAGGGAGAACCGCCCAAGATACGTATACTAACGTTATCAACCAACCCAACTTTGATCCGGACGGTTTCTGCTTCGTTGTCCACAACGACATACCAATCGGCACGGCGTGCAGTTGGAATAGACACCACCGTGGCAAATCGATCGGTTACATTGATATGCTTGCTGTACTTCCGGAGCATACTGGACATAAACTCGGAAAATGGCTAACCCTGTTTCTTCTTCACTATTTTAAAGCACAGCGCGTGTCGTCCGTGATGTTAGACACTGACGATTTTCGCCTACCCGCAATCAAAAATTATCTCAACCTTGGTTTTGTTCCGGTTTATGTCCGTGAAAACCACGTACTGCATTGGCGGAATATCTTTGAAAAACTGGGTTTCCTCTAAAAATGAGATCTCTTCCGGCACGAAGAAACCGTTTCGTTTGCCTAACAACTTTGTTGTATCTGCAATTCTCGTCGGCGGTTTCAGTTTTCGTTTCGTTGGGCTAAACGTTGGGTTACCCGATACGCCTGACCCGCGTGAATCTATTATCGCACAAGATGTGCTAAACCTCGTTCACTTCACGGCACCACCACAGACCTACAATTGGCCCGGAACGGCGTGGTTTTACAGCATTGCTGCGGTCGCCAAATTGCTATCCATCGGTGGTGTACATCTAACCGAGGCTCGCGTCATTCTATTCGCGCGATGCATCAACACCCTCTTATCCACTGCCACACTCTGGTTCACTTATTCTATTGGAAAACACGCGGACAACAGACGCATGGGACAAATTGCCGCAGGATTGCTCGCTGTCTCGATGTTACATGCCACTAACGAATCGCGGTTCGCGCTTGTGGACATCCCCGCGACCTTCTGCGTAACACTTTTTCTCTGGCGTGTTGTGCATGCGCGTTTTTCTTCAGCAACGCTTACATTTCCGGCAGCAGTGTGGCTCGGTATTATTGCCGGAGTCGGCTGCGCAGTCAAATTTACGACCATCTTCGTCTGTCTTTCACTCTTTATTTTCTTCGGGAGTAAGCATTTTTATACAAGACTCGCAATAGTCATCGGTATTTCAGCCTTAACTTTTACGCTCCTTTGTCCATACTGGCTCATTGATCTGGTTTCGCCAACGTGGAATCTCTTCTTTGAGGATTTCTGGTATGAAGCTATCCACTACCACCGAGGGCACTTCGGCCTCATTTCCACAGCAGAGGCGGGTTGGTTGCAACGGTTTACCTACCTATGGGTGCTGCTGAAATGGGGGATGGGGTTACCGCTCGCGTTCCTCGCTGTTTTCGGTGTCCTGCGAGCGATCATTTCACTGAAAAGCAGAACCGGCGAGTTCCCTATATTAGAGATACTGCTGCTGATTTTTGTTATTCCGTACCTATTGTTTATCGGCGTACACAAGATCAAATTCACGCGTCACCTATTGATACTCTATCCCGCACTGACGCTGCTTGCCGCTATCGCACTCGCGCGCTTACCGAGTGCAATAGGTGATTTCTTCAAGCTCGCGCCTGGCGGTTCGCCGCATATTGTAGAAGACGAACCCAGGAGGTACGATATATTTGGAAGATGGGGATGCGGAATTGTGGCAGGAGTTGTCGTACTTTATTCGTTCGTTTATACTGCTGCTTTTAGTGCTGTTACGCTTGCGCAACCGACCCGAATTGCAGTATCTGAATGGATATCCGCGCACGTACCACCAGAGGAACTGATTTCCAGCGCGCCCGTCATTTTATTCGATTGGCTGCTGCCTGAGTTAGATTTGGAAACAGAAGATGAAGAGGCAGAGTGGGTTCTCATCCTTGTGCCGGACCTTGAAGTATTCCAGAAATACCAAAAGCAGCCACAACACTATCAAGATGAAGACTGGTATCCACTCAGTAAAATCGAATTAGAGGAAACGTTGGCATTTTATGATCCAATCATCGGACACGGAAGTCTGTATGAACTGCACAAAACGTTCCGGCGTACCCCACAGTTTTTGGGCATACCCATATCAGATGCCAACGCGCCATTTCCGATGCGAGCCCTCGCACATCCTGAATTCCATCTCTATCGTCGTTCTGACTGAAAGCGTGAGAGCGCGCTGTAGTTTACATCAACGGTGGCTTGAAATAATCCTTCTGAACCGGAACTATTTCCGATAAAATTTGGTGAAGCACGTCCGCTGCGATGTTGTCAGCATCAATGATCCGAACTATATCTTGTGGGTAATGGTCAATCAGCGGTTCAGTTTCCCGTTTGTAGAGATCCCAGCGGTAGCGAACCACGACTTCTTCGGAATCGTCAATTCGGTTTTCCTTCAGAGAACGCCCGCGAATCCGTTTAAACATCACCTCACGGTCCTCGCAAACCATGAAGATGACTTTAAAAATCTTGATATACGGCTTTATCAATGCCGCTTGTGTAATGTTCCGTGGAATGCCGTCAAGGATGAGCAAGTCACGTTCTGGCGCGTAAACCCCTTCACGGACCTTTGCCGCCATGTAGTCTTGCCAAATTTTGATCGTAATCTCGTCGGGGACTAACTGACCGATGCCAGCATATTGCTGGAAGATTTGTCCGCATTTGGAATTGACATCAAGTTCTCGGAACATATCCCCGCTCGAAACATGGAAGATACCCGGAATTTGTGCCAGCATTTTCCCCTGTGTGCCCTTGCCAACACCGGGGGGACCAACAAGCATCACTGCTTGATAACAAAGTCCATCCGCCTCGTGTAGAGGGTTCTTATCCGTTGTCATGTCTGTTTTTGTCCTCTGCCGCCTTTATGACTCTCCGTTGAGTTAACGCACTGGACCAAAGAGACCCAGCGCGCCTATAATAGACGTTACTTACCGAGCAGGTGTTCAAGAATATAGAAATCCAAACCTTCATAGTCTCGAGCTGCGATAAACTCCTGTTCGACGTGTTTATCAAATGTTCGCACCTTCTCAAGTAGGTTGAGGAACGTCCTTCGGCTGCTCAATAGATGTTTGGTTGAAATGTCGCGGGGTTGGGTTCGCATCACTTTCACATCCAATCCGATGAATTCACCGTTTCTGCCGTATCCGTTCTCGTCAAGGACCCGGACTTGATTGAATGCCCGCCGCAAATTGACAGATCCAAATGCCTTATCTTGGTCGAATTTGAGTCCGTTCTGGTCGTTGAGATGTACACTCCAAAGTTTCTTATGATGCAACGCGTATCCCATTTCATCAGAGGGTTCTAACCCAGCGAGAATCGCATGTGCACTTTCAATTAATCCACCAACCCGTTCCGGCGCGGTGCTCGCATACGCCAACCCAACGGCGTGTCCAATCGTCGGGATATATGCAATGTCCATCGGTTCGTTCGGTTTCGGTTCAATCAGAATGCGGATTTCGGAATCGTATTCAAGTAACGCGTTAATAGCATCCAGAATCTGTCCAACAGCGTCTGCCGACGATTTCGTTTCCCGGATATACGTGCCTTCACGCGCAAGCCACAACACCAGGTTTTTACACCCAATTTCATTGGCAATATCCACGCACCGTTTTGAACGTTCCAGCGCATACGCCCGTTCTTTTGCCGAATTAGACGTATAAGCACCATCAATCGTCTGGGCGGATTCCCACAGACGTGGCGCAACCACTTCCGCTGTTAAACCGTGCGCATCCAGCTGTGTTTTTACCCGTTTTGCCTGTGCTATCAATTGTGCATGGGGCTTTTCGTCGATATCAGGCACAATGTCATCGTCATGAAATTGAATGCCAACGAAACCGAGATCACGGTAAAAACCAACCTTCTCATCAAAACTAAACGATTCCCGAACAGGAGGACCGAAAGGGTCTGCACCTTCATGTATGTTCCATGGTCCGAAAGAGAAACAATATTCTGTTGCCCCTTCAAATGATTCACTCATCTATTTCTCCTATGCGCAGCATTTCTCTCTACTTCCCCATTTGATAACAAGTATCTCTTATAAAAACGCTCCAATAGTAGTAAAGGGTACGAAAAAACTGCTTGACTTTTCTAATAAGTATAAAGTATTATTTAAAATGTGTCAAGCAATTCTGTAGATGTCACTTACCCCCATTTTTTTCTGAAGGTTTGTGGTGAAAGGTTTTTAGTGTT
>VYCT01000073.1 GCA_009843785.1 Candidatus Poribacteria bacterium | reverse complement strand
GGTGCGGTTTGGAACCGCACCATAGGTGTCAATTTAGGGATATTTTGCGATATTTGGTGCGCCCCGATCATAGATGCCGCCCCTACGGGGAAACCTGGTTTTTGGCGGAGACACATTTCTACACAGATGCCGTTCCTACGGAACTCAAGAGAGGTTTGAAGTCATCAAGGTTTCCGCGTCGTATCCGGTTCGGTTAGGAAACCGAACCTACCGGATCTGGGTACCCAAGCGGTTATTTTTTCTAAAATTGACACTTATGGTGCGGTTTGGAACCGCACCATAAGTGTCAATTTTAGAAGAGATAACCGTCACGACCCCGAGCCCGGTAGGTTCGGTTTCCCAACCGAACCTGATTTTACACAGAAACCTTGATGACTTCAAAAACCCTCTTCAGTCCCGTAGGGACGATATGTTTATAGAAAAACGTTGAAAAAACCAATTTAGCCCTGTAAGGGCGGCATGTTTATATGGATAGTCTATAAAACACTGTCCAAAATCACTAAATTGACACCTATGGTGCGGTTTGGAACCGCACCATAGGTGTCAATTTTAGAAAAAACGACCGCCACGGTCCCCAGGCCGGTAGGTTCGGTTTCCTAACCGAACCGGATACGACGCGGAAACCTTGATGACTTCAAAATCATCTTGAGTTCCGTAGGAACGGCATCTGTGTAGAAACGCGGATCAAGGAAAAACCCAAGCCCCATAGGGGCGGCATCTATGATCGGGTCGCGCCAAATATCGTAAAATATCCCTAAATTGACACCTATGGTGCGGTTTGGAACCGCACCGGGCTTCGCCAGGAAATTACCGAATTAATAAATTAATCTTCATTAATCACGCCTACTGAACGGATTCTACGACAAGTGTCATAAAAGACTACCATGCTTAGTCCATAGTAGCCTTTTGCCTATAATGCGTCTTGTGGGTGACTGGCTAATTGCCGCTTGTCCCTTCACCAAGATGCGACGCAACAATGACTAAATCCTGAATATTAACGGTGCCATCACCGTTGATATCCCCTTTAAGACCTTCACCCGACTCACCGAATTGACCCGCGACAAGTACTAAATCCTGAATATTAACAGTTCCATCATCGTTAACATCCCAGGGTGTCGGAGGTGGCGGTGGCATCTCTACAGTTGTTGTGGTCGTGGCTTCAGCAGTCTTCGTAGTATCGGTGCCAGAGGTTGCCGTCACACTGATAGGATAATCGCCGGGTACTGCAAATAAATCCCCTGTGACCTTCAGCGTTATTTCTGCAGATGCTCCAGCCTCAAGTTCGATGGAACGTTCGCTGTCGCTGATACTGCCGAGCACACTGCCTTCAATACCAACCTCTGCTGAAGCTGCGAGCGTTACCGTATCCATCATATTGCCGGTATTCGTGACTTTAAGCGTGTAACTCACGCCTTCAACGGCATCTGTTGTAGAGAGCGCATCATCTCCAACAATTTCCAAAGACACACCCGCGATGAGCGGCATCTCTATAGTCGTTGTCGTCAAGAGATTTACGCGGATAAATTCATCTATACCGGAAATTGCGATAACATCAATCTCATAAGCCCCTGGCGGGGTTGAGGCGTTCCCGATGACTTTAAACGTGATTTCCTGTGTCGCGTCTGCTTCCAACGTTACCGTTTCCATGCTGACGGTTCCTACAAGTCCGGCTTCAGTGGCATCGGTAGATGCTTCGACTTCCAATGTGAACGTATCTACTGTGTTGCCTTCATTTGTTAGCTGGAATGTGTAAGTCACGCCGGTTTGAGCGTCCGTTGTTAACTGCTCTACATCCCCAATAAAATTGACACCCGGCTCCACAGGAATCACCGGTGTCGATTCCGATTGTGTTGTATAGATATAATCATCAACTGGATTGAAATTGCCGTTGGAAGCATTTCCGGCGGCATAGAAGGTGATGGGACCGATGTCAGCATCAGGGGCAGTCCATTCCAATTCCCAACTGTGAGTATCGTTTGTGCCTTGAGCAGTGCCAATAGAAGTATGTTTAATATATTGCTTACTATTTGCTTCTGATAGCTGCGTATTCCCTGCATCGTCAGCTTCAAATGACCCCGCACTTGCACCGTCAGCATCCAGCGCAGTCATCTCAAATCCCCAGCGACTCTGACCTTCACGCGATAAATTGACAACAATCGTATATACCTCACTCGGTATGTATGTTTCCGGAATTGTCAGCATCAAGGAACCACCTGAGACATTGAGGTCATTGCCAGCGTGGCATCCTGCTTGTGCACAGGTGTTTTCATTCGGGGCACCTGTCTTCTCGTTCGGTGGTCCACTAGAGAAAGCGAATACGCTTCCAGTGCTTACGATGAAAAGGATCACAAGGACTCCCCAAACAGGTAATATATTTTTCAAATAATTCAAAAAACTTCTCCTTTCCGTATACATCAAAAAACGCCCCAACGCCGACTGCTAATCGGCGTTGATTCGCGGTTAGCTAAACCGGCAAGTCGGGGCGTTTTACTTTTAGTTTCAGTTTTCAGAAGAGGAGTCGTCAGTTGCCAGTTATCAGTGGTCAGTTACAAGAACCTTCTTATCTTAACTGATAACTGATAACCGACAACTGATAACTATTCTTACTGACAACTATTTACTTCAGAATAACCATCCGTCGGGTGGCAGCAAAGTCTGCAGTCTGGAGCGTATAGAAGTAGATACCACTCGCCACGCGCTCGCCAACCGAGTTCTTACCATCCCAATACGCTGCTGTCGCAGGTGTCATGTAAGCACCTGTCGGCTTCAGACCTAAATCCAACGTGCGAATTAGATGACCCGCAACATTATGGATATGGATCGACACTTCAGCGGCTTCACTCAACTGATAGGGAATCCATGTTTCAGGGTTGAACGGATTCGGGTAGTTCTGCGCAAGGATCGTGTCCTTCGGCTGCACATCACCAACATTCAGTTGCAGATTCAGGAATGCATTACGAATGTCAGCAGTTGAAACCGTACGCTGGAAGGGACCCGAGACGATATTCCCGCGGTCGTCGTAAAGTGCGACTTCGAGTTTGTCGCCAGCTTCAACGACGCTCTTGCGGTTGAGGTCTGCCCAAACAGCGGAGGAACGTCTCGTAGCACTGGTAACATTCTCCGTGGCGATAGTGCCAGTGCGGAGATTTTCAGCAACGAGTGTATACCCTATGCCTGTATCCATGCCCTGAATATCACTCGTAACCACGAATGCCCATGCGCTCTTGAAAGTCGAAAGGGCAGGTGCAGCGGCTGCATTGTCTCCGCCTTCACCGTTACCATTGCCATTGCCATTACCATTACCGTTGCCGTTACCATTGCCGTTGCCGTTGCCTTCGGCTACAACTTCAGGTTCTTCAGCAACTTCAGGTTCTTCAGCAACTTCAGGTTCTTCAGCAACCTCAGGTTCTTCAGCAACCTCAGGTTCTTCAACCTCAGGCACTTCCGGTTCAGGTTGGTTATCCCACGCGCTACCGGTGAACTTCACCATGCCGCCAGCGGGCGTATTAACGATATACCCCATACCACCGTCAATGCCAAACCCATCGCCTTCATCAGCGACAGTATAACCGACGAAACTCTGCGTTGCGGCATCCAGTTGGATGACGACTGTTGCGTTGAGCATTGCTGCCAACGATTTCGCGGTGTAAGGCGTTTCTGGCATCAAGGGAAGAGAAATCATGTTCAAGCCAGGGGCGAGTGTAACATCAAAACCAGGACCTGCCGGTTCCGGTGTCGGTTCTGGTGTCGGTTCCGGTGTCGGTTCCGGTGGTGCTGGAGCGTCAACCGGTGTGATCATGAGCATCGCTACCGGTTCTGCCCATGCAAACGCGTCACTGACATCAGCACCGCCTTGGATACCTTCGTGTGCCATAATCACGCCATCTTCGGTCGGAACACGGGCATTACTGCCTGGCGGATCAACCTCAGCATCTAAACCGAGCGGCCCCGGAATATCAGAAGCCATCTCTGTGTTATCTTCACTACCGGCATCGTAAGCCATCAATTCGATCGTTGCAGTAACAGGCATGCCATCTTCATCAAAGAGCGGTACGTCAATAGCCGCGATGAACGCATCATTGGTTGAGACTAACATTGTGCCGACAGACAGTGAAGAGTTCGTCATGTCAGCCGTTAGGGTAACCGTTGAGGATTGCCCTGGCATCGTATATCTGCGCGACCCATCCTCATTCATAGCGATCGCGACATCTGCGCCAGCAGCCGCTGCAAGTGCTTCGAGTCCAGCGGTTTGTCCACCTTCAGCCATTGCAACAATCGCTTCACTCGCGGGTTCACCGGGTACAGCAAGTTTAACACCAGCAGGGTGTGCTGCGAAGATCGCGGGTGAGAACGTTTGTCCACTGACACCGTGTTCACCCTCAGTGAGGTTCGTGAGTTTAATCTCGAACATCTGGCTCTTAGGCATTTCAGCAGCTTCACCATCGGTAGCCTCACCGTCAGTAGTTTCACCATCAGCAACTTCAGGTTCCTCGACTTCGGGTTCTTCAGCAACTTCAGGTTCTTCAACAGCTTCACCGTCGGTAGCCTCACCGTCAGTAGTTTCACCATCAGCAACTTCAGGTTCCTCGACTTCGGGTTCTTCAGCAACTTCAGGTTCTTCAACAGCTTCACCGTCGGTAGCCTCACCGTCAGCAGCTTCACCGTCAGCAGCAGCAACAGTTACCATGCCATCGTTAGATGTGACTTCAAGTTTAGTATCATTGGCACCAGCGAGGATAACGTTCGCTATACCAATCGTGGATGCTTTTGCTTCAAGAGCTTTAAACGTAACCGTAGCAAGCGTGCCATCACCATCCGGTGCTGCCCCTGCCAGAGAAGCTGCCGCGATTTTAACGCTATCACCTGCATCGGATACCTTAGCTGGTGTCGCAAATGCGCCTGCAGGCAAATAATCTGCGTTCGCACTTGAGACATACTCAAGGGCAGTTGGATCGAAGGATACATCAACTTCATATCCAACGACACCTGCACCACCCATTATGTTAATACTCACCATGAGCTCTTCCCCGGCTGCCGGGGATTCAACTGTAGCAGGCTCCACAGACACTACGGCTTGACCGTAACTCATGGCTGTAAATCCTAAACACATTACAACAGCTAATAAGGAAAACAGGATTTTCCTACTAAAAAGCTGGTCTTTCATAAGACACTCCTTATAATTCATTAAATGATTGTGACGTTTTCTTTACCATAGTGGTATAGAGATCAGCGCCTCGTTCGCGAATATGGGATATCCCCCAGAGTGATATGTTTTTGCTAAAGGCACAAAAGCGGTTCGCTTAAACGAGGTTTTCTTAAAAGGTAAGTTTACCCTGATGTTATAACGTTGTCAAATTAAATTCGGTTTAAAGTTTAAAATAGACAATTTTCGCCAATCGGACGAACATACCCTTATTGTTATCTTAAGTATACCATAAACCTTAGATATAAAACAAATTAAAAACAAATTACGCATCTACGCGTGGGGCAAGGGCGTTCCAAACATCGGCTAACTCAGCAGCCGCTTTGTAAACCGGATAAAGGGCTTCCCACATCGCTTTGCGCGCTGCTGTCGCAGCTTCCGCATCACCTTCAGCGAGTGCCGCTTTGAGTTGATTCCCCATCTCTTGCTGCACGGCTGCACACGTTTCTGTCAGTTCCGCAAGCAATGCTGCGGCATGGTTCTGGCGCGCAACGAGTTCCGATACGGATACCTGCATATCCGGCTCAACATCATAAGCGCGAGCAGGCGTGAAATTATGCGGAAGCCGCTCGCCATCTGCTGTACGTGGCGTATGCGTCGGATGGATATGTGGCGTGACGGACAAATACATCGTCATCGGTTCATCACCGAGAACGCGCACTGTATGCGGTTGATCTGCCAAAGCCACGCACATCTGCCCAGGGCCCAGCTCTTCGGTTTCACCGTCAATTTCAAATTCAACGCGCCCTTCGAGAATCAGGAAAATCTCATGGCCTAAGTCGTGGCTATGGAGCTGAGCACTCTGCCCAGGCTCCATTTTCAAGAACCGTGAACGAATTTGCGGGGTCACCAAGACATTGCGGACATCTCTACGGTAATCGTAAACAGGAAATCCCATCGCGTGCCTCCATACACTTTTGACATAAATGTAACATTTTCTATGAAAAATGTCAAGAAAAATATCAAATATGCGTCCTTACCTACGAATAACTATAGTCAAACCTAAAAATAAAGAGACACTTTCCTCCCCCCGGTAGGTTCGGTTTCCTAACC
>VYCT01000022.1:12973-38749 GCA_009843785.1 Candidatus Poribacteria bacterium | reverse complement strand
CTCTAAACCCTTACAACCAGTGGATTCCCTGCCAATAACCTCTATGTCGAAATGTTACACTGGTGTAACATTTTAAAGGAATAAACCGACAAAAAACTTGACAGCAGATTCTTAATAGATTAAGATTATCATATTACCATCAGACCTGGTACGAGAGTCCGAGATTTTAAACAAACTTAATCGCTACAAGGACGGTTGAGGCGCATCGCAAACCGGCTTTTGACAGGGATCCCCATAGCGATCAGCGTGTGGGACTGAAAAGGCCGAGCGGAAACCCAATCGTTAAAAATTATGAAAAATTACCGCGTTGCTATACTGGGGTGTCGGAGTCGCGGCACTTCGGCAGCAAAGGCATACCACGCACATCCCCGCACTGAAATCGTGGCACTCTGCGACCTCGTCCAAGAGCGTTTAGAGACACTCGGCAACATCGTGAACGTCTCCGCACACTTCACCGATTTAGACGAGATGATCCAGCAAACGGCTCCCGATATTGTTGCGATCCCCACGGCAACAGAGGCACACCATCCACTCTGCATGCGTGTCCTTGAACACGGCGTGAATATTGAGGTAGAAAAACCTCTCTGTATTAATCTCGTTCAAGCGGACGAGGTGCTGGCGAAGGCAAAAGCGAAAAACGCTCGCGTCGCTGTCCATCATCAACGACGTACCAGCCCATCAATGCAGGCAATAGCAAAAGCCTTAGACGAAGGAAAAATCGGTGACATTCGCTACATTTACGCCAGTGGGAAAGGCTACTACGCCGGTTACGGGTTAATGAACATCGGAACGCATGTCGTCAACAACATGCTCCGTTTCGGTGGGAAATGCCGAAGCGTTGTGACACAAGCGACAGCAGGTGGACGCGCCATCGAACACGACGACGTACTCCCCTCACCAGCAGGTATGGGAACAGTTGCGGGCGAATACGTCACAGCAACACTTCAATTTGACGGAAACGTCACCGGTACCCTTATCCAACACAGATTCCCAAAGGTGGATACCGATGCGTACATGATGGAACTCTACGGCACTGAAGGCAGACTCCTCTGGTCGGAATTAAAAGGATCGTGGTGGCTACCGACACCGCATTTCGTCCCTGACGGCACACACGACCAGTGGCAGGCACTCCCATCTATCTACCCTGAGCATTTTGACCCAGACAAAGGCGCGGATGCCGACGATTACTGCTTCGTTGACGAATATGTGAGTGCATTAGACGAGGATCGAGAACACGAATCTAACGGCGAAGAAGGTCGTCACGTTATCGAAATTCTAATGGCAATCTTCGAGTCTGCTGTTCACGGCACGCGCGTTGAGCTGCCCCAGAAAAACCGCGAGCACCCACTATTACAGTGGCGCGCCGAAGCAGGCTTAGCGGAAACAAAAGAGATGCCACGCGACTACGGCACATGGCTATCATTGGAAGACGAACGTTTGTATAAATAGTTTTCAGTTATCAGTTAAAAGAGATAACTGATAATCCCAAAGTCTCTTGCTGAAAACTGAAAGGTTTTTCGCAGAAAAACCGTACTGACAACTGACAACTACTAAAAACTGACAACTATTCCTCTAAGGAAAAAACCATGCCCAATCCAACGACAAATGCCGACAATCTATCACCGATCCCACTCACGGAAGAACAACGGTTTCTCTTTGATACCCGTGGATGGCTTTTGTTCCCAGGCGTACTCAGCGAAACAGAGATTAAAGAGATGCGTGAGTTCTGTTATCAACTCAAACAGGACCCCGAATCAATCCCCGAACACCATCGTTCTTCTATCGGCGGCCCCCTGGAATCCCTAACAGATCATCCCGTTGTGTTGGGATTCATGAACGAGTTTCTGACCTCCGGTTATGCCAACGAGAATTGCTACGGATTCCGACTGGAAAGCACGTTTCTAACCATCCGAGCGAACGGGCACGACAATTTCCAACCGCACGGCGGACGCGGGATGCTCAACTTCCCCGGCAACTCGCATACGTATCATCTGCACCACGACAAGGCACACAGTGGATTGACGCGTGTCGTCTGGGAACTCAACCCGGTCCAGGAAGGCGGTGGGGGCACAATGTTCCTCACTGGTAGCCATAAAGGGGCGTTCCCTGCGCCGAAATCAACGGCGGATCGCAATTCACCGCTCTGGGAGGACTACACCTGTCCCGCTGGTTCCATGCTGGTTTTCACAGAGGCAATCACACACACCGGAGCAAAATGGACAGACGAAGAAGTCGATCGCGTCGCACTTTTTCAATGCTACAACACTGTCGGGAATAAATGGCATAAGTGGGACCCACACCCGAAGCACCTCAAAGAGATGCCGTTCAAACGTCAGACGCTCTTCCGTCCGGTCCACTGTCAAGACAATACGCCAACATTAGATGCAGTATAGTCAGTAGGTTGAACTGAACGAAGTAAACCCGCTGGGTTTCAATTTAAAAGACTATATTAGGAGTGTTATTTATGGCACATATTGATAAGGTTAAGGAAGAAATCGGTTGGTTAAAGGTTGTCTTTGCGATTTTCCTCGCGACTGCCCTTTCTTTGATCGCTTGGTTAGTTGAGAATTACGGTACAGGGCAAACGCTTCTGCTTGTAGTTGGTGGAGTCGCGGCATTTCTGGTTATGCTGGCAATCATTTGGATAAACAGTGTCGCGAAACGAAAGATTAATAAATTGGAGGAATTGTGATGGAATGGTTCGTAGTCAGTGTGTTTGTGGCGTTTCTCCTGACGCTTGGTATAGTTGTGCGAACCGCCACAAAGGATTAAACCTATTTATAACCCAAGACGCTACCTAATAGATCTCGCAGGTTTAGACATAGATTTTTCAACGGGAACTTGCTCTTTATACCCTATAGGGGTGTTATGTCTATAAAAAATTCGACATGCAAGACACCGCACCCCGTAGCGGTACTATGTAAATAAAAAACTGGCAACTCGCCTTATTCATAATAGGATCGGAAATTCACCAGAAATCGTAGGTTGAGGGCAGAATATGCAAATTACCAATATCAAATCCTTTGTTTCAGAAAGCGGTCATTTCTTCGTGAAGGTCGAAACCGATGCCGGTATCTACGGTGTCGGAGAGGGCGGGTTACGCCGCCGTGCACTCGCTTTAGCCGAAGTCATTCGCTCATTTGAGCCGTTCCTTATCGGCGCAGATCCGTTTCGCATTGAGCACCTCTGGCAAGTGATGTTCCGTGGCGGCTTCTTCCCCGGCGGTGTCGTCCAATCCGCCGCAGTGAGTGCCATAGATATCGCGCTCTGGGACATCAAAGGAAAAGCGTTGAACGTCCCCGTCTATGAACTGTTAGGCGGACGTACAAGAGACAAAGTCGTCTGCTATCCGCATAACGGCGGCGGCACAATTGATGCACTCATCGAGAGCTGTCGGCAAACCTACGAAGCCGGTTGGAAGTTCGTTCGATGGAGCGTGGTTGATCATTCTGACAGCGGTGGGACGTTTGAACCCAGACGCGCGATCCGAAACTGCCTTAAGCAGGTGGAAGCCGTCCGTCACGCATTCGGCGACGATCTCGAAATACTGATTGACGTACATACCCGCCTCGATCCAGCAGACAGCCTTGATTTCTGTAACAAGGTCGCACAGTACGACCCATTTTTCATTGAGGACCCCCTTCGAGCAGAAAACCCCGCCAGTCTCAGACGACTTCGGCAGCAGACCTCGGTGCCAATTGCAGTCGGTGAGCAATTTGACAGTAAATGGACATTCCGAGAAGTCATCGAAGAAGATCTCATGGATTACTGCCGCGTTGATCTCTGCATCGCTGGTGGGTTAACGGAAGCACGTAAAATTGCAGGATGGTGCGAAACGCATTATATCTACATAGCACCGCACAATCCATTAGGACCTGTATCCGCAGCGGCGTGTCTGCATCTCTCCTTGTCATCAGCACTCCTCGGTGTACAGGAACAGCCGCGCGCCCCAATGTCCTCAATGACCGACGTTTTCCCCGTGCAGGTGCCTTGGGAAGCAGGCTACCTTTTACCGCCTGAACGTCCAGGACTCGGTATCGAATTCAATGAAGACGCGCTTACCAACGTCACAACGCAAGAATATGGACCGCCCCACGGCTATCAACGCGACGACGGTGCCTATACAAATTGGTAGTTTTAGAAGGGACAGAACGCACACGTCCCAGAAGCATCATGAATTAACCAGAAACCTGCTCGTAATGAAATTATGCCTTAAATGGCATAATTTGTCTTTGCTTTACATTTAGAGAGCAGAACAGGAGGCCATAGATAAAAAATGACAACCGCTGAAATTAAAGCGATGGCAACAGAATATATTATTAATACTTACGGCGACAGAAGCCTTGCATTCGTTAAAGGCGAGGGACCCTATCTCTGGGATGCCGATGGGAAAAAATACCTCGACTTCCTTGGTGGACTCGCTGTCAACGGTTTAGGACATTGTCACCCAAAAGTCGTCGAAGCCATCCGTGAGCAGGCTGGTAACCTGCTGCACACGTCCAATCTCTACTACATTCAACCACAGGCAGAACTCGCAAAACTCCTTATCGATAACTCCGATATGGACCAGTGCTTCTTCTGTAATAGCGGTGCCGAAGCGAATGAAGCAGCGATTAAACTGGCGCGGAAATACACCAAAGACAGCGGCAGCACGGATGCTTACGAAATCATCACCATGGATAACTCATTCCATGGACGCACAATGGCAACCATCACCGCCACCGCACAGCCAAAATACCATGTCGGGTTTGAACCAATGCTTGAAGGTTTCAAATACGTGCCCTTCGACGATCTCGAAGCAACGGAAGCCGCTATCAGCGAGAAGACGTGTGCTATCTTAGTCGAGCCGATTCAGTCCGAAGGCGGCGTTAATATGCCAAGCGAAGGCTACCTCCACGGATTACGTGAACTCTGTGATGAACATAATCTGCTACTAATCTTTGACGAAGTACAGACAGCGATGGGAAGGTTGGGGACATTTTTCGGTTACCAAAGTTACGGCGTTGTACCGGATGTGATTACGATGGCAAAAGCACTCGGTAGCGGTGTACCCATCGGTGCAATGTTAGCAAAACGACACATAGCAGAGAGTTTCGTACCCGGCACCCATGCAGCGACATTTGGTGGGAACCCGTTAGTCACTGCAGCGGCATCCGCAACTGTCAGAACGATTCTCGAAGAGAACCTCGCCGTGAACGCTGTAAAAATGGGGAATTATCTCGCAGGTGGTCTCATGGAACTCAAGGATAAATATCCGATTAAAGAGATCCGCGGAAAAGGCTTACTCCGTGGTTTAGTCATGGAGGTCGATGCCAAACCGCTCGCAGCACAATGTATTGAGAACGGGCTTGTCACGATATGCACTAACGATTATGTCCTCCGGTTCTTACCGCCGCTCAACATCAACGCAGGACACGTTGAAGAAGCCGTTAATATCGTCGAAAAATCGATGTCAGAAGTTTTGTCGTAAGTCGCCGTTCACTTGGAAAAAAAGCGTCAGAGGTATTCAATTGTCGAATTGTCTGAATCGCGGATTACACAGATTACGCGGATTTTGAGATATGCGTCATCCGAAAGCAATTTGATAATTGGAGAGTTTTCCAGAGAATTGAATGCCTCTGGAAAGAGCATGAAAATTGCTGAACATGAGACTGCAATTGTGATATACTCCTATTAGTTTGTCCGCTTTTAAATGAGGCTTAAACCCGGTTGGTAGTAAGGCGATAAATCGCCTTTCCTATGGCGCAATAAATTGCACCACTACGAACCGCCTATCAGTTTAGATGTGACAAACTAATAGAGTAAATGGACTAAAGTTTGGGCAATTCGTGTTACGTGCAAGTTGAATTTCCAAGAGTCTATGTCCTTTTTTGTGAGTTTCGCACACTCATGGAACTCCGATAAAATACTGCACTCCAGCGGAGTGCCATGTCTATAGAAAAAGGCATTCCCAGTTCGCGCACTCCAGCGGAGTGCTATGTGTTACCAAGTCACGTTATATCGTCCTGAGCATAGAATAAAGATTTTGCTTATGAGCCAACTTTCCCTAAATTGTTTCCATCTCTCACAAGAAGATTCTATTATGAGGCTCAACCTAACTAATCGTGCCCTCAATGCCTTGATCGGCTCAGGTATTCAGACGGTTGGTGAGGTTGTGAGGCTTGTTGAATCGGGCAAAATCCAGGCTATTCAGGGACTTGGGAAAAAAAGCATTTTAGAAATAAAAAACAGCCTGGCTCATGTGGAAATTAACGATGCACCAGAAGTTAAAGCAAACGCAGATGCAGGTATAGAAATTGAGCAACTAAACTTAACCAATCCCGAAAAAGTTCCAAAGCATGTCATCAAATGGCAATCACAATTAATAGCCAAGCAACTGTTAATTGCAGATCGTTCTGTGAGAGAAGAGATTGAGCAACTAAACTTAACCAATCCCGAAAAAGTTCCAAAGCATGTCATCAAATGGCAATCACAATTAATAGCCAAGCAACTGTCAGCGGAATTGCTGCACGAAGAAGCAAGGATTGCCGATAGATCTGTGAAAGATTGGCTTGTAAAAAGTGAAACAATTGAAACCAATAAGGCATACAAAATATTAGCGACCATTTTAGGGTCATCGCTTAACATCTGTGAGGAAATAGAATTTCTCCTTAACAATATCTCTGAACAGCACTGTTTGACTATTCTGCTATCCAGGTATGGTTTTGATCGGAAAACCTTGTCGCAAATTGGACAAGAAATAGATGTTTCGCGAGAAAGAGTCAGACAAATGGACAATGAACTTAAAAACCAGATGAATGACAACCTTCGTACCATATTTGAAACTAAATCTATCAGTGACCTCAAAGGTAGACCTACTTTGCTCAGAATGCAGTCAGTTCTCCTTATTGCTAGAGACATGGATCTTAATATTACCTATGAACAATGGGCAAAACGCATTCGTTTATCAGGGCTCGTCGGTAATTGGAGATCACAAAATCTTATCGGTAAAGATGCTGTTGAGGTTATGATTGCAATCTGCAATATGCTAGGCGATTGTAATGCACCTTGGATACAAATGTCCGAAAACCTGCAATATGCGGTCCAACTTGCTGCCGCTGGTAGTCCAAATGTCAAAGCTAGGATTTTACATGCTCGTGATACTTTGCCTGGTAAAATTAAAAGACTTATCAATCGACACACCAAGCATTCCGGGGGCGTATATGCTATATGGCTATCCCAAGAAATAGGAAGGGAGATAGAAGAGATAAAAGACATATTACAAGGACTAGGGTACAGAACTCTCTCTAAAGATTGGTTTATCCCAAAAGCACTAAAAGGTCCGCGCGAAACCTCAAAACACGACGTTTTCCACCAGGGAATCCGTAAGATATTTCACTATTGTGGGCCAGTGTCTATTGATGATGTATGTTCCGGACTTCGACATATATTATCAAGAACACAATTTCCTGTTCCCCCTCCTGATGTGATGGATGAAATAGTCAGAATTCATGATTACAAATGTGAAAACGGATTATATTATTGGGATGGCACATCTGACCAAAATCTAAACGCAGGTGAAACCATCATAATGGATTGTTTAGAGCAAATCGGCTCCGTGGTACATCATTCAGAATTAGTTCACGCTTTCATAGAAAGCGATTTGTCCTTTCCTACCTTACATGCAACTTTGAAGTATTCTCCTTTGTTTGAGAGGATAGAAACCGCTCTATACAAAATCCGGGGAAGGTCAATAAACTATCAAGACATAGAACGTGCCAAAGCGAATGGAGAACGGCAATCGCTTGATCTAGAAGTTGATTACGGTATAGACGGAAGTGTCATAGTAAGTTTCACTGTTAGTGCTATGGTCATAGGACAAGGGACTATTTTTTCTGAACAGTTTCCAAATCTAAGCGGTACTTGGAGTTGCTACCTCTCGGGTGAAGAAGTGGGCAAACTGAATGTCACTGAGAATGAATTTCGACATCTGAAAAAGCCTTTTGAATTGCTAAATTGTCAGTCAGGGAATCGCCTGAAATTTATATTCAATACATGGGAAAGAACTGTTGCAATAGAAAAGGTAAGAACAGATGCAAAATAATGAATTCTCAAAACCACAACTCATTACAATAGCTGTAGCACTCTTAAACGGAGACACAACGTATGTTGATCGTGAGGAAGTTGCTATCACGGTAAATGATATTGCCCCTGGGCGTTTTAATTGGCGAAAATACCCTGAACGAATTGATTTGGATGCTGTTAGTGTCGCCCTGCGGAGTGCAAAAAAAACTCAAAATGGCGGATTAGTTGTCGGAAACAATGCCAAAGGATGGATGTTAAGTCCTACAGGCTTGAAGTGGATAAAAACCATAGACCTTGATGCTATTCATGAGAAAATTTCAATTAAAGTCAGATCAACTTCTATCCTTGCAAATCAAGAAGTAGAACGTAAACGTTTGCGCAGCACAAGGGCTTACGAACTATTCATTAGTGGCAAGTCTAAAGCAATAGCGTTGCAAGATTTTTACGAGTTTGCACGAGTGAATGAATATTTCCAGACTAAAGCTAGACACAGACGGTACGCCATCATAGCGAACACAGTAATTGATGATAATATTCTATCAAGGCTATGGGATCTACTTCAAACAAAATTTCCAAAGGAGATACAGTAATGTCAATACAACAATCTATTGAAGTAACTTCACATGTGGCTAGGGATTTTCTCCAGAACGCTGCATACTTTAATACTATGCCCAAGGTGGTTTGGGAGTATGTTGCCAACTCTTTGGATGCTGCTAAAGATGGTATTATAGTAGTCATCGCGATCGAGATAACAAATCACGAGGTTAGAATATCTGACAATAGTTGTGGGATGTCTAGAGAAGAGTTAGGCAAGTTCTTCCAAATGCACGGAGAGAATATCCTCAGAAAACAAGGGAAGAAAGTCCGAGGACGGTTTGGTACAGGCAAATGTGCTGCCTTTGGCTTGGCAAATTCTTTCCGAATTGACACAATCCAGGCAGGCTCAAGGAATGTCGTTGAATTACACAGAGAAGACATTGAACGTGCACAGAATGGTGAACCATTTTCTGTTCGAGATATCAAAGTGAATCAGTCAACTCATGAAGATGATGGAACAATCGTAATCATACGGGAATTAAATATAAAGCGACCAAACGTTAACAAAGTCATTTCATACCTTGAACGGCATCTAAGCCGTTATCGTACCCGTGCTCGTGTCGCTGTAAACGGACATGTGTGTAAATTTGAAGAACCTCCATTTATAAAGCAGTTTAAGCGTTTTCCGCCAATAGAAATTGCCAAACTCATTGGCAATGTATCGTTGAATGTGAAGGTGTCCCCTGTGCCATTAGATGATGATACCCGAGGGATTGATATTCTATCATACGGCATCTGGCATGAAACAACTCTCGCGGGAATTGAAAGGAAAGAGAATGCGAATCATATTTTTGGACAGATAGATGTGCCTATCCTAGAGGATGGTGAATGGCCAATTCCGGCCTTTGATAACACAAGAAATAATACACTAAACCGGCAAAATCCTATTGTTGTGGTCCTGCTAGGTTGGCTTTCAAAGGAACTTGAAGAAATAAGATCGGATTTCGTGAGACAAGCTCGCGAAGAACGCCAATCAGAAATACAAGCAAAGTTAGTGAAAGAAGCTGAAAAGATCTCAGACATTCTCAACCGAGACTTTGCACAACAGGAAATAGAACTTGAATTAGCTCAAAGAGTTTCAAAACGCTTTGGAAATAGAAGTGTGAACGAAATTCTTAATGGCGAAGGTGAACTTTTGCCAGATAGTGATGATGTGCAAACACCGAGAGAATCGGATGAACATACTGATCTAGGAAACGTTTCAAGTTCAGGATCAACTGCACGACGTAGGAATAAACAGATGGAAAAAAAGAGGACTGTTAGAGGCGGTGGAAACCGCCAAAAAGCCGTTTTTTCCATTGAATTCGAGCACTTCACTGCTGGACAAAATCGATCAAGGTACGATGGAAACACAAAAACAATTTTTATAAACTTAGATCATCCCCAGATCGCCAATGCCTTTGAAACCGGGGGCAATACCACAAACTCGCGGCAATTTCGAGAGATTTGCTATGAAGTTGCAGCGGTCGAATATGCTATTGCTTTACCTTATGAAAAACTTGAGAAAGATGAGTTATATCACGCAGAAGACGCGCTATTTGATGTAAGAGATACCATTGATCGAGTGACTAAAAGTTTTGTACAGATTCTTGTAAATTAGCCATTTATATTTTATATTTATTTATGTTTATCAAACTAATGAGAATCACAAGGGGCACCTCTAAAAGGATCCTTTTTGTCTTCCTGTTCGCAGTTGTTATCGGATGTGTAAGTAGCTCTACCAACATTCAATTGTCACCCGCCACCCGTGCGGAAGTGGACGGCATCCTCAATACACTGCAAGCGAGATACGATTTAACTGGCTCTTTAAAGATTATCCAGATGGCAGTCACCATTGAGGAAGGCGATCAGCGCGAAGAAGTCCGAGAATCGTTGTGGTATAAAAAATCAGAAAGCGGTGGCGAGTTACTCCTGATCCAAGCATTAGGCCCCATCAACGAACCACGGGCAGTCGTAATCGCTAATCGAGACGAGAATCAATTCGTACTTGCACTTCTGAACGAAGAAAGAACCTACTACGGGCCACTATCCGACGGGGCTTTAAAAGAGATTTTTGGTGTAGACCTGCGCGTGTCAGATGTGTTGAGTGCCATCTTCGCCAATCCTTTCCTTGATGGACGCACGGATAATTTCACATCCGTTGAAAGTTCCGGTGCAAAATTGACCATCACGCGTCCGGGAATCAAAGAGGGACATGTAGAGAGCGTCACCCTGTTTGACCGTGAAGGTGAACCGCGAGTGACGGAGTGGCACATCTACGATGAAAATGGAGTGCTTCAGCAGCGCGCTGCCTTCTCCGATTATCGAGAGGTTAGTGGTATCTTGCGTCCACATAAGGTCGAAATCGAACGTCCACTCGAACAGACACGGGTCGCTGTGAAAATCACTAAAATCGAATTGAACGTTGAGATTAAGGATAGCAAGTTTGACCCCGCACCATTTCTATCCGAGGATTTTGAAACCATCCCGTTGTCGGAATTAGCACAGTAGTGGATCTAACCGTGCGAAATATACGAGTCCGCGCCCACGCCAAAATCAATCTCTATCTAAATGTCGTCGGCAAACGCGAGGACGGCTATCACAACCTCGAAACGGTCTTTCATTCCATCGGCTTGCACGACGATGTTATCCTCCGAAAACAACGGACGAAAGACATAACCGTTCACTGTGAACATCCAGCGGTTCCCTGCGATTCACGCAATCTGGCATATCAAGCGGCGCAGCTGCTCAATGATACCGTAGGTGGCATCGGCGGTATCGCAATTGACATCCACAAACGGATCCCGGTGGAAGCTGGACTCGCAGGCGGAAGTGCGAACGCTGCTGCTGCCCTTCACGGCGTGAACGAACTTTTTGGACTCGGTTTGACACAAGAAACCCTGATGCACCTTGGAGCGCAGTTAGGCGCAGATGTCCCGTTTTGCCTGTACGGTGGTGCAGCATTAGGGCAAGGCATCGGCGACCAACTCACGCGTCTTTCCGCACTCCCCGATCTACCCCTTCTCCTTTTAAACCCAGGCATTGAAGTCTCGACAGCAGCTATTTTTAGAAAGTTAAACTTTCCCTTGACAAAGCCTGAAAAAGACAGTATAATTATAAGGACTCACATAGAGAAGGGTGATACCCTCAGCATTGGGGAAAATCTTTACAATCTTCTTGAGATACCTGTTTTTTCCAAGCACCCCGAAATCGCTGCGCTAAAAACCGAGCTATCTACGCAGTCCGGTTGTTATGGCGCGTTGATGTCAGGGAGTGGTGCGACGCTGTTCGCCATAATGCATGACAGTGAAGCCGCACGCCAGAGCGAATCACACTTCAAAAATAAAGTCAACTTTTGCGAGACGACGGTAACCAGTCCTGTCGGTGTATACATTGATGATTAATTAAAGGGCGGTGGCCAAGCGGTAAGGCACAGGTCTTTGGCACCTGCATGCGTAGGTTCGAATCCTACCCGCCCTGTCTCCTTTTTAACGCAGTTCTTGAATACATAGAGAAAAAGGCAGTATGTCATGCTACAAGCAAAATTAGAGGTTCAACAACGCGACACTTTCGGGAAGCAGAGCGCACGCGACCTACGCCGTAAAGGTGGGGTCCCCGCTGTGTTGTATGGGCGCGCCCAAGACACCGTGTCGATTCAACTCAACGCGCGAGCCTTCAACCAATTTCTACGAACGTACGGCGAAAACGTCGTCATTAATATGGTCATCGGTGACGCGGAGAGTGAAACCGTTGTTATCAAAGAAATTCAACGCCATCCGGTGGAAAAGCACACGTTGGTCCATGCGGATTTCATCAGAATCTCACTCGATGAACCTGTGACATCAGCCGTACCGGTGGTCTTGGAAGGGAATCCACCTGGCGTGCAGGAGGGCGGCGTCCTCGAATTTCCGCTCCGCCACGTGTCACTTCACTGTCTGCCTATGCGAACGCCAACTGATATTTCGGTTGACGTGGGTGAATTGGACATCGGTGATTCTATCTACGTAAGTGATTTAAGCCTTGATGAGGACATCGAAATCCTGGATGAACCCCAACGGATTATAGCGACGGTCAGCCAACCGCGCGTCCAACTTGAAGAAGAAACACCAGAGCTTGAAGAAGGTGAAGAAGGTGAAGGTGAAGGTGAAGAAGGTGAAGAAGCCGCTGAACAGCCTTCGGAACCAGAAGTTATCTCCCGTAGGCGCAGGGACGACGACGAAGACGAATAACGCGAAAGCACAAGGAAAGTACGTCAATAGGTACGCTGTCCCTCTTAAAGCTGGCGTGCTTTCCTTAGGCATTCTTGTCTTTGCTGCCACGCTTAGCAGTATTGCACAACAACCCTCCGTCCGGTTCATTGACGCTGATGGGAAAACCATCGCGGAAGTACCTGCACAACACCGAGAAACGCAGGTCTACCTGCCCGTTGACGCGCTGAAGCAGGTCATTGATCCCGCGACGACCCATCAATATAACCATCCCCGAAAACGACTCACCCTTAAAATCAAAGGCAGGGAAATCCGCCTGCAAATGGATAAACCGACAGTTAGTATTGATGGTGGACAGACACTCACACTCTCTACACCGCCCATCATTATCGCCCAGCGTCCCATGCTGCCCATCGCCTTTTTTAAGCAACTCCTGCCAATTCTCAACGATGTTGATGTCATCTACAATTCCAACTTGAATAGGTTACAGATAAGACCGAAAAGCACATGGACATCCGTAGAGACAGACAACATCCAAAATTGGAGCATTATTGTCGATCCAGGACACGGTGGAGACGACCAAGGCTGCGAAGGCAGCACCGGGATCCTTGAGAAAAATATCGTCCTCGCACTCGCAAAACAACTTCAACGGATCAGTAAACAGCAGGGCGTACAGGTTCATCTCACGCGCGAGACAGACACCAAAAGAACACAGTTTGAGCGCATTCAGGTCGCTAAGCAGAATCGAGGCCAACTTTTCCTCAGCTTACACTGTAACGCCTCTTTCTCACCCCATGAAAAAGGCATCAGGATCTACCTCAACAACCCCAAAGGACAAATCCGTTTCCCAAGTACCACCAAGCCAGCACTCACAGGACAACGGCTAAAAGTTCTCACCCAAGTCAATTTTTTAAAGCAGAGCCATGACTTCGCACGCGCACTACAAACGGAACTGAACTTTCTAACAGAAACCCCGGTTCAGATTATCAACCTCCCGCTCATCGCCTTATCTGAAGCCTATATGCCCGCTGTCGTTTTAGAACTCGGTTACCTTTCCAACGTCGAGGACTTAGACAAACTTTCTAATGCTGAGTACACCGAAAGCGTTTCACAAGCAATTACTCGCGCACTCCAACGATACATATCTTCTGTCAACCAGCAGACTTCCGCAACACCAATAGAATAATCGAACATCAAACGGTTTATGACAGGAAGACCTATGATAAACAATCAGGCAGCAACAAATACGTCTCATAGAACAAAGGGTTATCGGTTTTCAGTTCGGTTTTTCTGCGAAAAACCTTTCGGTTATCAGTTAAGAGAAAAACTTTATTATCAGCGTTTGCCTCTTAACCGAACAACTCTCACTGCGAGGCAAATCGACAACCGACAACTATTTAACAATGCTGGTTTTTCGAGACTCTTAGTCATTTGGGGAATAACCTTCATTGCAGTTCTCATCTGTCTCGGTATGACACTATTGCTCATCGAAAGGTCAAAGCAAGTAGTGATGCCAATTGCGCCACCGCTGCTACCGACTGCCGCCAACCCTTCAGATACACCACCGGAACCACAAGAGGTCAATCTGTTTCTGCTTGATACTACCACGCTCACACTCGTCCCAATTAAAACCGAACGTAGACTCCACAGAGAACTTAGACCACGCCTGAGCCAGGTGGTTAGAGCACTCATTCAGGAAACACCGCCCAACTTCAGAAACACGATCCCCCGTGGAACAGAACTCAATGAAGTCTACATCGACAGCCAACAGACCGCGTACTTGGACTTCTCAAACCATCTCAGTGATGGACATATTGGCGGCACAACAGCAGAATTTCTGACCGTCACCGCAATTCTCAAAACCGTCTTCGACGCATTCCCTGATGATATTAAACAGGTTCAGATCCTAATCGATGGCGAGGAAGTGAAAACGATCGCCGGGCATCTTAATCTCTCACAACCTTTACGGCTGCCTCAGTAAAACAACAAAGGGTTATAAGTTAACAGTTATAAATTATTAAGTTAAGAGGGTTCTTGGAACAGTTCCATTCCCTGTGAAGATTTCCATAGAAAACCTCTTTAACTGCTAACAAAAAGGTTTTTCGGAGAAAACCGAACTTATAACTTATAACCAAATAAGGCACAAACCGGACTCAGCATGAACAAAAAAGTAAAACTCATCGTCGGACTCGGCAACCCAGGGATGCGCTACGAGCACACAAAACATAACGTCGGTTTTCGCGTGATTGACGCACTCTATGAAGCATTCTGTCAACGAGACTCCCAGCCGCGGCCGACCCACACATCAATCTGCAATTCGCTCGTTATACAGACAACATGGCACAACGCGTCTATCATCCTCGCCAAACCGATGACATATATGAACAACAGCGGAGCCGCTGTCGCCGCGCTCGTCAGGCGATTTGAGATTCCACTGCCTGAACTCTGCATCATTTACGATGATGTTCACTTAGACATCGGGGTACTTCGGATACGGCAGAAAGGCAGCGATGGCGGGCAAAAAGGAATGAAATCTATCATCCGTCATTTAGACACCACAGAATTTCCGCGCCTACGCATCGGTATTGGCGAACCTGTTGGTGCTTTAATCGATTACGTCCTCACCGAGTTTTCGGAAGATGAAGAAATAGAGATAGCACATACTGTCGATCGCGCCATTGATGCCCTCGAAACCCTCGTCAGAGACGACATCCTGACAGCAATGAACAAGTTTAACAGTCGCTGAAATAGCCGTCAGTCCGATAACTGATAACCGAAAGATTTTTCGCAGAAAAATCGTACTGACAACTATTAAAATCAAACAGGAAACTGATGACAACCCAAAAATCCTCTTTGCTGACGGCTGAAAACCGAAAGCCGAAAGCCAAAATACAAACAGCCGTTGATGCCGTTCTAAAAGCGATACAACTCTGCGAACAGGTACAAACCGAGATGGTGTCAACAGATGCAATTCAAAAGGCAGACCGGAGCCCTGTAACCGTCGCTGACTTCGGGTCGCAGGCACTGATATGTCAAGCAATTGGCACTGCTTTCCCCGATGCCACTATCGTCGCAGAAGAGAACGCACAAGCACTCAAAGAGAACGCGTCGCTCTTGGAACGCGTCACTGACTACGTGAACCGTTTTTGCAAAGATACATCACCTGCAGCAGAAACCGTCTGCGAATGGATCAATAGGGGAAGTGGTGAGGTCGGACCCAGCTTCTGGACGCTTGACCCGATTGACGGCACGAAAGGCTTTCTTCGCCATGATCAGTACGCGATTGCGTTGGCGCATATCGTTGAGGGTGTCGTTCAACTCGGTGTCTTAGGGTGCCCGAATCTGCCCTACCGACTGGACGCTGCAGAAACTGAACGTGGGTGCCTCTTTGCCGCAATTCGCGGCGAAGGCACACAACTTTATACCAAAACAGGTGAACTTTTAGAACACGTACACATATCAGAGACGGTACATCGCTTTGCAGAGAGTGTCGAATCCACGCATGGTGACAGCGAGGCACACGCCAACATTGCGAATGCACTCGGGATTACAGCACCGCCTGTCCAGATGGACAGCCAAGCCAAGTACGGTATTGTTTCACGTGGCGAAGCCTCTCTTTATATCCGTCTCCCGAATCCGGCATACCCGGATTATCGAGAATGTATCTGGGACCACGCCGCGGGAATGATCGTCGTTGAGGAAGCAGGCGGTACAGTTACAGACGCGAACGGCGCACCTCTTAATTTCTTGACTGGCAAACGGATGCAAGAAAATCGAGGTATTGTCGCGACTAACGGAAAACTCCATCAACACGTTTTAAGCGCACTATCTAACCTCAACCTATAAGGAGTCAACGAAAAAATATGAGAGCTGGGCAAATTGTTGCACCACGACAAATCGAAATTATTGACATAGAACAACCGAATCTCGCCGACTATCCTGACGGTACGATAATCATAAAAACCGTCCACAGTGCCATCTGCGGCAGCGACATGCCGTCCTTTGTCCTTGAACACCCTACAGAAAGTTATCCAATGGGACCAGGACTTTCGATTCACGAGGCAATCGGTATTGTCACCGACAGTAAATCAGACAAGTTCAAGGTAGGTGATGAAGTCCTTGCACTGCCACGCCACATCGGCGGACTTTCAGAATATTTCCTATCGCATGAGAGCGTCACATTACCGTTGACGAATTATTCGCGAAAAGACTGTATACTGATGTCCCAACCGCTTGGCACTGTGGTTTGGGCCTGTCGGAAGCTGCCGAACCTCCTCAATCTTGATACCGTCGTTATCGGGCAGGGACCGATGGGGCTGCTCATTACACACATGCTGAGCAACCTTGGGGCAAGGACGGTCATCACAACAGACGTTGTTGACTTCCGACTCACAGTTTCCAAGAAGATGCGCGCAACACACACGATTAACGCCGCTAAAGAAGACCCGGTCGCCACGGTCAAAGAGATTACAGAGGGCAGAATGGCAGACCTGGTTGTTGAGGTCGTCGGACACCAAACAGAAACGATCAACCAATGCCTCGAACTTCTAAAACGTGAAGGGACACTTCTCGCCTTCGGGGTACCTGACGACCACATCTACGATTTCCATTTCGCTGATTTCTTCAGGAAAAATCTCCGATTCATCGGTTCCGTTGGACCGGATGCGCCCAACGATTTCCCCTTGGCGATGGATATGATTTCGCAAGGACGTTTCGATGTGTCCCCGATTATTACGCATCATCTACCTTTCACAGAAGCGCAACTCGGCTTCGAGATGGCTCTAAATAAGAAAGACGAGGCGATTAAGATAGTTTTTGACTACGAATAATAGTAGACAGCCCCGTTTTGCTGTCACAGCGGTAATTCAACAATCCGTCCTTCACGACTGGATTGGTAAATAGCGAGGATAATCTCAACGGCTTTGCGACCCTCACGTCCATCAACGAGATGTGAGGCATCGCTTTCAAGTCCATTAATCAGGTTTTCCATCTGGCGTCTATGATTGGCATGGTTAATCGCACGCGGATCGGACGCACCACCGCCAGTATCTGTCTTTTGGGCGAATTTCTCGCGGATCTCCGCATCTTCAGGAAGTTCGGGATCGAATTCCCAGGTCACGATGTCTTCTTCGGCTAAGACGACAGTCCCGTGTGTGCCGGAGATTTCAGTTTTCTTAAGCATACCGGGATAAGCAGCAGTTGTGCCTTCAATGACACCGAGGGCACCGTTTTCAAATCGGAGCGCGGCGACAGCAGCATCTTCAACCTCTATTCGTTCATGCGCTAAAGTATCGGTAAACGCTTGCACGGATCTAACCGGTCCCATAAAATACTGGAGTAGATCGATGGCATGGATAGATTGGTTCATGAGTGCACCACCACCGTCAAGATCCCATGTGCCTCGCCAGCCACCACTATCGTAATACTCTTGGGAACGGTACCACTTGATATAGGCATCGCCCAAGGTCAACTTGCCGAACCGCCCGCTCTCAATTGTGGATTTAACAAGTTGTGTACTTTCAGTGAAACGTGAATTAAAGATAGCACAGAGTCGAACACCCGCTGCATCACACGCTTCAATAATCTGGTCGCAGCGTTGTAAGGTAATCTCTAACGGTTTTTCAACGATGACGTGTTTACCGGCTTGTGCCGCAGCGACAGCGGGCTCCAAATGCGCACCGCTCGGCGTACAGACGCAAACGATATCAAGGTCGTCTCGTTTGAGCATCTCCGAATAATCGGCGTAACTCTCAACATCGTATCGATCGGTAAGCCGTTTGGCGTTCTCAGCGTTTCGTGAACTGACTGCGACAAGCTGACCGTGTTCTAATTCAGAAATTGCGGCGGAATGGAAATCGGAGATCATTCCGCACCCAATAATACCAAATCCGTAAGTTTTCATATTTCGTGCATTCCTTTTGTGAAAACGAAAATTTGTGAGTTAAAAAAAATTATGACTTCTAACGAGAATCCAATTACAGAAAATCCACCTACAGAAGAGGAACAGACACTTGGCAATAAGGTTTTTAGAATTATCTGTATGACGTTCTGCCTCGGAGTAACGGTGCTATTCATCTGGGTCTGGCATCATCAAACCCAGTTCAACGACCACTATCGGAAGGCAACTTTCCTGATGCACAAAGGTGAAGCAAACCAAGCGATTGAAGCATATCAGAAGGCGATCCAAAATAAGACGCGCACCATTTTCTTCACGAAAGATTCATCGGTTTCCTCGGCTTACAATAACCTCGGACACCTGTATGCCAGCGTAAAGGAGTATGCCCCTGCTATTGAGAGTTTTCAGAAAGCGATTGAGATAGCACCAGATATTACGAAAGGCTATATCAACCTAACAACCGCCTACCTCGCGCAAAACCTGGCGGCAGAAGCGCGTGAGGCGTGCCTACGCGCCCTGCAAACCTTTCCAAAAACTGCTCGACTTCATTACAATCTTGCGTGTGCTTACGCATTAGAGGACAAATCACAAAAAGCGATAGACTCGCTCACTCAGGCAGTAAACCTCAACCCGGAACTCAAGACTTTTGCACAACAGGACAGTGCACTTAAGGGAATTGTGCCCGAACTACCTTGATAGCAATTGGAGCAGTCGTGCTCAGAGGTTACCAGATCGCGACAACACACTGGCTAAATTTCTTGGTACGCCACACCTGCTTAACCGAATGGGAAATTTTTGATTTCGGAAGCGCACGGGAGACCTATTGAGATCTTTAAGTTGTAATTTGGAAACGCCTCTACCGTGGAACAGAATCGGAATGCAAGTAATTTCGAGAACTCGCGGTATTAAGTTAGAAAACAAACTCACACTCGCTTGCAGTTGGGCGCACACATCTGTTGCTTTAAAGGTCCCGCTCTTGAGTTCAATAAAAGCCACAACCAACCTGTTTTGGGTTGTATCTCCGTAAACGAGAATGCGGTCACACCGTTTGCCCGCGATCTGGTGTGCAGGGAACGCTGTGTCTACGTTTACTATAATCCGTTCGCTTGGGATATCAACCATATCCACACGACATCCACGTCCGCCACAAGAGTTAATAAGGTTTACTTCACCAATTTCTTCTCGAATGTCGCCGAGAATCTCATTCATCATCACTGAGTTCTTCCTCATTCAGGAGATGCTGTTGGAATTCTACAGCGTCATTATGGAGTTCCTCAGCAATGTCATAGTAGTCCTTCGGCTCTATGCCTTCAATACTGTCAAATGGAATTTCCTTTACCGGTTTATTTGTGCGGAACCACCACGCGCCAACTTCTTCCTTCGTCAACCAAGTCGTAGGTTCTGACTGATTTTTTCCCAGTTTCATCACTTCGCCTTCGCGAATCAAGTTGCCAATTTGCTCAAGGAGCCAGTCGCTATGTGTTGTTATGATCACGCGGACACCAACTCGAACCAAGTGAGTGAGGATGAGTGCAACCTTAGTTTGGGCAGCTGGATGCAAGTGGGCTTCAGGTTCCTCAATGATAAGCGTATCACCCGGACGAACGACATCGCGCAGAAAAAACACGAGCGGCGCGAGTTCTGACACCATTGACGAGGATTGACTCATACGCAATGCTTGTTCCGATTTTTGTGGACAGTAGCGGAATTCTGGGTATCCGGCTGCAGGTTTTCTGATCTCTATTCCTCCACGCAGTACTTCGTCTTCCAGAATTTTGGCAATTCCACTCATTTCACCTGAAGATACACGATGTTCCTTGTAACTTATAATTTGCTTTAGAAAATCCGCTATCATCCCCGAAAATGTGGGAATTTCAGAGAATTGTTCCAATCCGACGCGGGTAGCGCGGTCTACAAGCGAACTGGCAATCATACCGTGGCTTTGCATGATACCGCTCCGAGCAGCAGGCAAGTAATAAGATTCTGCCGGGGCATTCCAACTAAAAATGCGCACAGGCTCTCGCCGCCAACCTCCAGTGTCAAGTATCTCCTGCAACGCCGCTCTATCGCCGTGACGTAGCACCGTATCTTCATTTACAAATCCATCTGTAGTAACTTCAGAGGCAGAATTAGAGACACCAAATGACCAGAGGATCTGGTTTTCCTCACGAATTTCCAATGAGACCTTCATTTCATCATGCTGACCGTTAGTGAATTTTATTAGTTCTGAAGCAGACTCAAGATCAAAACATCGCCTAAGCTCGTCTTTAAATCTTTCAGAATCCACTAAGTCAGATTGCAACCGGTCTTGTAACCATTGAGGTGAATCAGAAAATTTGAATGGTTGGCCAGTTACACCTAACTTTTCAAGCATCTCTTGCGTTTCCTCTCGTGATACTTGAGTCGAGAGGCTGGAATGTCGCGATCGGGAAATACGGTCTAATTGAATAATACGATGAGGCGACCAAGGGACTTGTGAGATCCCATCAAAGGTACGCTGTAATGCATAAATGAGAGCGCAAAGATAGGTCTTACCGGTGTTGCTCTCGCCAACAAACACAGTCAGCGGACGCAAATCTATCTCTGCCTTTTTTATCGGTCCGAAATTCTCCACTGCGATATGAATATTCGGTGATTGTTGTCCATCTTTGGTTTTCTGCATTATCTTCACCCCTACCGGCGACGGTTTTAAACTTATTATACGTCTATATTCGCTTATATGCAACGAAAAATGGGCGGAAACGAATCCCGCCCATCTCAGTTAGAACAGTCAGCAGTACTACCTTTTCAAATTGCCCCACATTGTCGCCAGTTTACCACGCGCTGAAACATCAAGCGTATCCTTAACAATCTTTTGGAGTTCTGCTTCAGTCAGTGCATAGTTGGCTAACATCAACTCATCAATACGTCCCTGAAAGAAACGGGGACAACATCCGTTGTTCTCACCACCGAACCGTAAGGGTTTATCCGCCCGGCTTAGACCCGGTCCCTTCTGTGCGATAGCGGTGCCATCAGGTTCCCCGTTGATATAGAAACCGGCTTCCTTTCCATCCCAGACAACGGCAACATGGCTCCACTCTTTCGCTTTGATCTTGCCGTCAGAGATATGGTAGCCAGGGACACTGGTCTCGTAGAAATAGTAAGCGAGCTTCCCCTCCCCGGGTTCAATTTGTAGATAATAGGTGTTCTTATAGAAGATGGTGAATTTGTTCGCCTGATCCCCTGCGGGGAGTTCATCAGGATAAACCCACGCCATCATCGTAATGGCTTCGTCTATATCAATTTCATCGGAGTGTGCAACCTCTATGAAATCGGCTTTGCCGACTTCACCCGCCATCTGCACAGATTTGCCGAGGATGCCTTCAGACCACTTGATATTTCCAGTAAATTCACCGACCAAACCAGCAGTCGCCTCCTCGCTCTGTTTCCCGTTACCTTCGTCGAAATGCCAGACATACAGTTGCTTACCGAGTTGTTTCACGTTTCCCTTTCCGCCTGCAGCGTAACTGGCGAAGCAAAGAGATAAACTTAGAAAAACGCATAGTATCACACGCATACGGATTTTCATCTGTGATTCCTCCTCATAGAATGCACAGAAGGACGGGTACAAAACCCGCCCTTCGGTAGAATAGAAACAGGCAGGCGTTGTGGCACTGCTGCTACGATAGAAAAGAGTTATCTATTTACATTTTTAACTTACCCCATGTTGTGGCAAGTTTGTCCTTCGGAGACACAGCAAAAAAGACACCGTTTTCCATATCTTGGTTAATTTCCTCAACAGTAAGGGCGCGGTTGTAGATCGCCACCTCATCAACTAAGCCGACCATACCGGCGAGTCCTGTTTGTGCCTTACCGATACGGAAGACAACCTCAATGCTATTAATCTTACCAGCCGGCGGTTTGAATTCGACATCCAGCTTACCATCAATATATTGGCGAATCATATCGCCATCATAGGTAGAAGAAACATGGTGCCACTTCTCCAACGCCGGTTTAATGGTCTGTTTATTTCGGGAACCTTGCCACCCACCGATGTTAATCCACGTCTCAATTTGTGGCGCACCAGTGAACTGTGCGCTCCACTGGAGGCAATATCCCCCGACGTTCGCTGAACTTCTGCGTCCCATCAGGTTAGAGTCCCCTTGGGATTCCTCAGGGAAATACCACGCTTGGATCGTGAGTTCATCGGTGATGTCAAGCTCAGGAACTGCCTCCACCTCTACAAACTTTTCGCTGTCCTCAAGATGCACAGCACCGCCATATTTGCCATCTTTCGACCAGACTGCACCTTCAAGGGTGCCTTCAAGGTTATTTCCACTCACATCTAAAACTTTGCCACCGTTGTCTTCGTCAAAGGTGAAGTACAACATAAGCGCATCATCATCGTTTATTCCCCAAACACTGACACTGAAACTCAGAGCGATGACGGCAAAAACTGTGATAATCGGTTTCATAGTCGCGAACTCCTTTTTTATGGTTCTCGGTTGTCAGTACGATTCGCGCCGCAAATCTTTCAGTTGCCGGTCGCTCGTGTGGCAGTCGCATAAGTTGCGTTGACCACACGCAGCCCCTTAGCCAAAACCGATAACCGAAAACCAATAACTATTTAATCCAAGTTGCTACTTACAAGACTTTAGACAAACATACACCGTTTTTGATTGAAAATACAAGGAATTTTCTCTAACGCTGGTGTTTGATCGTGTCCGTACCCCTATAATCCTTGTTTATTTAACACAAGGTAGCAACTTAGGTCATTTAGAAAGAAGAGATCTGAATCTCCTTGGCTGTAATAAACTCAAGGAGGGCAGGCACGCCTTCCTGTGTTTTCTGGATACCGCGCTGGATAGCCGGAATAATCTGGTCGGGTGTCTCAACGCGCTCGCCGTAACCCCCGAATGCCTTCGCCATATCTGCGTAGTGTCCAGAGATGTCTGTACTACGGAATTTTTCGGTAGATACAGGCATGATTGGAATTTCAATCGCCATAGAGAAATTGTTGAAAAGGACAGAAAGAATCGGTATCCGCTCACGCACAGCAGTCTCGAAATCCATACCCGTAAAGCCGATAGCAGCATCACCCCAAACGTTAACACAGAGCGCATCCGGTCTGGCGAGTTTCGCACCCATGGCGAGTCCGAGACCGTAACCCAGCTGCGTCGTCTTACCCCAACCGATATAGGTCAACGGCGCGACAGACTGCCAGAAAGGGGACATTTGGTCGCGTGGACTCCCCGCATCGTGCGTGATAATCGTGTTTTTCACATCAACAGTCCGCAGCAGGTCCCAGATGACGCGATACGGAGTCATCGGAACCTCATCAGAAGTGAGTTTCGGCTGCCACGCTTCAAGCCATTCCGATTTTACCGCACTAATTTCTCCGGTGACGGCTGCTGTGCGTTCCTCGGACGCGCCATTGGAACGGTCGCGAACGGCTTCTACCAAGCCATCTAAAATTAAGCCCGCATCGCCAACGAGGGCACTTTCAACCGGAACGTCCTTGTTGATGTCCGCTGGATCTAACGTCGCATGAATAACCCGTTTCCCCTCAGGAATCCTAACACCGAAGGCAGTTCGTGTGAAACTGCATCCGATACCAAAAATTAGGTCGGCTTTTTGGAGATAGTGATGCACCGATTTCGGAATGGCACGACCACCAGAACCGAGTGCCAACGCATGATCTTCTGGAAAAGCACTTTTCCCGCCTAAACTCGTTGTTACGGGTGCTGCGAGGAGTTCTGCTAATGCTTTCAAAGAATCCCACGCTTGCGCATAATGCACGCCTTGCCCCGCATAGATGACAGGACACTCGGCATCAAGTAAAGCCTCCGCAGCGGCTTCAATTGACGCACTGTCAGGTCCATAGCGCACGGTCGGGACAGGTGCAGGATCAAAAGAATCCGAAATCTCCTCATTAAACAAATCCGACGGGAATTCCACAAGTGCAGGGCGCGGTCTACCGTTACGGACTTGCGTAAAGGCACGTCGCAGTGCCTCCGGGACAGCCTCCGGCAATGTCACCTGTTCACACGACTTTGTTACGTGCCGATAGTTCAAGGCAGAATTGAAATTGGGTTGGATCTGCGTTATATTTCGTGAGTAGCCACCCGGCAAAACCACAATCGGTGCGGAATCGCCATACGCTTGGGCAACGCCGCCGAACGCGTTTTCGGAACCGGGACCGCTTTGCATACAGAACACACCGATCTTTTCGCCAGAGGTGATTCGGCTCATCGCATCCGCCATGTGAAGTCCAATACGCTCCTGTCTGACGATAATCGGACGGATGTCTAATTTCGCCGCTGCCTCAATTATATGATTAACGGGATACGCAAATAGGTACTCCACGCCTTCTGCTTTAAGGACTTTTGCTACTGCATCAACAACTTTCATTTTTTTAACTTTCCTTTTTATTGGCTATCAGCCTTCAAAAGTCAGCAGTCAGAAAGAGGGTTGCCTTGCAGTGAGAGTTCACCAAAAAACCTCTTGCCTGATAGCCGACAGCCGACAACCAACTGCTATTTAGATAAAAAAGACTTATACACTCGAACGCGTCGGCTTTCCCGCATCCATCACGAGCGGAAAACTATCGCCTTCCAATTTATCACCATCCTTAACCGTAACAAAAGGCTTCATGACGTGAGTGCCACTTTCATCGTAGAGGGTCTCACCGGTCATGTAATGCACCGCAATCGCACGGCGTGGATTCCCACTACTGTTATCGTGTGAACCGTGCCATGTCAAGGAATGATGATAGTGGACATACCCTTTCGGCACAGGGCAGAACTCCACTTCTAACGCGTTATCTTCAAAGCGATCTGGCATTGAATGGATGTCCTTAACGGAATGCAAGAACGGGATCTGATTGCCCCAATGGTAAGAACCGGGGACCATGCGCATACATCCATTACTTTCATCAGCATCATCCAGTGCAACCCAAGCACTGACCTGACTCGTCTTCGGCGTGAGAATGGGCCAATAGGGTGAATCCTGATGCCACATGTTGACACCGCCGACTTTTGGCGGTTTGTATTG
>VYCT01000022.1:0-12873 GCA_009843785.1 Candidatus Poribacteria bacterium | reverse complement strand
AGGGTGAATCCTGATGCCACATGTTGACACCGCCGACTTTTGGCGGTTTGTATTGGATCTGGTCGTGCCAAACGCGTAACTCGGTCGCTGACATGAGCTGTCCAATCTCCTCCACAATAATCGGGTTATAAACGAGTCGGTGATAGGCAGCACTCGCCTCCCAAATATTAACGACTTGCCAGACAGGACTCTCCTCTCTGCCACCGAGATTGACGATGTGCACCGGCTGCGGGACATCGGTTTTTTCGTAGTCATCAATAACGCGCGCCAATTCTGAACGCAATTCATCTACCTGCTCATCAGTGAGAACTCGGCTTCCGAGAAGAAAACCTTTTTCACGAAAGGTGTCAACCTGCGTTTGGCTGAGCATATTTACCTCCAATAGAAAAGACTTATATATTTGCCTTTGTCGGCTTCCCGGCATCCATCACAAGCGGAAAATGGTGACCTGCCAATTTATCACCACCATTGACGGTAACAAAACGTTTCATGATGTGGTTTCCACTCTCATCATAGATCGTTTCGCTTGTCATGTAATGCACCGCAATCGCGCGACGCGGACCTTCGCTGGTATTGTCATGCGACCCGTGCCACGTTAAAGCGTGATGGTAATGGACATGCCCCTTCGGAACAGGGCAGAACTCCACCGCTAACGCGTTATCTTCAAAGTGATCCGGCATTGTATGGATATCCGGGAGTTCGCGCAGAAATGGCATCTGGCTCCCCCAATGATAGGAGCCGCGAACCATCCGCATACATCCATTGCTCTCATCAACATCGTCCAACGCAACCCAGGCACTGACCTGACTCGTCTTCGGCATGAGAATCCCCCACAACGGCGAATCCTGATGCCAGCGATTGACACCACCAACTTTTGGCGGTTTGTATTGAATCTGGTCGTGCCAGACCCGTAACTCTGTCGCCGACATGAGCTGCCCAATCTCTTCTACGATGACCGGATTGTGAACCAGTCGGTGATAGGCAGAACTCGCTTCCCAAATATTAACGATCTGCCAGACCGGACTCTCTTCTTTACCGCCGAGATTGGCGATACGCACCGGCTGCGGAACCTCAGGTTTCTCATAATTATCAATGACGCGTGCCAATTCTGAACGCAATTCGTCAACCTGTTCATCGCTGAGAACCCGGTTTCCGAGGAGAAAGCCTTTTTCACGAAAGGTGTCAACCTGCGTTTGGTTGAGCATATCTATCGCCTCCTATAACATCCATTTTTTACTACTGCAAGATTTTATTGTTTTCTATACCATCATGTTTTATTTCAGCCACCCGTTACTCTATTTTTCAGTTCAACCCACTCTTCATCGGAGAGTTTCGGGGGCCACGCAATCCGCTTGCCGATGAGTGCGGAGCGATACGCCGCCATAATCAGATCGAAACCGAGCAACGCGTACTCCAACCTATTGCGATGGGGTCGGTTTTCGTCATCCAGCCATGTCGCGACGGCTTGTGTAAAGTCGCGCTGTCCGAATTTGTCATCTTCACCGAAGTGCGTTTTCTCAACAAAATGTTCTGCCATACCGTCAAACTGATAACCCCATGAACCGTTTTCTCGCCACCACATTCTGCCTTTCGTTCCCCAAAAATCGAGGTTGCACCGCGGATTACTACCGGGGAAATCAATCGTTCCGAACGCTGTCCGTGCAGATTCAAAAAAGACGCGCGCCCCGTTCTCAAACGTATAAATCGCCATCAAGTCTTCAGGACATTGCCGATGTGGCACGTCATAGATTTCCGCACCTTGAACGGCACCCCACACGTGTGTAATTGGGATGTCCTTAAGCGCGAAAAGCACGACATCCATCAAGTGAGTATCCATATCGGTAATGTCGCCCTCGGTGCAGGCACGAATGAAGTGTATATCACCGAGACTATCGTTGGCAAAGAACTCCAGTAACTTCTCAGCGAAGGGCAAATACCGTCGTTGGTGATTGACGATAATCTTTAGTCCTGTTTTCTCGTGCGCGACGGCGAGTGCCTCTGCTTCGCTCGGTCTAAGCGCGAGCGGTTTCTCTATCACCAACGCTTTGACACCCGCTGCGGCAGCAGGCTCTACCCAAATATGTCGCGGCACTGTCGGTTCTGTTACAGCGTGGACGATATCCGGTTTCTCTGTCTCCAACATCTCAACATAGTCTGTATACCCCGGAATGTTGAGTTCTTCCACTGCTGTTTTTAAACGTTCCTCGTCAATCTCGCAGATGGCAATTACCTTCATATTTTCGATGCCTTCATAACGTCGGGCGTGGTGTACACCTCGCCTTCCGCCAACAATCCCAGTCCGATACATCGCCATAATGTGCCTCCTCATCGAAGCGTGCAACTCACAGATTCCCGAAACGTGCCATTATATTAACACGTCCACAAATTTGTGTCAACTGTTTGATTTGGAAGTTTTCAGTTCTGTGTTGTTAAATTCCCGCGCTTATGATACAATGCAACGCAGCCAGATAAAAATCAACTTCTACAGGAGGGTTATATGAAGATCGATAAAATTGAGTCGTTTTTTATTCGGAACGGCTACGTGATCCGAATCCATACGGATACCGGTATCAGCGGTGTAGGACAGACCGCCTGCTGGGGCTACCCAGAAGCCGTTGATCAAATCATCAACACGTTTAAGAAATACCTCATCGGGCAAAATCCGCTGCGGATTGAACATCATTGGCAATACCTCTACCGTATGGGGCCGTTTCGTGGGACGGCACTGAGCGGTGCTATTAGCGCGGTGGACATAGCATTGTGGGACATCAAAGGCAAACACCTCGGTGTCCCGATTTGGGAACTGTTAGGCGGAAACTGTCGCGATAAAATCCGACTGCATCTGCTTGGCGGCGGCGGCACCCCAGAAACGATGTATGAAGCGGCAAAAGCAGCCGTTGAAGAAGGCTTCACGGCACTCAAGTTCGACCCAGTGGTCGGAAACTTCCAAGATATGGCAGTCGATCGGCTCGTCAAGACCGCCCGCGATCTTGTCGCAGCGGCACGAGAAGGCGGTGGACCCGACCTCGATCTCATTGTTGAGGTGCATCGGAAACTGACACCCATGAACAGCATCGTCTTAGAGTCCGCCTTGGCACCCTTTAATCTCTATTTCATTGAAGACCCGATTCAGATAGACACCATCACAACGCAAGCGGAATTAGCGAAACGGATGACAACACCCCTCGCTATCGGCGAACGCAATGTAAGCATCTGGGAATTCCGTGAGATGCTGGAGGCAGGCGGACCGCAATACGTACGTCCGGATGTCGGTCTCGCGGGGGGTATAACACACTGCAAGAAAATCGCGGCACTTGCTGAAGCGTATCACAGCGCTGTTGTTACGCATAACTTCCTCGGGCCTCTCATTACCGCCGCATCGCTGCATTTAGATACAAGTATCCCGAACTTCATCACACAGGAATACACGAAAGGCGACGAATCCGAAGACTTCGCTGTCTATAAAGTCGCGTATCAGCGGGAGGGCGGCTACATTCCAATCCCTGAAGTTCCGGGCTTGGGCATTGAACTTGACGACAGTTTAATTGAGCAGAACCCTTACCAACCGATGAACACCGGTACAACACCTCTGCGTGAAGACGGTTCCGTTGCTTACGCGGTGTAAAATGGTTTTCGGTTATCAGTTATCAGTGAAAGAGGGTGCTGATGACGGTGACATAACTTAAAAAGAAGGAGCCGGTTAGAATTTGTCAGGAGACTCTCGAATCACAGAAAGCGTAACGACAACTGACGACTGACGACTGACAACTATTAAAAAATGAATGCTGACGAAAAATATTTATTTGATCTGAACGGTTACCTCGTTGTCAAGAACGTACTAACACCTGAAGAGGTGGCAATAGCGAATGAAGCGATTGATAAACATAGTGAGCAAGGACGCATCCGCCCACGCGATCAAGCACTTGACGGGGGTTCATCAGACCTGAAAGGTGAACACGGTAGAGGCGAACTCGGCGGTATGCTTCACTGGGAAGAACCTTGGTGCAACCCGTTCCGACACATGCTCGCGCATCCGACACTTGTTCCTTACCTGAATGTAATATTGGGAAAAGGCTTCCGCATGGATCATCAGATGTTCCTGCTTTCAATGGACAAAGGCGCGGAGGGGCATACGTTCCACGGATCCTCTGGTCCTGGCTTCGATCCAAACCAGTATTATATCTTCCGTGATGGACGGATGCACAACGGACTGACCGTCGTCGCCTTCCAGTTGACGGATGTTCCGCCCGGCGTAGGCGGATTGATCGTCATTCCGGGCAGCCATAAGAGCAACTATCCGTGTCCACAAGAAATGCGACTCTATCAGAAACACCAAGAGCATATCCGGCAGCTCGTTTGTGATGCCGGTGATGTCATAATCTTCACGGAGGCGGTGACGCACGGCACACTCCCATGGACCGCTGATCATCCGCGCCGTTCTATCTTAACCCGTTATACCGCAGGCAACATGGCGTATGTCCCCGCCTATGAAATACCGGAATGGGCGAATGAGCGCCAACGAGCTGTCATGGAACCACCTTATCATTCGCGATTAAATCGTCCCACCTTGGAAATGTAGGAAGGTTTTTAATTTATTGGGATCCTGGACTGCGCTCCGCTTACGCGCAGGTTTCTGGTGAAGTCGCAACTAAAATAAGGAAAGGTAAAAAATGAATGCTGACGAAAAATATCTATTCGATCTCAACGGCTACCTTGTCATCCAGAATGTGCTAACACCCGAAGAGGTAGCACTCGCCAACGAAGCGATTGATAAACATAGCGACCAAGCGCGTATCCGTCCACGCGATCAAGCACTTGACGGGGGTTCACCAGAACTGAAAGGCGAACAGGGTAGAGGTGAACTCGGCGGTATGCTCAACTGGGAAGAACCTTGGTGTAACCCGTTCCGACACATGCTCGCACATCCGACGCTTGTCCCATATCTCAACGAGATATTAGGGAGAGGGTTCCGTATGGATCATCAAATGTTCCTGCTTTCAATGGACAAAGGCGCGGAAGGCTTTATTTTTCATGGCTCCTCCGGGCCCGGATTTGATCCCAACCAATACTATATCTTTCGGGATGGACGCATGCACAACGGTTTGACCGTCGTCACTTTCCAGTTAACAGACGTACCACCCGGCGCAGGCGGGCTAATTGTTATTCCGGGCAGCCATAAGAGCAACTACCCGTGCCCACAAGAGATGCGACTCTACCAGAAACACCAAGAGCACATCCGGCAGCTTGTCTGCAACGCGGGCGATGTCATAATTTTCACGGAAGCGGTGACACACGGCACCCTACCGTGGACTGCTGACCATCCGCGCCGTTCAATGCTGACGCGCTACACCGCAGGCAATATGGCGTACGTCCCTGCATATCCGATACCAGAATGGGCAAATGAACGCCAACGGGCTGTCATGGAGCCGCCCTATCACTCTCGATTAAATCGTCCCGTATTGGAGACGTAGGAGCGTAGGAGCGAAACCTTCTAAACCCCATGTTTTTCTCTCAATGAGTATAAAAAACGCAGCGCGGAATGAAATGGAGCGCGGATTTAAGAAACCGACTCTAAAATACAAACCCGCTCGATTTAACCGCAAGGAAAATTAAAATATGTCTACTTCAACGAGTGCGATTCTTGGCTTAATCTTCTTAGGCCTCGCGAATGCCTCTGTTTTCTTAATGTTTAAGTTATGGGGCTACCCATTTGACAAAGAGACGCATAAGAGCGAAGCACCACCGGCCTTGATGCTGCTCCATCGATTGATCGGTTACGCCTATGCGATCCTTTATGTCTTTATGATGTGGCACATGGTGCCGCGTCTGTGGAACTATCAAGTCGAACTCCCGCCGCGGACTGTCGCACACCTGATGCTCGGTATCACCATCGGTGTACTGATTCTCGTCAAGATCGCTATCCTCCGGTTTTTCCGGCATTTTGAAGAATCAATGCCGTATATCGGCACATGCCTCCTTATCTGCACATATCTATTGATTGGACTGTCAGTGCCGTTCACATTCCGCGAAGCGGCGTTGCGAACACAAACAGCGGCATTCAGCGACGAAGGGATCACTCGAACCCGCAAACTGCTTGAAAATGCCGGATTGCCAGCGGAAGCACCGCTTGACCAGTTAGCATCAAAGCGGAAACTGCGCGAAGGGCAGCACGTCTTACAACGCAAGTGTGTCGTCTGCCACGACTTACGGACGATTCTCGTGAAGCCGCGCACGCCGACAGACTGGGTCCGTCTCGTCAATCGGATGGCAATAAAGCCGATGATCGGTGAACCCATTCATCAGGAAGAAGAGTGGACGGTCTCGGCATATCTCATCGCGATTACGCCGGATATCCAAGTTTCCGTCCGGGAACAGCGACAAGAACAGATGCGATCAGATGAAGCGAAAGAAGCTGCACAAATCGCAACAGTCGCTATGGAAGCGGAAGCGGCAACGGACACAGCACCCGTAACTTATAATGAAGCGGAAGTGAAAGCACTCTTTGAGGACAAATGCTCGCAATGTCATCCTGTCACGGACGTAGAAGACTATCCGCCACGTTCTGAAGAGGAAACAACCGAACTCATAACACGGATGATCGAAATAGGGCTTTACCTTGAAGAAGAAGAAATTGAACTGATTGCACGTTATATTAACGAAAACTATCTGGAAAGTGAATAGGAGGATGGACTAATTAAGAACTGTCCGTCGCCTGCCCTGACAAAACTACTGATTAGTCCAGCAAAAATGACCAAAACAAAGATCGCTGATTTCAGCGAACTTAACGACCGCGAGCCGGTTTACGCACTCGTCGCAAATGTGGATCTCGTCGTTATCCGGTATGACAACGAAGTTTCTGTGCTTTATGGCAGATGTCATCATCGTGGGGCACTGCTCGCTGATGGTTACATTGACGGCGAAAACCTAATATGCGGCGTTCACTACTGGGACTACCGCTATGATAGCGGTGTCAGCGAATATCATAACACGGAACGTCTCGCCAAATTTAAGGCGTGGATAGAAGATAATGCTGTCTACGTTGACGAAGATGAAATCCGAGAGTGGGAACATCAGAACCCGCAACCTTATCACCGCGAGGCGTATCAAGGGAACTACCAAGACATCCACGGCACTCCTGAAGAACCTTACGTCGCTCAAATTCAGGAATTGGCAAGCCACGGACTGAGTAAAGTCGGACACCACGGTCAAACTGAGGCAATGGGCGTGGTGCGAGAAAACTTACCAAACTGGGATGCCCTTCAGTTTGTGGTAGCGCAGCTTCACAAAACACCGCACCTTGATGAAATGCCAGTCGGAACCGAGTTAATTGTCGGTCCGCGTGCGAAAAAGCCTCTAAAATTGGAGATACCGATCTTTGTCTCCGATATGAGTTTCGGTGCGCTGTCCGCTGAGGCAAAACTTGCATTGGCAAAGGGCGCAGAAATGGCAGGGACAGGTATCTGCTCCGGCGAAGGCGGCATGTTACTGGCAGAGGCAGAAGCAAACAGCCGCTACTTTTATGAACTCGCCTCCGCTCGGTTCGGGTTCTCCTATGACAAACTGGAACACGCACAAGCTTTCCATTTCAAGGGGGGCCAAGGTGCGAAAACAGGAACAGGCGGACATCTCCCCGGCAACAAAGTAACAGAAGAGATCGCAGCGGTGCGTGGACTGCGTCCCGGAGAACCCGCAATTTCACCCGCACGGTTCCCCGATTGGGAAACCCTTGATGATTTCGCAAAATTTGCGGAACTCGTCAGGAAAGAGACCGGTGGTATCCCGATCGGGTTTAAACTCTCCGCGCAACACATCGAAAAAGATATTGAAGCCGCACTTCATGTCGGCGTAGACTATATTATTCTCGACGGCAGAGGCGGCGGCACGGGAGCAGCACCGCTCCTATTCCGAGACAATATCTCCGTCCCAACAATGCCAGCGTTGGCGCGGGCACGGAAATACCTTGATGAAACAGGCAACAGCGATGTCACCCTTATTATCACCGGCGGTTTGAGAACCGCTGCAGATTTTGCGAAAGCGATGGCACTCGGCGCAGACGGGGTCGCGATTGCGAATTCAGCGATGCAGGCGATCGGTTGTATCGGAATGCGCGCCTGCCACACAAACAACTGTCCCGTCGGGATTGCGACCCAGAAAGCGCATCTCCGCTCACGGCTCAAAGTGGCAGTCTCAGCAGAACGATTGAATCGGTTTCTCGGTGCATCCGTTTCTCTCATACAAGTCTTGGCGCGTGCCTGCGGACATACACATCTAAATCAGTTCAATTCCGCTGATTTGACGACTTGCGAGCGAAACATCGCTTATCTGACGGGTGTTAAATACGCAGGAGTTGTGCCGCTGTAAGCAAGATAAAGGTTCGTGAGAGGCTTTGTAAGCCCGATGCCCTTATCAACAAAACACTGTTAGGCGAAGTGCCCGTGCCTCGCCTACCTTTATCTATAGCCGAATCTGCTTGAAAGCCTCAATCTGCGCTGTAATCGCGCGTTCTGTCGGAAGACGTTCAGCACTCGATGCACCGTAGAAACCGACGACCCCTTCGGTATTTTCCAGTACGTATGTAGCGTCTTCAGGTTCAGCGATGGGACCGCCATGACAGATAACGAGGATTTCAGGGTTGACACCTTTCGCCGCGTCGTGAATAGATTGGACACGTTTAGCGGCATCCTCCAGTGTGAATGCAGTTCTCGCACCGATAGAGCCTTTCGTCGTGAGCCCCATGTGCGCCACGAGAATATCCGCACCGGCATCCGCCATCTGTTCCGCTTCAGTTTCGTTGAAGGCGTAAGGGGTCGTTAGCATCCCCATCTGATGTGCCGTCCGAATCATCTCTACTTCAGGCCCGTATCCCATATCGGTCTCCTCAAGCAGCTGTCTAAAAGTGCCATCAATCAGTCCGACTGTCGGGAAGTTTTGTACACCTGAAAACCCGATTGCATCTATCTGTTTCAAGAAGACATCCATCAACCGAAACGGATCCGTACCGCAAACCCCTGCAAGGACAGGTGTATCTGGAACGACCGGTAGTACTTCGCTCGCCATCTCAACGACAATCTGGTTCGCGTCGCCGTAAGGCATCATCCCAGCGAGTGAACCCCTACCCGCCATCCTGAACCTGCCAGAATTATAAATGATAATCAGGTCAATGCCACCAGCCGCCTCACATTTGGCAGAGATACCCGTGCCAGCACCTGCCCCGATAATGGGTTTACCAGCATCAATATTGGTGCGTAAAGTTTCTAAAATTTCTTCGCGTCTGAATTTCATATTTTGCATAATTCCTTTCCACAATAAAAACCTGAATCGATGGAATAGGTTAATAGGGACACCATTTCTGAATAACTATTTCTCAATGATTACCAGGAATAATGGCATACCCGCTGACCTGATTACCAAATATGAACACGCCGTACCCCCATACGAAGGTGGGAAGGTAGCAGACATACCGAGCGGTACGCTTCGTAGTGCCACCCAAAACTGGATTTATTAAGTGTAGCAGATTAGCGAAAATTAGGCAAGACAAAAACGCTCGCAGGCGCGCCAGTTCGCTCTCTTTTTCAGTTCTATCGTTTTGTGTTCGGTGAGGATTGCGGGTACCCTTTCAACTGGAAAGGTCTTGCTTGATCTTCCGCGTGGGGCATGAGCGGATAGGGAAGACATCAGTACCGCACTTACGTAACTTTCAGAAATTAGAAAACGAGTCCTTGATCTAACCTATCCCAATCCAATTCTTGCCGAGTACCGCCATCATATCGCACCGCGTGTCCGTTCTCGATAAGGTATTCAGCGATATTGGTATCACCGGCATAGACCAGGGCTAACACTCTCCCGAATTTATCATGCTCTACGTCCGATATACTGAACAGTAAGTTGTTATCGGCAATCAGTTTCCTGACAGCATCACGCGCAGCGAGTGCCGCTTTCTTTTCATTTTCCCTTGACCTTTCACTTCGGGGGGTGCCATCGTTTTTCTTTGTGGATGGCCGGACTTCGGGCGTGTCTATGCCGGTGATACGAATTGAATCCACTACATAGATACCGTCTGCTTTCAACACGATTTCAGGGAACACCTCACCAAGTCTTTCGACAGCAGACAAGTCTATTTGAGAGACAAGGATTTGGGCATCGGTTATCGTGTCACCGTCGTAAACAGATTCAATATCAGCGATCGTGCAGAGATAGTCCCCTTTTTCAGCATCGGTGATTTCTGGGTTGAGCGGATACCGTGTTGCACAGAGGAGTTCAGTTTCCAGCTCCACGCATCCGATAATCTCACCAGCAACACCTGCTTTTGGGCGTGGCGAGAATTCTATACATCCCGAAACAGAGAACAGTATTAGGAAGAAACATAATGATTGTCGTAATTTCATTTGATTCCTCGGTGGCAAATGTGTACTGCCATCGTTTATTCAGACCAAAATTTAGCAAATTTAAGAAAACTTTTGTCGTTGAAATTCGATAGGTGTCAAATACCGTAACGCCAAGTGCGGACGTATCGGAGGCTCCTTTCAAGCAGATTGTTATTATACCATAATCTTGTCTTAGAGAGTGGTCTAAATTTCCGATAGCAGTACATGTTTAAATCCGAATTATTTGACATTGCTTCAACACTTTGGTATACTGCCTACAGATAAAATCGGATGTAGACTCTAAATCAGAAGGCAAAGGTATTGTATAATAGGACTTACGCAACAGATAAAGCCTACGACTCGGATGCATTTAGAGAGAAGATCGCTGCTGCCGGTGGAGGAACAGTGCCTACTTCTACACGCTCAGAACCGGAAATTTCACTGCAATAGGCCCTACGCATGCTCATCTTTTGTAGCATAAACTTCCAGTTTGTGCTACCAGAACGCTATGTTTTCCGCAAAATCTCATTTAACAGAATGGGCTGCAGTCAAAATTGCGTCCATCCTGTGCAATACGGAAAATATTGATACTGGACCGGAGGTGTCGCGAGATGGATACAATCCTACTCCGTCATGTCAAAAATAATAATTCTGAAAAAGTAGAGATATTACTCAAAAAGGGCGCAGATGTCAATGCGAAAAACGATAAGGGCAATGCGCTGCTACACATCGCCGTGTGGTCCAATGCCCATGAGGTAGCAGAGATATTATTGAATAATGGCGCAGATATAGAAGCAAGGAACGATCGCGAGCAAACCGCCTTACACTCGGCGGTATTGGCTAATACTCAGATGGCAGTACTCTTGTTAGAACAAGGTGCGGATATAAACGCAAAAAATAAAAATGGAGATACACCTTTACACCAAGCCGCCGCGATATTGGAATTGGAAGATGTCACTCGGACGGCGGAAGTGTTGCTCAAATACGGCGCAGACATTAATGCCCGGAACAATTTTGGTATTACACCATTGATTCGCGCGGTAGAGCAAAACGCCTCTGATACAGTGAAGTTATTGATTAACTACAAGGATAAAACGGGTCAGACTGCCCTGCATCAGGCTGTAGAAAAAGATGACGCTGAAACTGTAAAACTCCTCATCAAATACGGCATAAATATCGACGCAACGGATTCTGATGAAGCAACAGCACTTCACCTTGCAGCAGAGAATAATGCAAAGGCAACCGCACTGATATTACTCGATAACGGGGCAAAGATAAACATAAAAGATAAAGATGGGGACACGCCATTGCATCGAGCTGCAGGGCAAAATGACGTTGATACAGTAAAACTCTTACTGGCATACGGCGCAGATATAAACGCTGAAGATAAATATGGGAACACACCGTTATACATTGCGGCCCAGCAAAATGACGTTGATACAGTAAAACTCTTACTGGCATACGGCGCAGATATAAACGCTGAAGATGAAGACGGGTATACGCCTTTATACAAAGCCGCACGGCGAAATGCGTCTGATATAGTAAAACTCTTATTGGAACATGGTGCGGATATTAACGCAAAAGATAAAAATGGGAACACACCTTTGCACGCAGCCGCATTCAAAAATGCGTCTGATATAGTAAAACTCTTATTTGATACAGTTGATACAATAGAACTCTTAGCCGCACAGCAAAATGCGTCTGATATAGTAAAACTCTTATTGGAACATAGGGCGGATATTAACGCTGAAGATGAAGATGGAAACACACCTTTACACCAAGCCGCATTCAAAAATGCGTCTGATATAGTAAAACTCTTATTGGAACACGGGGCCAATATAAACGCAAAAGATAAATATGGGTTTACACCTTTGCACAAAGCCACATGGCAAAATGCAGCTGATACAGTGGAGGTATTGATTAGTTTCAAGGATGAAACGGGTAAGACTGCGCTCCATCACGCTGCGGAAAAAGATGACGCTGAAACTGTAGACATCCTCATCAAATACGGCATCAATATCAACGTAACGGATTCTACTGGGGCAACCGCACTGCACCTCGCAGCAAAAAATAATGCAAAGGCAACCGCACTGATATTACTCGATAACGGGGCAAAGATAAACATAAAAGATAAAGACGGGTACACACCTTTGCACAAAGCCACACGGCAAAACGCCTCTGATATAGTGAAGTTATTGGTTAACCTCAAGGATGAAACAGGTAAAACCGCACTACATCACGCTGTAGAAAAAGATGATGCTGAAACTGTAAAACTCTTATTGGCACACGGGGCAGATATAAACGCTGAAGATAAATATGGGAACACATCTTTGCACCGAGCACTCCAGCAAAACGTCTCTGATATAGTGGAGGTATTGATTAACTACAAGGATGAGACAGGTAACACTGCACTACATCATGCTGTAAAGGAAAATGACTCCGCAATTGTAGAAGTCTTATTGGCACACGGGGCAGATATAAACGCTGAAGATAAATATGGGTTCACACC
>VYCT01000140.1 GCA_009843785.1 Candidatus Poribacteria bacterium | reverse complement strand
TTATAGTAAAATCGAAAAATAAGTTTACACTTTCAACCCCCGGTAGGTTCGGTTTCCTAACCGAACCGATGTTGAATGTCCAAGTAATTATAGAATCTACTATAACTATAAAGGAAAGGATTGTCATGAGACTGGAAGGAAAAGTCGCTATTGTCGCCGGTGCTGCGTGGGGCGGTATCGGTGCGGCAACCGCCTATCGATTCGCGTGTGAGGGTGCCAAAGTCGTTGTGAACACGCGCCGCCGAGAGGAAAAACTCGCTGAGACCGTTCAGCGCATTGAAGATGCCGGTGGAGAGGCTGCCGCAGTCATGGGTGATGTCGCCGATGAATCAACGTGGCAGACACTCGTCGAAACCGCTTTATCAAACTACGGTAAGATAACAACGCTCGTCCACAACGCGGCACACTCCTACACTAAAAAAGCCATAGAATTCACGATGGAAGAATGGAACGAAAGTCTCGGCGTGACGCTTGGTGGCCCCTGGCTCGGTGCAAAGTATTGTATCCCAGAAATGATTCAAAACGGTGGGGGTGCTTTGGTCTTCATCTCTACTGTTAATGCCACAATTACGAATCCCGGATTTGGACTTTACGGTGCCGGAAAAAGTGGCTTAAACGCCTTGACACGCAGTATTGCGCTTGATTACGGCAGAGAAGGTATCCGCGCAAATGCTATCGCCCCTGGACAGATTGTTGGGGAACGCGGTGAAGCCTCTCTCGCTGAAGATGATTTGGAGGAACAAGCCTCGCGTGATTGCTATCCGGTTGGACGCTACGGAAAACCTGAAGATATCGCCAACGCTGCACTCTTCTTAGCATCCGATGAAGCGGATTTCGTTACCGGTATCGTGTTGACCGCGGATGGCGGCTTGACGCTCCAATCGCCAGAAGCACTCGTACGCCCATCCTTCCGCCTCCGCTGGCGAGACGACATACTGGTACCACAACCGAAAGAGGATTCGTAGAACAAATTCTCACCTTTTTTCAGGAGAATTAAAAATGTGTGGACGATTTACACTTGCAAGTGACACCGAAACCATGATCCAAACCTTCTTCGATTTCGCGATGCCGATGAACTTGTCACCGCGCTATAACATATCACCGACACAAGACGTGGCTGTTATAGCCAATACACCAACTGATACGGAGATCCACCCAGAAATGGGGCAGGTAGAATTCTTTCATTGGGGACTCATTCCGTCTTGGGCGAAAGACCCGAAAATCGGCAACAGGATGATCAATGCGCGTTCGGAAACGCTCGCGGAGAAACCTTCCTTCCGAAGCGCTTACAAACGCAGGCGCTGTCTCATCTTGGCAGACGGCTACTACGAGTGGAAACAGGTACCCGGTGACAGGCTCAAACAACCGGTCTATATCCGTCTCAAATCGGAAGAACCGTTCGCGCTGGCCGGGTTATGGGAGATATGGCAGGTGGAAGGGATGGATAAACCGCTCCGTTCTTGCACTATCATTACATGTCCACCGAACACTGTGTTGGAGCAGATTCACCACAGGATGCCTGTGATTTTACCGAAAGACGCTTATGCGGCGTGGCTTTCACCAGAAGCAAAGTCAGCGGATGCACTTCAACCGCTTCTCATCCCGTACACAGATAAAGAGATAGAGGCGTATCCAGTATCACGGTTTGTCAACCGCCCTACGAATGATTCACCAGAATGTATCGCGCCTTTTTAATTTTACCTTGCGGAGAAACAATGTGCGTTTGGACTTTGGCGTGTGTCCCTCATATCCGCTCTCCAAATGTAAAGCATTCTCACTGCGAAGCAAAATTATGCCATTCAAAGCATAATTTCATTACGAACTACAGGTTTGGGACTCACGAACACCTCTTAACTGACAACTGACAACTGACAACTGGTAACTGATAAAGGAAAGGAATTATGTCAAAACCGAGTAAAGATCAGATGCTTTACATGTATCGCAAAATGATAGAAATCCGCCAATTTGAGGAAGCTGCTGGCACCCTTTATCAGAGTGGTCAACTTCCGGGTTTCCTGCATCTCTATATTGGTGAAGAAGCCACCGCTGTTGGTGTTTGCGTCCATTTGCAAGATGATGATTACATCACGAGTACACACCGCGGACACGGTCACCTGATCGCTAAAGGCGGCAAACGCGACCGGATGATGGCGGAGTTATTCGCGCGCACGACCGGCTATTGTAAAGGCAAAGGCGGTTCAATGCACATCGCTGATAAGGAGACAGGGATTCTGGGTGCCAACGGTGTTGTCGGTGCGGGAATTCCACTCGCCGCTGGGGCTGCACTCTCCGCGAAACTCCGCGGCACGCAGCAGGTCGCCGTGTCTTTCTTCGGCGACGGTGCGACGAACCAAGGCGTATTCCATGAGACGCTTAATCTCGCTGCAGTGTGGGAGCTGCCTGTCGTCTTTGTTTGTGAAAACAACCGATTCGGTATGGGAACACCACAACACGAGCACCAACGGGTAGAGGATATCGCTGTTCGTGCCCCATCCTACGATATACCGGGAGTTACCGTTGATGGGAACGATGTGCTAAAGGTTTACGCTGCAGCAGATGAAGCTGTCACCCGTGCACGCGAAGGCGGCGGACCGACGCTCCTTAATTGCGATACTTACAGATTCCGAGGACATCATATCGGCGATCCGGGGACTTCCTATCGCGACCGTGAAGAAGTGCAAGAGCAGGAACGCCTACGCGACCCGATTCGCCGACTCGCTGCAGTTCTCACTGAAGAAGAAGGTGTGAGTGAAGACGAACTCACGGCACTCGAAACGGAACTCGCGAACGAACTTGAAGCGGCACTTGAATTTGCTAAGAACAGTCCGGAACCGCTGCCCGAAGATGCCTTGAATGACGTTTACGCCGGATCCATCCAACCATAAACAACCGATTCTCGGTAAATGTTGGTAAATGTAGGCGCGGTTGAAACCGCGCCAGAATCAAGTCAGATAACAGGGAGGCTTAAATATGCGTCGCGAAACCACGACAAGCGGAATGTCTCCATCAGAACTCGCGAAATGTAGAGAAAACCTCAAACGCCAGTGGGAAAACCGTCAGGTGGATAAAGAATTGGTTCAACGCGCATGGGAGACGGCGCGCCGTCTCGCCATCGTACTCTATCGAGACTTTGGGGCAACGAAAGTTGCCGTCTTCGGCTCCCTCACTGAACCGAAACGGTTCAGACAAAATTCAGACATCGATATCCTTGTCTGCGGGGTCTCATACGACAAATGCCTGGACGCGCTCTGGGAAACAAAGGGCTTGGATCCTGAATTTAAAATAGATATTATCAATTTTAAATCCGTTGACCGTTTATTCCGTGAGCGGATTCTAAGCGAAGCTATCCCTATTGATAAAGCAGGAACGGACGCTCTCACACTGGTAAACGCATCGTACCGAGAAAATGGAGAAACTTACAGAGTGAATCGCGACGAACTTATTCAACGTATCACTGATGAACGTACCAAAATAGACCGAACTGTCGGCAGGGTTGAGAGGGCTTTAGAGAAAATTGATATACTTCCAGCTGATGCAAGAGAATTTATTGAAAGAGCTCTTGCTGCAGATCTTGCCGAAGTTTACACAAGTCTTGAAAAAATTTTTGAACGGATTGCTAATGAAATTGATAAACAGTTACCTAACAGTGAGCGGTGGCATACCGATCTGCTCACACAGATGGCGGAACGTTGTCCGGAGCGTCCACCTGTAATTTCCGAAGGTACCCAGCAGAGATTAGAGAAACTTCTCAGATTCCGTCATAAGGTTAACAACATCTATGGCGATGAATTGATTTACGAAAAAGCCGAAGAACATGCAAAGTCAATTACGGAACTATTCAAAACGGTTTCTGAAGATTTAGTCACGTTTATCAGTTTTTTAAGCGAAACCCACGAGTCAGATGAGAAACCATGAACCCCCAAAATCACACGGTGTCACATGGAAATCTATCATCATCACGCTCGTGCTGATTCCGTTTAATTTCTACTGGATCATTGCAGGCGAAGTCGGACTTGTCGGTTATGCGTTAAATACTTATGCCGTTCCATTCTACAACGTCGTCTTCGTTGTATTTATCTTCACGCTTCTTAATCTCGCCGTTCGCCGCCGTCTATTCACCAATGCGGAACTCCTCACGATATACATCCTGCTCAGCACTGCCTGCGCCTTCCCCTCCATCACCCTAATGACGATTCTCGTCACGACCGTTGGACACGCCTTCTGGTTCGCGACGCCTGAAAATGAATGGAAGCAGCTTTTCTGGGATTATCTACCGAAATGGCTGCTCGTAGACGATCCTAAGGTCTTGGCAGGTTACTATATCGGTGAAACCAACCTCTCTACATTGGACATCCTCAGCACGTGGATAGTGCCAATCCTTTCTTGGGCAGGGTTCATGACGGTCCTGGTCCTCGTGATGCTATGTATCAATGTCATTTTGCGGAAGCAGTGGGTCGAACGCGAACGGCTTGCTTATCCAATCACTCAGATTGCATTTCACGTCACACATAACACAAAATCGCTATTTTCGCATCGTATCACGTGGCTCGGCTTCGGGATCGCCGCATCCATAGCAATCCTCAACGGCTTCAGTTTTCTGTATCCGACCCTCCCAACCTTACCGATTAAACGGATCGGAGGTTGGCGCGGATTTGGGCATCTGTTTACAGAAAAACCGTGGAACGCCATTGGTGGCATCAGTATGTCTTACTACCCGTTTGTCATTGGGCTCGGACTGCTGATGCCGCTGGATCTCTCATTCTCCAGTTGGTTTTTCTTTATGTTTTTCAAGGCACAATTAGTATTCACAAGTGCCGTTGGGCTGTCCAGCTTACCCGGATTTCCATACATTGACAGACAATGCTTCGGTGCTGCGATCGGGATTTTCATCTCCGTTTTAGTCTTGAACCTTCGTCATTTCCGAGGTGTGTTCCGTATTGCGCGTCGCCGTACAGGCGAGGATGCCAATGAACCTGTATCCTATAGGTTCGCATTGTGGGGTATTGTCGGCGGACTCGCGCTGCTCTTTATCTTTTCCAAGCGTATCGGTATGTCACTCTGGCTGATTCCGATCTTTTTCGGCATCTATTTCATCATCGTCTTGGTGCTAACGCGAATGCGCGCGGAGCAAGGATTCCCTGTGCATGCGATGGAGAACATGCCGAACCACCATATCCTCGTTGACGGTTTCGGCACGCGGGCGTTAGGCACGAACAACCTCGTCGCCTTGACGCTCTACCGGTGGTTCAATCGGAGTTACACAAGCAATCCGATGCCGCATCAGTTAGAGGGTTTCAAACTCTCGGAACGTTCGGGAATCTCGACGAGACGCTTGTTCTTCGCACTGTTAGGCGTTTCAGGGTTCGCTGCCGTGATGGTCTTCGGTGTAATCCTTTATCTCTTTTACACCTACGGTGCGTTGAACATGAGCGGCAGCAGTAGTTGGTCAACAGGCTTTGGTGGACGTGTTTTCAACGGGCTTCAACGGTGGCTCTATTACCCGACAGAACCGAATTTCTATGCCACCGGTGGCATCCTTTTCGGTTTACTCTTCTCAACACTCCTGATGTTTATGCGGGCACGGTTTTTTTGGTGGCCCTTCCATCCGATCGGGTTCGTTGTTTCCAGCGATTGGGGAATGCGGTATTTGTGGAGCTGTATGCTGGTGAGTTCTATCATCAAGTGGAGCGTCTTGAAGATCGGCGGACCGAGGGCATCACAGCAGCTGGTGATGTTCGCGATTGGGTTGATGTTAGGCGATTTCACCGTTGGTGGCATCTGGAGTCTTGTTAGTGTTGTCACACAGCAACCGATGTATAACTTCTGGCCGTAAGGGAAACGATGCCTTACCTACTCGTCTGACTTTGGGAGTTTTAATTTGAGAAATCGTTAGAGATGTGCTATAATTTTTTCGATGAATACCAAAGAGAACCTATTTTCACAATTCGGTCTATGCCTTAATAACGAAGGATATGCCGCTTCTCTTGAAATAGGGAAGGTATATGGGGTGATTCAGGACGACGAAGCAGCATCTCACGGTTATATCCGCGTCATAGACGAAAGCGGTGAAGATTATGCCTACACAGCCAACCGTTTTCACCTCATCCAACTGCCAGCTACTGTTGAAAAGGCGTTGTTGTCTGTCTCACGAGCATAGGCTCAGCAGATTCACGGGTTCATCACCATGACTGGGACAGATATTCTTTCCGGCGCGGTGTCGCTATTCTGCGCCATAGTATCAAGCCGATCTAAGGTTGCAGCTGCATAATACCGCTGACCGCATTCTTGGCAGACTCCGACTGGTACATCTTTAATAATCACCAATTTGCCTTCATACCAGTGGTCAACAGTAACTTTCTTCTGGCGAATCTCACCACTGCAATATTCACATTCAGATGGTTTCATGATTGTGTCCCTTCTGTTGCGTAACTGTTACGATCCACAATTCCCCTGAGTCTAAAATTCGGAAAATTACGTTGATTTTCCTTCCGTCGCGAGCAGGCCCTCAAAATCTATATCGAATACCTCTCCGGTCATGTGTAAATCCCTGCACCACCTGACTTCTCCGAATCTCAATGTGCTGTGCCAACCGACGAAAAATCCTATTTACAATAGAATTATATCACGATGTTGCCAGAAGTCAACTATTTTGATACTTCCCAACAGTGGTGAAACCGCTTTTGTCGTAGACAGAATGTGACGTATACGTGTCGGTAATTCACTGCCCGGTGGCAATCATTTTAATTTTCCAAAATCGCTTATCAATATGTTATACTAAGTATTGAAAGTATACCAGACTACGAAGAATCCAGAAGCGATAATTCTTCTTTGGAATCCTCACGTTTGCAAAATAGTATGGAGGTTTCCAATATACTTGAAGTTGGGCAATGCTTGCAAGGAAGTGTGGACCAAATCATCGATGCTGGTGTATATGTCAAGTTAGATAAGAACAGGGGATTTATCCGCCAATCCGAATTGACCGTGAAAACCATAAATCATCCATCCGACGTTGTTCAAATGAACGAGAAAGTTGAAGTTATTGTTATCAACCCCAACCAAGGAAATGATGGACAATTACCTACACTGAGGCTGAAATCCAAGCATGACGAATGGGGCAACAGAGTAAAAGAGAAATATCAGGAGAATTCAAAACACCCGGGCACTGTCACCAATGTAGATTCTGAACATGGAACATTTGTCGAATTTGAAAAAGGAATTACAGGGCTGATTCACCATTCAAATATGCCAGACTCCGGTGAACCAAAAAAAGATGAGGAAATTGATGTAATTATATCCCGTATTAATTATGAGGAGGAGAGATTAGCCTTATCCTTGCCTTAGGAGCCAATCCAACCGGCAAACTATAGGCAATAAATCATCGCAAAATTCCACCAAAAAGAGACGCGAAGGTAAAAGCCCTCCCGTCTCTTTTTTCTTGCATACCAAGCCATTTCGTGCTATCCTATTCTCTAAGGAGATAGTGGTATGCATCGCCCCACAGACACCCATCGCACAGCGAAAGATTTATCGCCTGAAGAATTAGCGCAATACCGCCGCCGACTCGATCAACACCTCCAAAACCGGAAGGTAGATGAGGCGTTGCTACAACGCGCTTGGCAGACTGCACATCAGGTTGCCACTATGCTTTATGAAGACTTCGGTGCGACACAGGTCGCTGTTTTTGGTTCGCTTGCCGAACAAGATTGGTTCTCAAAAGGGTCGGATATTGATATTGTCGCTTGGGGGATTCCATCTGACAAGTATTTTCGCGCTGTCGCACAAACTATTGGGTTTAGCAAAGAATTCAGAATTGATTTAGTCAGTTTTGAAAATTGTAAAGGGCATTTTCGAGAACGAATTCAGAGCCAAACTGTTCCGATTCAGAACAGCAGAACGGAGACTAACACAAAGTTTGCAACCCACATAAAGAGAAAGGATCCTGCCGCAGTGAACAAAGATAGGTTGATCCAACGGATTTCTGAGGAACACATAGAGATAACACAAAGAGTTGAAAAAATCCGAGCAGATTTACAAAAACTTGAAAAGGCTCCTGTTGCATACAAGGAAAGTTTAGAAATTCTTATTGCTCGACACCTCTACGATTTCTATAAAGGTCTTGAAAACATCTTCAGACGAATCGCCCGAGATATTGATGGCAACCTACCTCAGGGCGAAGAGTGGCATAAAGCACTTTTAAAACAAATGGCGGAACCAAGGGCGACGCGGGCATCTATCCTTTCCGAGGAAACTTGTGCGGAACTACACAAATTTTTAGGGTTTCGTCACGTTTTTATTTATATTTACGCAGAGAAACTGGACTATGAACAAACTCTGGAGAATGCCAAGCGAGTCAACGCGGTATTCCCCAACATATCTGAAGAACTGGACGTGTTCATCTCATGGCTAAAGCGTCAGGAGTCGGACGAGTAAGTAAGGAGATTGCAATATGCATCACCCCACAACCCCCCATCGCACAGCGAAAGATTTGTCGCCTGAAGAATTAGCAGAATACCGTCGACAGATCGATCTGCAATTTCAGAACCGAAAAGTGGATGGTGCGTTGCTGCAACGCGCTTGGCAGACTGCACATCGAATTGCGCAGATACTCTATAAAGATTTTGGGGCAACACAGGTTGCTGTCTTCGGGTCACTTGCCGAACCAGAGGCATTCTCAAAATGGTCGGACATTGACATCGCTGTTTGGGGCATCCCGAATGATAAGTATTTTCGGGCAGCATCAGTAACATCCGACATCAGCGGCTTATTCAAAGTAGATCTGGTTGATTTTGACAGTTGCAAAGGGTTATTTCGTCAGAGAATTCAGAGTCAACTGACACCAATCAAAAAAGGAGCTATCTACAAAGTGGACAGGTCAGCACTGATACAACGTATCTCCGATGAATGCATTGAAATAGAAGGTACCATCCAAAAAATAACAGAGCGATTAGAGAAGATCAAAACGGCACCAATTATCTACAAAGAAGAAATAGAAACAGCAATTGCGAAAAATATTGTAGACTGTTATAGAGGAATAGAAATCATTTTTAAACAGATTGCCATGGATATTGACCTACGCATGCCCGACGGAAGTAGGTGGCATAAAGAATTGCTAATACAGATGACAGAACCCTACGCGGAACGGCAACCTGTGATTTCCCAAGAAACGTTCGAGATTTTGGAGGAATTTTTAGAATTTCGCCATGTCTTTAATAATATCTATGAGAAAAAATTGACTTATAGTAAAACGGAGAAAAACGCCAAGCAAATCGGTGAGTTGTTTGACAACATCTTCAAAGAACTTGATGCCTTCATTGCTTACTTAGAGAAACAAGAAAATGACTGATCAGACCCTCCTCCAACAGATTACAGACTTCTGCCGATTGCTCCGACAGATGGACATCAACGTGACAACAACTAATCAACTGAGTTGGTGCAAAAGCGTTGAACTGATCGATATCGGGGAGCGTGAGGCGTTTTATCATACAGCACGGACGAATCTTATTACGAAGGAAGCAGATCTAAAAACGTTTGACCTCGCTTTTAACGTGTTTTGGCGATACCCGCGTCCAGATTTCCAAGCCGTTGATACCGGTGGAGAAGCACCCGAACCATCCAGTCTTCAAGACCTCTCCGATGCTACTGACGAACAGGACATGATAGAACAGTGGCTGGATGCCGAGCCCGAAGACGATGAGGAAGAAGGAGAAGAAGACGATCCGCTCGCTTATAGCGTGGAAGAGGTGCTAACTCGAAAGGATTTCAGCGAGTTCACGACAGAAGATATGGAGAAAGCACGGGAGATCGTTGCGAAATTGGCGGCGGTGTTGGCAACAAAGCTGAGTCGTCGGAAGGTTGTCGGCAAAAAGGGCAAAATTATTGATTTTCGCAGGAGTTGGCGAAAGAGTCTCGTTCACGGCGGCGAACCTCTCGAATTAATGCGGAAACAGCAGAAAATTAAAAAGACCAAGATTCTACTCCTTTGTGATGTGAGCGGGTCTATGGACTGTTATGCCAAGTTCCTCATCCAATTCATCTACGGCATGCAACAGGAATTGAAAGAAGTAGAAGTCGCAGTCTTCAGCACGCACCTGACGGACATTACGGGGCTCCTCCAACGGAAAGGGTTGGCAGAAGGCTTAAACGAAGTGGCAAACGTCGTGCCGGACTGGTCAGGCGGAACGAAGATTGGTGAAAGCCTGCTGGAATTCTATCGGCAGTTTGCGCCGTCTTTCTCGGCGTACCGTACGGTAGTTATTCTCATCAGCGATGGTTGGGATCGCGGCGACGTAGATATCTTGCGTCGCTCTATGGAGATGTTGCACCGGCATGCGTATCGGTTAATTTGGCTCAATCCATTGCTTGGCAGTGACGGCTATCAGCCAATCTGTCGAGGTATCCGCACGGCGTTGCCTTATGTAGACTATTTCCTCCCTGCACACAATCTGGAGAGTTTGGCGCAGTTGACAAAAGTATTGATTCCGCTCTGGGCACGATGAATAGTGCCTACGAACCCAAAAACTAAGATAAGGAAATCTAACTATGCAAGTTCAAGCAGCAGTGATGCTCCAGCCGGGGCAGATAGAAATCCGTGAATTTGAGAAACCATCTCTTGCAGATGACGCGCTCCTTTTACAGGTCGATCGAGTCGGCATTTGTGGAACTGATAAACACGTGTATCTTGGGCACGTTGCCCTGAACTTTCCTATCATTCCAGGACACGAAGTTGTTGGGACGGTTGCTGAGATCGGCAAAAATGCGAATCAGGTAATGAATGTGATGGGCGGTCCCATCAAAGCTGGCGACCGTGTAACCGTGGTGCCTGGCTCAAAAAACTGTGGTAGATGCTACTACTGTTTGCATGTGCCGGGTCGTCCGACCTTGTGTTCCAACAGAAAGATATACGGCTTTGGCAATAGCGAGACCCCGCCCTATCTACATGGCGACTTCGCTGAGTATACGTATATCCACGGCAATTCTTGGGTGTACAAAATGCCAGAGGGTATCCCGGAAGAGATTCGCGTTTTGACAGAACCTGTGGCAGTAGCAACGCGTGTTGTTGGACGCGCGTATGCCCCCGGCCTGCCGCAAGTGGGAGATGGATACAGCATTGGGAGTCGGGTAGCGGTTCTCGGCTGTGGTCCGATTGGTCTCCTCGTCGTTGCTGTATTGCGGGATAGCGGTGCCGGGACTATTATTGCCACCGACCTCGTTGACAGTCGGTTAGAGATGGCAAAGCGGATGGGGGCGGATGTAACTATCAACGTCGGAGAGACAACACCTGAAGAGCGAGTGGAGCAGATTCAGGACCTCACAAACGGCGTCGGTGTAGACATCGCAATTGAGTGTGCAGGATTGCCGTCCGTTTTCTCCGAGGCATTGGACGTGGTGAGACGCGGTGGGAAGGTTATCGAAGTCGGACACTACACGGATTCCGGGGATACTCAAATCCGACCTTACCAGATTTGTAACAAGGACCTGGATGTTTGCGGGGTATGGGCATATCCGCAAATCCAGTTTCAAACAGCGTTGGATTTCCTCCAAATCACACGCGCGCCGTTGCACGAATTGATAACGCATCATCTACCGTTGCATCAGTTGGAAAAAGGCATTGATATGCTTGGACAAGAAGGCGTTTACAAGATTGTGATTGAGCCACAGTCGTAGTGTGATAATCAATGCTCTGTAAGAAGAGAGCTCCGTTTGAAAAACGCGCGTAACTCCACAAATCTTCAGGTGTTTTAAAACTAACAATAACACAAATGGAGGTACGTTAGGATGAAAAACCACAAAAGTATTCTCATGGTAATCTGTTGTTATATCCTGTTGAACTTCGTTATCGGGATTAGAGGCAGTGCTGCTGCGGATACCGAAGCCGCCACTTCAAATCAAACACCAGAGGGCCCTCCGCTCTTCAAAACCATAGAGGGCGCGAAAAGCTATATTGTGCAGCACCAAAACCGAGATTGGGGTTGGCCCCTGGTCCCTGGCGGCGATAGCAATGTGGAAAGTACTGCGTTCGCGGTTTGGGCATTGATCGATGCGGGGTGGGGCACCGGTTCAGAAGTCATTCGGACAGGTGTGGCGTATCTGCGAAATACACAGATGGATAATGGAAGTTGGAACAATAACACCGCACACACCATCTTTGCACTCATCGCTCTAACGACAGCGGAGACCGATCCCGAAGTCCGTTACAAAGGCCTACAGTGGTTGAAAAAAGTCCAGAATCGGAGCGGTGGTTGGGGTAAAAAGGAGCGAAGTCCAGACAATCTGTTGTACACTGCTGCTGTTTTAGCAGGATTCAGGCGGCTCGGTTTCAAACAGAGTTTTGAACCCGTCTCCAAAGGCGCGGATTGGTTGGCAGGGAGCATTAGGTCTGACGGAGGTTGGGCATTGCAACACCACAATCAATCCAACATTTTCCTGACATCTTGGGTGATACAAGGCTTAGAACCTGTTTACGACATTGACGCACAAATCGCATGGTTAAAGCAGCTCCAGAACAGGGATGGCGGGTTCGGAAGTTATAAAAATAGCCCGAGTGATCCAGAAATCACTGCCATCGCGATTATGGCACTCGCTGCTGGAAACGACCCGCTCAATACGCGTCGTGTTGCGATCAACTATTTGGCAAAAACACGGCAAGAAGAGGGCAGCTTCATCAGCAACACCCCGATCGAACTGACGGAACCAACAGCGAATTTGCAGTCTACCTGTTTCGTCCTTATCGCGATACACGCCAAAACGGCAGATGAACTTGCTATAGAGCAATCAGCAAAATAACAAGGCAGTGAAGGCGGCACCCTTATCGTCGCTGGTCAGGGCCCCCTGTCGTGGTCACGGGCGCACTCGCACCCGGCATAATGTAGTGCTCACCTTTAGTAAGTTGGGCGACTTGCCGCTGGAAATCATCTCCAATGGAACCAGTTTTCATTGAGGTGACACCGCCGATGACATAAACTCTGGCTCGCGCCCCACGGCACACTGAAACCGCTTTCCCGGCTGTATACCCTTTTTCGGCACGCTTGCTCGTTGCTTCGTCCGTGACAATGATGAGCACAAGGTCGCGTTCCTGTTCCGTCTGAAGTTTCGGTACGCCTTCAATAACGGCATCCAGCAGATGTTCATCACCGGATTTTGGGAGCCGAAACATCGACTTCACCTGATCGGGCTCCAACGGCGGCTTGGTTACGACGATAGTGCTTTCGCCACCACCGACTGCTGCCCAAAACCGAATAATCCCCAACCGATAATCTAACCCCGCCGACTTAAACACAGAGACCATCAGATCCAAGCCATTACACGCAGCGTCCGTTTTAGGTTCCATGCTCAGACTGTAATCAAAGACAAACACAATGTCTACTTTACCGAGTTCACTCTGCACTAAATTTTCAGCAATGCGTTTAAACACGCCGTCCACTCGAAGCAGTGCTTTATCGGCGACTGTTTCGCCACTCTGGATCCGTTGTCCATCCATCCGCCGCTGATATGAATCAATCGGGTACCACTTGCCGCTCGTCCGGTCAGTCAGTTCCGCCTGAGTTTTCTCACTTGTACCGATAAAGTTGAGCTGCACGTTGTTTTGTCGGCATAAGTTCACGATCTGTTCACTAATTCTGCTTTTCGCATCTGCTTCTGTCCACGAAGTGCGCATCGGCGAATTACTAACCACAACAAATTGTGTCGTAACCCCCTCGCGGAAATCCAACGCATTCAAACCTTTTACGACTGCATCAAGCCCATATCCAGACTCCGCGTTATCGGCTTCAACCCGCGTCTCTCGCAAAGCGTTCTCAATACTGATGTAGTCAAATGACCATTGATGAAATATGTATTTCGGTTCTCCCCGCACCGATTGAAAACTTATGAACGCGAACCTATAGTCCATCGTTTGCGCCTCTATAACAGCGAGCATATCAATAAGCCTCTTTTCAAGGATAGCAACAGGTGCCAACATCCGCTTACTGACATCAACAACGAACACGACATCGACTTTCGCGGGTTCGGAGTGTTGCGTTGCGCGTTTCGCAATGTCTTTGAGGCTCGCCCCGATATCTGCCTTGAGGGTATCTTTCTTCTTCACACCCGGATCCACCAATATTCTCTGTTTTCGTCGAGGCGGACGGACCTGCGCCGATGCTTGCAGTATTCCCATCAATACGCACATCACACACAAGCAGCATATCCAGATTTTGGGGGGCAGTTTGCAAACCAAAACTTGCTTAACAAAAGCCATATCATCTCCAATTCAAATTCAACCCAAAGTTACAGCACCCACAGTCAATATGTGTCCAAGTCAATCTCCTCCTCGCTAAATCGGAGGTGTGCTTGATCGATTAATTCAACAATAGCGTTCCATTGCTCACGCGTTCCATCAGAAATACCTTCCTTTTGAAGTGCTTCAGCAAATTTAAGGAGTGTATCGCTAAATTTGTCTTGCAGATAGACATATTCCTCTGTTTGATCTGCGTTCTTTGGCGGTTCAAAACTTGAGATGCTCTTTGCATATTTAGCGAGTTGCTTCGCCGCTTCAACGGCTTCCGCTTTGCCCGCCTTGTCGTCAAAGTAGTCAACGACCACGAAATAGTCATCTATCATCAACATCATGAGGGCTTTCAAGTCCTCAACCTCAGGTATTTCTTCATCTTCAGGCATCTCCTCTGGTGCATCAGCCTCCGGTATTTCTTCCGGTTCTGGTTTTTGTTCCCGCTTGAGGAAGAGGGCATAACTCATTACCAACGTCTTTTTAGGCATTAGAGCGACTGCGTTTGAAGCGTCTTCATGCGCTTCAGCAGCTGCAACGTCCTCGCCAACTTTGAAAGCGTCGCCTATACCCATACCGGTGAACTGTTTGAGAAATTCCGCGCTGGCAATGGCTTCAGATTCCTTGTGCGCATAGACCTCCACTTTTACGACTTTTCCGCGCATGTTTAGCGCAACAGCCCCTTCAATAATACCGTTCCGGCCCTCTACACTAACGAACAGGATCAGCCCTATCGGCTTACTCGCGTCATTGATCGGGATGTAAAAAATCGGTTTCAGGTCGGCCGTTCGGAGTTTACTCGCGATGTCCTTTTCAATTGACGCAATTTGATCCGGTGTAAGCACGGGACGCTTTTGAACAAATCTCTTCGCTTCCGGAAAAATAGCCGCCAGTCTCTGCACCGGAAATTCAGCATCTTGCGCATTACTGAACAGTGGTACACATACCATTAAAAACACGAATGTTAATAGAACGCTTACGCGCCGATAGCAATAGATTCGGAAAAACATCTACAACCTCCTCATCCGTTTTCTTGGGCATCCCTATAAGTTTACCAGAAATCCTTATTTTTACAAGGATTTTTACAATCCCAAAATCTCCAATCGGAAGGTGATGTTATGACGGTTTAACGATAACACGTCAACATCCGGTCTGGCTGGTACGCTCACCTTCGGTCTCAAAAAACTGAACTGATAGCCAAATGATCCATTTAACTGAGCGACCTCAAAGATGCTATCAATAAGTCTTACACTGAGTCCAGTGGATGCTTCCGCCCCAAAAGTATTCTGAATATTCGCTGGCGTAGCGAAGTGTTCAGTAAAAGAATAGAAATTTGCACCGAGTCCAATAAAGGGTGCCCATTTCCCCCGTCCCCTCAGTGTCAGCATCGTGCCAACAGTCTCAACACTCAACATCCCAAAGGGTAAGACATCCGCGTTACGTCCGCGAGTATCGACAATGGAACTACCGAACGGAACTGAGAACCGAAGGGTAGGTGTTAATTGAAATCCGATAGAGAATTCTTCGGTGAGTGCGGTTTCAAGTTCGGCGTTAGTGACGGCTAACCCGCGACCGGTGCTTACGACACCGCCTTTTGCGACATGTAAATACTTTTCAAATTCAGACGCGGTACTAACAGCTGGGAACCCCATAAGACTGACAAATATACAGACGCTGAATGTCGTTAGAAGTTTCATAATTCCTCCAATTCTTCCTGACAGAAAGTACTCCTTACAAATCCTTCTACCGCTGGCGAATCCAGCGTTCAACAGGATAGAAAAGCGAGAATAACACCGGTGCTAAAATAAGATTAGCCATCGTTGCCGAGACCATCCCGCCGAAGGTAGGGACCGCGATAGGCTTCATCAACTCCGCACCAGTAGTGGTACTAATTTCTGCTAACATGATTGGTAATAACGCCAAAATCGTAGTTGCTGTGGTCATGATGATAGGTCGGACGCGCAACAATCCAGCATTGATCACGGCGTCATCAATAGATTCACCGCCCCGGACGCGTTCCAATAGGTATTCAATTAAAACGATTCCGTCTTCAACGGCTATGCCAAACAGGGCTATATACCCCACCCACACCGCTGTACTGTATTTAATGGCGTAACCACCGCCGAGTGCCTCCGGCACGTACGCCATCAACCACTGCATCCACATACCTCCGATAAAGGCAAAGGGGATCGCAAGAAAGATTGAAAACATCGCAGAAGGCGACTTGAACTGGAGATATAGCAATATAAAAATAGCTGCGATACATACGGGTACAACAATCGTTAATCGATTGCGGGCTTCCAATTCAGCTTCGTACTGTCCGCTAAAAGCGTAGAAGTAGCCTTGCGGTAGCGTCGGCTTAATTTTTTCATCAAGTGTCTTTTGGGCTAACGTGACGAAGTCAACGAGTCCAATGGTATCAACATCCACATCACAAAAGACGCGGGAAAAGAGTAACGTATTTTCGCTCGCGATCTTCGCCGGTCCCGGTCGTCTTTCGATGGTCACGAGTTGCTCAAGCGGAATATGCAGTCCCTTTGGTGCTGGCACGAGGACACGTTTCAGTGCTTCAATATTATCCCGCAATTCTCTCATATAACGGATACGAATCGGAAACCGCTCCCGTCCCTCAACGGTATAAGTTAGATTCATGCCACCGATTGCTGTCATGATGATTTGTTGCACTGTCTTGATTTGGATACCGTAGCGCGCGGCTTCTTCTCTGTTAATGTGAAACTCAAGGTACGGCTTATTTCCAATGCGCTCCGCATAGGGCCCCTGTGCACCGTCAAGCTTAAGGAGTTCTTGCTCAATCCGGACTGCAATCTCTTCAATCTGCGCGAGGTCTTTACCAAATACTTTGATCCCGATTGGGGTTTGTATACCTGTTGCGAGCATATCAACGCGATTGCGTATGGGCTGCGTCATAATCGGCGAAACCCCCGGTATTCGGGTAGCCTCTGTCAACTCGGTAATGAGTTCGTTGCGGTTTTTGGTACGGAAGTAAGTCTTATGCTTGAGAGTAGGTTCAAGTTCTTCGGCGATCTGATGCAGTTTCACTTCAGTCTCAGATTCTCCAATTTTGACGTGCGCCAATCCCATTCCCGCTGTCCGCACTTCGGTGAGAAGTTCCTCCAAAAGGACGCGTAAGAACCAGATGCGATAGAGGCTTTCGCGCTCGTCAACTGACAGATAAGAGTTATGATACGTTGTCGCTAAGGTATCAAACCGTTTTACGGCCGCGGTAACAATATCACGAAAAAAATCTGCCCCAATATGACTCACATGTTCCTCACTGATCAGCCCGTCGCGTGCTAAACGTTGGACAAGAACGGACACAAGCTCCGCTGTTGAATCGCGCTTAATCGCGCGTCGGGGCCATTCTGCTGGGTCAATTATATTGACAATGGTTTCAAACATGCCAATTGGAGCGGGGTCGGTTGCTGTTGTCGCGCGCCCCAATTTCCCAACGACAAGTGCAACTTCTGGAAACCGATTCATAATCAAATCCTGTTTCGCCATGACATCTTTTGCTTGCGTAATCGAGGCACCCGGAAGCAGTACCGGCATAAATAGCAACGCCCCTTCGTTAAGTGGCGGCATGAATTCTTGTCCAATATTTTTATAGAAAGGGGTCAAAGGTATACTTGCGGCAAAAATAAGTACCGCCAAGACAACAACAGCGAGTTTCGTCCAAATATTCTTTACAGCCAACTGAATAATCGGACGATAGAGGGTTCTGAGTACCCACGTAATCCCATCGGCTAATTTTCTCAGGGGCCAGCTGAGTATCGCAAAGAACCGCGCTACTATTTTGGAAATTCTACTTGTCCGAGTACGGGTTGGGTCCGGGAGTAGAAACGACGCTAAAACTGGTACTAAACTAATCGCTATGAGGGCTGCACCGAGCATAGCAAAAGTTTTTGTATACGCAAGCGGTTTAAAGAGTTTACCTGCTTGGCCGGTAAGAGAAAAGACAGGTATAAAGGCAACAATAACGATGAGCATCGCGAAAAAAATAGGTGGTCCCACCTCTTTAGCAGCACGGGTTGCAACCTGAAGTTTGCTTTCACCGGCGTGCGGTTCCCGTAAATGTCGCGTGATATTTTCTGTCATCACAATACCGGCATCCACCATCACGCCAATCGCTATGGCGATGCCACCCATTGACATGATGTTCGATGGTAAACCAATAATCCGCATGCCCACAAACGAAAGCAGAACCCCCATCGGTAAAACAAGTGCTATTAGCAAACTACTTGAAACTTGCCCCAAGAAAAGCAGGATAACAGCTGCAGCGACGATGATTTCCTCTGTCAGCGTTTCCTTTAGCGTATCTGTTGCCCGGTGAATAAGATGGCTCCGGTCATAGAACGGGACAATTCGGACCCCTGATGGAAGCCCAGGCGTGAGTTCCGCTATCTTCGCTTTGACATTCTCAATCACACGCAGTGGATTATCACCGTACCGCATTAGCACCACACCACCGGTTGCGGGGATGCCTGCCTTGTCTAAAGCACCGCGGCGAAAGTCGGGCCCTTCGCTGACGGTTCCAAGGTTTTTGACGTAGATAGGTACGCCGTCATGTTCCTTGACAACGATGTTTTCTATGTCGGCGATGCTTTTGATAAACCCCAAACCCCGAATCAGGAATTCCATTCCGCCTTCCTCAATCACCTTGGCACCAACATCAAGGTTGCTCCCTCGAACGGCGTTGTAAACCATTGATAACGGCACGTTATACGCCAATAAAGTGTTTGGATCGATGTCAATCTGATACTGTTTGACGTATCCACCGACCGAGGCAACCTCGGAAACACCATCAGCAGAGGCGAGATAGTAACGAACCGTCCAGTCTTGGAGCGTCCGAAGTTCATGAAGCTCCAGATTGGAGGCAATAAGCGGCTCTCCATCTTCTGGACAAGTGCCCGGCTCGGCATAGCGTTCTGTCGGATGATTCGGGCAATAATATCCATTCTCAACGGTATACCAAAATACCTGTCCGACACCCGTTGCATCGGGCCCGAGGACCGGTACAACACCCTCCGGCATATCCTTTTGCGCAAGATTCATTCGCTCCAATACGCGTGTACGTGCCCAATAGAAATCGACATCATCTTTAAAGATAATGTTAATGTAACCAAAACTAAACATTGAAGTCGATCGAACATCTTTGACATCAGGAATTCCGAGCATAGTAATGCTCAATGGATAGATAACTTGGTCCTCAATATCTCGTGGGCTTCGCCCGGGCCAATCCGCGAAGACAATCACTTGGTTTTCGCCGATGTCCGGCATAGCATCAATGGGTGTCCGGTTCAACGCCCACCAACCCGCCATTGTCACAAATATAAAAATAACCAATACCAATAGGCGGTTTTTCATACAGATTTCAATAATTCGGTTAATCATTTTTACTGGTTATCGGTTGTCGGTTATCAGCTATCGGTTAAGAGATTTTCGTTTAACAACGCCTCTTATCTGATGTCTGAAAGGAGTTTTGAAAAAAATCCGCACTGACAACTGACGACTCCTTAATGTTGATGGACAGGGGTTTTTGATTCTTCTCCACCGCCGAGTGCCCCGCCATAAGCACCGGACGCGGACCCCGTTAATTGCGTCTGCGAATCTATCAGGAAGTTGCCATGTGTGACAACCCTATCGCCAGGCGTAAGTCCGCTCACAATAGGATAGTATCGGCGTTTGGTTTCTGAGTCGCCCGATGTTCCCCAAGCTTCGGGGCCCACCTCGACCTCAATCTGTTCATAACCCGATTCACCGCGATCCACGAAGACTATTTTCCGTAAACCGGTGTCAATAATTGCACTCTTCGGTACAGTTAGAACTTCACCTGTCATAACAAGAGACTTCCCATCATGTGGACAGAGTCCAGGCACGGTTGCATATTCATCAGGATGATCAGGACACACGTATTTGAAAATCAACGGTGGCTGATCCGCGTGAACGGAAGGCGCGTGCGCGTGCTGATGTCCGTGAGAATGTGCGCGGGTTTCAGTTGTTGGCTGTTTTTCGACGAGATCCATGCCGCAAATAGAACATTCGCCAAATTCGTCAGATCGCACTTCAGGATGCATCGGGCAAACCCACTTCCCCTCTGTGTCAGATACCGATTCAGTCCCAACGACATCGGAGTGCGTCGGTTCCAGATCCATGCCACATATTTCACATTCAGTAGGATGTTCAGAAGTAACCCATGGATGCATTGGGCATGCATACGGTGCTTTCGAGATGGCTCCCTGGGTATAGATTTCCGCAAGTGTCGGTTTTATTTGAAGCGTCACATACATCCCTGGACGGAGGCGCCCGGTCGGATTGGAGACTTCTATCTGGACTTTCTGCGTTCGCGTTCGCGTATCAAAGAATGGATAAATGTAGGTGACTTTGCCCGGAAAAGTTAGCCCAGGCATCGATTGCGTCGTCATTTCAACCGCCTGCCCCATGTAAATCCACGGCAGTTCATATTCGTAAACGTCCGCCATAATCCATAGACTCTTAAGGTCGGCAATACGGTAAAGATTCATCCCCTTGTTCACGTGTTGACCTTGCGCGACGTTCATGTGAACCACAGTCCCAGCCATCGGTGCGAAGAGCGGTAAGGTCGTACTGACTGCTCCACGGTTGCGAATATCTTCAATCTGATCTAAGGTCAATCCATACAATTCAAGTTTGGATTTCGCAGCGGTAACGGTCTGTTCAACGGACCTGCGCAGTTCCGCGTATTCTGTATTTTGAAGTTCCTCAATACTTTTAAGTGCCGTCAAATATTCTTCTTGTGCCGTGACCAATTCCGGACTGTAGATGGACAAGAGCTCATCGCCTTCACGCACGTTGATACCCGTGAAATCAATATGTAAGTTCTCAATCCACCCAGAAATTCGCGTTGAAGCGTAAGCCATACGGGTTTCGTTATAATCCAGAATACCAACCGTCCGAATTTCACGCGAAACTTCGCGAAAAGCGACGGGTTCAGTGCGTACTGGAATCAGTGCCTTCTGTTGTTCAGTGAGTTCCAGACCTGAACCTTCGTAAATAGGAATCAGATCCATCTTACAAACTGGACAACCACCAGGCTCCGGCATTTTGACTGTGGGATGCATAACACACGTCCAAAACCGAATTGTTTTTTCTCCATCTGAGGATGTTACCATTGCGGCATGGCCAGCGTGTTCATCCATGCCGGACATCGTGCTTTCTGATGTCATTTCACGTTTTTCAATTGGTGTATGAGCGGCGTGTTCATCCATGCCGGACGTGTCCGCTGGTATCGTTTCACGTTTTTCACTAACAGGCTGCTCCATTTCAGCTTTCTCTTGCTGACTACAACTGAATATGAATAACACAGTAATCATCAGTGTAATTGCGAGGCAGAAATTTTTAGGCATTTTGTGATCTCCTTGTAAGAAAAGACTACTTTTGGATCAGTGGGTGTTTAGGCAATATCATGCCAACTGCCTGTTCTAACTGCGTAAGATGTTGGTGATAATCGCGCAATGCTCGCTCCTCTTCAATCCTCAAATTTAATAAAGTGCGCTGGGCATCAAGAAAACTCAAAAAGTCAATTTGTGCTGCTTGATAGGCTGTATTCGCGGCATCCAACGCCTGCTGTGCTTGCGGAAGCAGCGTCTGACGATAGAGGCGAATGCTCCGATTTGCGGTCTCCATTCCAAAATGATGCTTTTTCACGACAAAACGGAGCTGGCTCTCAAGTTCTTCAATCCGATGCTCTATCGCTTCAATTTTTACATTCACTTCACGGATGTATGAGTTTCGGTGGCCGAACCACGCTGTATTTGTTGGATTTAATGTGCGCTGCGCCATAAAAGTCATAGGCATTTTTTGCGTGTGTTTCAAGTCTGGCATACTCCGGTTTTCAAAGTAGCTTGCCCCGAGGGTCGGATCAGGATATGTCATCTGTTTTGCCATTTCCACAACCAAACCCATTTTACTAATTGCCAACTTCTGTTTTTGGATTTCTTGACGTTTCTGAACCGCTAACGCATACAACTCAGCTAAAGTAGGTATAACACGTTCCTCTTCAACTGGTCCAGGAATGCCTAACGGCAAATCTGCTGAAGTGTTCAATAACGTATTAAGACGCGCAATAATAGTTTCCCGTTGTTGTTCAAGTGTAATAATCACATTCGCCAACTTCGATAACTCCACTTGTGCCATAATGACGTTTGAATATTTGCCTCGTCCGACACGAAACTTCGTTTGGGCAATTGCAATCATCTGCTGCAGTAATTTCTGATTCTCTTCGTTAATACGGGTCGCCTCAACGACAAAAAGATAATCGTAGTAAGCTAACTTGATTTCGGTTACCAGATCGCGCAGAGCAATTTCAAACTCTTTCTGGGCAATTAGCACATCTTCGGTGATGACCTGTCCTTTCAACGCTAACGTACCTGGAAACGGAAACTCCATTGCCATCATCTCTTTATGGCGCATCGGTCCAACTTTCGTATCAAGTTGTTTCGTGAAAGCGTTATACTGACGTAACACATTCTCTAAGTAGACAGCTTGTGGATATTGCTCCAGTATCGCCCGAATTTTTTCACGGGCAGATTTCAACCCCGGACTCCATTCATATCCAAGTGCCACAAGGAGCTCCAACGTAATAGGTTCAGCAAGCCGGGCTCTTGCGGCTTCAGGTGACGATGCCAATTGCCGATGTGCCTTCATGGTGTCTGTTGAAAGATCGTAAAACAGATTTGGCATCGGTGTTTCACTTTCCAATTGGGCTTGCCACTGTTTCTGGTACCTCAACACCTTTGCTTCAATTTCACTGAGAAACTGGTCTGGCTCCACGATCGGATCGCTTTCAGTATTAGAAATCTTTTTTTCCACTTCCGTATAGTAATAGGCAGGTCGTTGTATTTTAGTATCACGCAATTCTTGGTACGTTTCGAGTCGATGCTTTGCACACCCACTTATCAGAACAGTGAGCATGATGAGACCGATTTTAATGGTTGTCGGTACGAAAATCCGCTCACACAGATTTTTTTTCAGTCGCCGGTTGTCTACTGAAAACTGAAAACTATTCAACGTGCGAATCATCAATCTTCCCTCCAACCAATTGCTCCAGCCGAGTGACATTCTGTTGATAGTCCGCAATCGCACGTAGCCGGGCGAGATTAAAGTTCAACCAAACGCTCTGCGTCTCCAGAAATCCCGCAATGCTCTTGGGACCTTCCTGATGCCACGTCTCAGCGACCTCAACAGCAGCACCCGCTTGCGGAATAAGTGTGGTTTCATAGAGTTCGACAAGCCGTCGCGCGTTCTCAAGACGAAAATAAATTTTCCGAAGGGTAACCCTCGTTTCATCCTCCAGAGCGTGCCTGTTCGCTGTGACAGCCTCACGATTTTGCTGCGCCTCGCGAACTTTGCTGCTGTTCTTCAAACTTGACCACGGAATTGTCACACCAACACCGATGCTAAACGGGTTTTTACCACTGCCGGGTGTGTCGAACATCAAAGCTTTGCCCGTTTCTATTGTCATTAAGTCAAACTTAAGCATGGGCTTGGTTTGGAGTTCAGCAAGTGCAATCCCTTCAGTGGCTTTTTCGATGCTCAACGCCGCAATTTGCAACTCTTGTCGTTTTACTAACGCCTGTTTCTCTATATCAGCCAATCCTACATCAAGCGGTTCATAAGGAATAGGCACTGTCATACCCAACGACGTTGCTGAAGGCACCGACAGCATCCCGTTGATATTTGCCTGTTCAACGTGCTGCAATTCCTCTAACAGGACAAGATCATATTCCAACTGCGCGAGTTGGCTTTGTGCTTTCAGGACATCATTGAGTGTCGTTTTCCCTTCGGCATAGCGTGTGGTCGCAATCGCGAGAATGGAGGCTATTAATTCATGATTTTGCCGCGTCAGTTCGACCGCTCGTTGAAGATACGCCAATTCGTGGTAACTCAGTTTCAGCCCAACGATGAGATCACGGATTACCTGTTCATGCTTCACGCGCTCAATCTCAACCGCCTTTTTGACAACCTCTCCGGCTGCCTCAAGGGTACCGGGATATGGAAATGCTTGTGAAAAACTAATCCGATGGCGTTGAGGACCAACTCTCGTCTCTACGCTTCGCATGTAATAGCCGTACATGAACATCGGATCGGGCAACGCTGTCACTTGTGGGTACTGTTCAATTGTCGCCTGCCACCGCGCCTTTGCGGCACTCACTTTTGGGCTGCGTTCAACGGCAACCTGAATGAGGCGCGGCAGCTCAAGCGTTTCAGCAAATAGAGTTGTCACATCGGTAGTTTGCTCTGGCGTTGATGCTTCTTGGATCACCCCTTGTGCTTCTCTCGGCATCAGAACATTTAACACTATCATACTCCCGACAACAACTAACGCCATTTGGTATAGTAAACTAACTCCACGCATTGTCGCCTCCTTGTTAATAGTTGTCAGCGGTCAGCAGTTAACCATCAACCATCGGCAGTCAGTGGAATAACCGTCAACTCTCAGCCTTCAGGTAGAGAACTATGGTCTAACAAACTCCCTCTTTGCTGACGGCTGAAAGCCGACAGCCGACAGTCGCACTACAATGAAATCTTGACAGCTGGGGTCGTCACGCGAACGCGGACCTCATGTTCGGTACCTTTTGGCATCGTAATGAACCCTTCGTAGGTCCGCATCATTTTGCTATATTTCAGCAATGCCATCTTCGTCTCCCCTTCAGTATTGGTAACCTGGATGGCAAGTTTAACATCACCTAACGCAATCTCACCGTGATCATGCGTCGGGTATATACTGAAATAGTGCGTCTTTCCCTTAATCTCGTCGGTTTTTATCATGCCCTCCATTCCCATGTGAGACATCATCATCTTGTACGCATCTGTCGTTAGCACGTTGAGATCAAATGTCAAATTTCCGACTGAAATTGTTTGGAGGTACTTATCTGGATTTGCCTTGAACATCTCTGCCTGCATCTTGTTACAGAAATAGTAGGCTTTTCCGGCCTGTTCAACTTTGATCATTGCTGAAGGTTTCATCATCATACCATCAACCGCGCAACGTACTTTGTCAGTGGCGGCTTCCTGATCGCCGTGTTGATGACCTTCATGCGCCTTGTGAGCGTCTTCTGCATTCAGCGAAAAGATTACGAGTAGTAACACGGTTGGAATTGCTAAGAAAGCTGCGACGATTCGCCGCGTCAATTTCATTTTCATTATGTCTCTCCCTTTTATTTTCCCGTAATGGTTATCCAGCATTATTCGGCGAAAGTCTTTGAAATCAAAATGTATACGATGTCGCTAAAGAAACCAAAGTACCAAATTCAATTGCATCGCCTTCATCATATAGGGTATCTTGCGTCAGTGGAAACATGACGTTAGCGGTCACGGAAATGTCATTGGGTATTGCCAAGGACATACCCAGTGCTGCCATAGTGTAACGCAGCCCAGTATTAATATCGCGCTCCCCAGCCCAAGCAGCAGCGGATTGATAAAATCCGAGGTAGTTTCCGTTAAACGAAAACCAATCGGAGAGGCGATACCTAAAGCCAGCCGTATAGGTTAATTCCACTGGTCCTCGATAAGTTTTGCTATTTTCATAGACCGGAAACGTCCCCCGTGTCGAAGCAGTGAGCGTCAGACCTTGATAGAGCGGTAGACTGTACTGCAAATTGGCAATCGGGTTAAAGGTGCCCGTACCAAACTGGATATGGAGGTGTTTAAGACCTTCATCGCCAAGTTTCCACGGGTTTTCCTCTGTTTTGCCGATTGGAATCGTTGTACCGAACCGGGCAAATAAAATGTCATCCATTTTAAAGAGGCCACGAAATGTATACCCTAAAAACAGATCTGAATCAGCGAGTCCAGCATAGGTTTCATCTCGATGATGGATGTCCCTACTCCGTAAAATGGCTTGTTCCTCTTCAGGACTCACTGGGTCAATCCACTCAATATTGGCTTCCTGATTTTTGACTGCATACGGAATGTTCGCCTGCAATATCCACCGATCGCTCAGCAAGTATTGCAAGCCAATATCCGTCCGGTAAGTGCTTAATGCTACGTGGTGCCTATGTAAAGGCGCGTCCACAACTTCACCTGTTGGCGAAAGTCCTCGTGTTTCAAGATGCCCACCTTGGGCATCAGGGGAGACCAACATATTGACATTGACTCGAAATTGATTTATCTCTTTTGAAGCCAAACTGACTTCACCTATCCCGCTCGGCGGCAAGACAGGATTGCTTCACGCAGGACAGCTTTCTTGTGCGAATCCGAAAGAAATAAAAACCCAATTGAGTAGTATCGCGTGTAAAAGCAAACGCATTTTCATAATTTTTTATACCATCCAAAAAGTATTGTAACGCAGCGAACCATAAGATATCGCGCTACAGAATCTATTGACAGTTTCCGACACAAACCTTCATAAAAAGAAAGTTCGGAAAACGATATGTAAGTAAAAGTGTGAAAGTAAAGGATAGACGAGTGCTTAAAGAATTCCTTGTAGAATTCACTTAGCACTGCGCAAATGGAGGTCCTCTACGGGTTAGAGGATGATCGGGGAAAAGTGTAGAAACTAAAGGGCTGGAAGAAGTCTTAAAAGATTCTTCGGGGGCAACGGGTAAAGTCGCCGAGGTAGGAAGAATCAAGACCAGAGACTGTCCGATTAATTCACGGAATTCGGGGATGTTGTCTCTGATGTCTGGAAGCACAAGTTCCAAATCAGTTGCACAACACGGCTTACCACTTTCTAATGGCGTTTCGGTTTCACCCGCCGTGCCTGTTTGAGTACTCCGGCAGCAGATTGCGCGGGCTTCAGCATCTTCGCTCAGTACTTCTTGAGGCGCGTCGTGACAGAACTTTTGTTCAAAAGTCGCACAGAGGAATGGGCACACCGAATAGACGTACAGTAGCCCTACGAGTAAGATAAGAACTTGCCGATGTTTTCGCAACATTGTTCAATAGACTCCGCTGTTTCGTCAAAAAATAGAAATCGAAATAAAACACTTTAGGATATTATACACCAAAATCTCAAAAAGTTGCAAAAAAAATGAACTTTTTTATAGCTATACCATATTTTTAGGTAAAAGTTAAATCTTTTTTGACTTCCAAACGCAACGCCCGCCTACATCCCGCAAGCTAAAGCATGGGGTCTCGGCAGGAAGATTGATAACTGATTAATCGGCGTATCCTGAAAACCGAAGTTTAAGTTGCACTCCAAGTCTGAATGATATATACTATCTGACAAACACTTGCTCTTAATCCGTGATATTCTGAGGTATCGAGCTCCGGTCCTTATCAGAAATGAAGAAAGATAACCAAATCAAATTGCAACGGAGGAAAATCTCATGGCGTACATTAAGATTCCAAAAGGATGGGAAATCCCCGAAAATCAGGTAACACCTGAATCAGATTACATCAACCGCCGAAAATTTATCAAAGATTTGGGATTGGCAAGTGCGGGCACCCTATTGTTTTCCACTTCAAACGCCTGTGCGCAAAACAGTGCGCTTGAAAAACAGTTAGCACCGTTCCGAGCGCAAACACTTGCGGCAGAAAAAAACGCGAACTTCACCGTAGAAAGACAGATGACCGACGAAGTGATTGCTGCGACCTATAACAATTACTACGAGTTTACGCAATCCAAAAGCACCGTCTGGAAAAGAGTGGAAAGATTTAAAACACGCCCCTGGGAGATTGAAATATCTGGGCTCGTCGAAAAACCGATGACCTTAGATGTAGATGACTTAATTAAGATGATGCCTCTTGAAGAACGCATCTATCGCTTCCGCTGTGTTGAAACTTGGGCGATGGTAGTGCCATGGATCGGTTTCCCTATGAAAGCACTGCTTGAGAGAGTTCAACCGAAAGCCGATGCAAAATATGTCAGTATGCTGACATTTTTCGATCCTGACGTAGCACCGCATCAACACGATGCGCGTTTGCCGTGGCCCTATCTTGAAGGGTTAACACTCGCGGAAGCTATGAACGATCTAACACTGTTAGTCGTTGGTATCTATGGGCATATTTTGCCGCCACAACACGGTGCACCTATCCGGTTGATTGTACCATGGAAATACGGATTTAAGAGTATCAAATCGATTGTCAGCATTGAACTCACCGACAAAAAACCTCGAAACTTTTGGAATATTATCCTTCCAAGAGAATACGACTTTGAAGCGAACGTCAATCCGAATGTCCCGCACCCGCGCTGGTCACAAGCCACTGAGTGGATGATTGGCTCAAGGGAAAGACATCCGACATTGATTTACAACGGCTATGGTGATGCTGTCGCGCACCTTTACGAAAGGTAAAACGATCTCTTGAAGCGGAGAAAATAAATGTATAAGCAACAGACAAGTGAGAAATCTTTTCTATGCTTGATGTGCCTGGTTTCGCTAATATTTGCTGGATGTAATAATCTTGGTGCTATCTTTGGTGATGAGGGACGAGACGCGCCTGGAACTGTTTCTATTGATACAAACGTCGTCACGGCAAATACGCAATTCGGTTTTGATCTGTTCAATGAAATTCGTAAAAGTGAGAAAGATAAAAATATTTTTATCTCACCACTCAGTATTTCTATCGCTTTGGCAATGACGTTAAACGGAGCCTCCGGTGAAACCGAGCAAGCGATGACGAATACGCTGCACCTACAACAGTTAGACTCCGAAGCGATAAACCCCGGCTATGCAGGCTTACGTCAAGCACTTCAAGTAGCAGACCCGAAAGTTATACTCACGATTGCAAATTCACTCTGGGCACGCCAAGATGTTCCGTTCAAGCAGGATTTCCTGCAGCGAAACACCGAATTTTTCGGAGCGGAGGTCTCAACGCTCGATTTCACCGACCCAAACACGCTACCAACAATTAACCAGTGGGTAAACACCAATACCAACGGCAAAATTACAAAAATCCTTGATGAAATCAATCTGGATATGGTGTTATTTCTCATTAACGCCATCTACTTCAAAGGAACGTGGCAGACAGAATTCGACCCTTCTCGCACGCGCGACGGAACTTTTTATCTCGCAACCGGTGATGAAAAACAGATACCGATGATGACAAGAACGGGTGATTATCCTTACTACGAAAACTATGAAGCAAAGTTCCAAGCGATTAGCCTTCCGTACGGCGATGGGCGGATGAGCATGTACATCTTCCTTCCCTATCCTGAATCTGATATCAACACCTTCTTAGATGGTTTAAACACTGAGAATTGGGAGCGTTGGGTGTCGCAGTTTCGCGAACAAGAAATATTCCTCAGCATGCCTAAATTTAAGTTGGAATATGAAAAAACGCTTAACAACCCGCTGCAATCACTCGGTATGGGTATCGCGTTTGCACCGGGGCTTGCAGATTTCAGTCAGATGGCAGATTTAGAGGCTTTGGGTAAAAACTTGTATATCGGAGAAGTGCTCCATAAAGCCGTCGTCGAAGTCAATGAAGAAGGCACTGAAGCCGCAGCAGTAACCAGTGTCGGGATTCGCGCAACCAGCGCGCCACCCGCGTTCATGGCAAACAGACCTTTCTTCTTCGCGATTCGTGATAACGAGACAAAAACTGTACTCTTCATGGGCACTGTCGTAGATCCGTAGGTAGGGGATGATGAAAAGCCTTGTTCTCTTTTTATGCCTGTTGCCTATATTTTCAGTAGCCGCCACTTGGGAGTCAGTGGAAAGCACACACTTCCGAGTCTACTATCAGGAAGGCACAGCAGACCCAACGTCAATCCTTCAGATTGCCGAGGATTTCTATGCCGAACTGCCACAGTTGACAAGTCGTATGCCAGCAGGAATGATTGATATCTGGATATGCGATACACAAAAGGAATTTCAGGCTTTCGTTCACGCCCCAATTCAGGATTGGGCAGTCGGATGTGCCTTCCCGTTGAGTCGCCGTATCGTTATTCAAAACCCGAAATACATTGCCCTGGCGAAACTGCAGTTAGTACAGGTGCTCCGTCACGAGATTGCGCATGTCCTCTTTGGACAGTGTACCCGCAAAGCCGTTAAAGAAATCCCGCTGTGGTTTATAGAAGGCATCGCGATCTACTTTGCCGAGGAATGGGTGCCGAGCCGTCACGGAACATTGCTAAAACATATTTTTTCTAAATCCATCTTACCGCTTCAAGAACTAACGCGAGGGTTCCCGCGCTCGCAAGCCGGTGCGGATTTGGCGTATGCTGAAAGCCAAGATGCCGTCCGTTGGTTAGTTGAAGTCAAAGGTAGGGATGCACTGTTTGCGCTTATTGCAGAACTCCACGCAGGCAATAACTTCGATACAGCTTTTAAAGCCGTAGTTGGATGGGATCTTGCTACTTTTGATGTTCGCTGGCGTGAATCACTGGCGGAACGTTACCGATGGGCATCCCTTTTCTCTAATTCCTACTTTTTGTGGGGCGGTCTCGGTGGGTTGGCACTCCTCGGTTACCTGGTCCGCCGGAATCGTAGACAACGGCACCTCAATAAACTCGCACAACAAGAAGATACCGTGGATACATTCTTTAGGACTTAACACTCATGCACACCTCGCTGATTTACATTGCCCTCTGTTTTATGTGCCTCGCTTCCGTGGCGATAGCACAACTGAAACACCTCACACAGTACCCTGACCAACTCACGCGCGACGGACATGTCCTTGTTCTACCGGACCACGGCACTGTCTACATCGTTTCCGATCTGCATGCCCACTGGGACGATTTTAATCAATGGTTGCGACTCACAAAACTTGTCGAGCGGATTCAAGCGGAGGAAGATGTCTACGGATTGATACTCGGCGACGCAATTGACTATAAGCCAGATGAACCGAGACACCCGCCTTTTGGTGATACTTTAATCGTTGACCGGGTTATGGAACTCCAAAAACAACTCGGCGATAAAGGCAAAAGACTCATCTATCTCCGAGGGAACCACGAATTTGCCGCCGCAGATGCATACGCGATGCTGAAAAAACAGGGGATGACGACACAAAACCGAGAACAATTCATTCGTTTATTGTACGATAGCCACCTCGGTTCCTATTATGAGCAATTCAATTTCATTGAGAGAATGACGGATGCTCACTACGAATTCCTTGTCAATTTGCCAACGGTCGTTATCGGAAAAAACGGTTTTGTCGGTATTCACGCCGGTCCCCCGCGTTTCATCAGCAGTCTTACGGATCTCGTTAATCCGAGTCCTAAAACCCTTGAAGAACTCCTCTGGCATCGTCCTATGATCGCGTATAGTGGTGGATACACTTTAAGACATATAAAAAATTTTCTTGAAACCATCCACGCCAATCTGCTTATTGTTGGACATACGCCGATTCATTATTTTCCGTCACAAAACGTTAGAGACGGTATAGCGACCTTCGGTAAAAATCAACTCATCTTTTCAACGGGCTATAGCGGCTTACCCGGCATCCCAACTTATATTGAAATTGACCTATCAGAAACATACACCTCCGTCCACGCGCTGAAGTTAGGGGTGAATATTCATCATCTGTACGACAAAACTGGGAAACCGAAATCTGACTAACAGCTCCACATCATGCGACCACTCATTTACATCATGACCCCTGTACTGATCCTCACCATCCTTCTCGCCTCTCGCTTTGTAACGTGGGACGCGATAAAAGGCATGGATCGGCAAGCACAGCTACACGTTCAAGAGGGCACCGCATCGCTGAGATCATGGAAACTTCCACAAGCGATCAAAGCGTTTACGCGTGCGATTGAAATTGAACCGAGGTATGCCGAAGCTTACGTGAAACGTGGACTCGCTTATTACCGTTCTGCACAGTACGATGCTGCTATCGCAGATTACACCCAAACGTTAAAGCTCAAGAGGTATCAAGCGGATGCCTACGCAAGCCGCGGTAATGCATATCAATCGTTAGGCGATATGCAACGCGCGATTGAAGACTACTCTGCCTCACTTAAAAGGAGGCGTAGCTCCCACGTTATACAGAAACGGGCAGAAACTTATTTCAAAAAGGGAGACGTTCAAAAAGCACTTGCCGACTATGACGATCTGATTAGACGGAAACCGACGGCGATGGCATATTACGGACGCGGTAACGTTTATCTCCAACTCGCTATTCGAGGTAGTGAGAACCGTTTAAAACTCGCATTGGCAGATTTGGATCAGGCTATCGCTCTCGAACCGAGTTTCGCGAGTGCATATATCAGTCGTGCACAGGTCCACAGGCAGTTCGGGGATCACACATTAGCGAGCCGAGATACCAGACAGGTTAACAGACTTTTGATCGAGGCACTCGACAAACAGATGATACAAGCTCTAACAACACAAATGTTAATAAACTATATAAACGCGCTTTGAGTTTTTTCCTTGAAAAAATCGGAAGATTGTGATATACTTTAAGAGGAAAGTGTTTAGCATTTCGCTGGACTGCCTTCGATTTTTGTGCGCGAAGATTTACTTTTATTTGTATCTGGATTTTCAATAGGAGGCTGGAAGAATTAATATGACCGGAGAAGCATTGGGTTTAGTTGAAACGAGAGGCTTGGTTGGGAGTATTGAAGCTGCTGATGCAATGGTGAAAGCGGCGAATGTCCAACTCGTCGGTTACGAACAAGTCGGTGGCGGTTACGTGACCGTCTTGGTGCGTGGTGATGTCGGTGCTGTGAAAGCCGCAACGGATGCGGGGGCTGAAGCCGCTGCACGTGTCGGCGAAGTTGTTTCTGTTCATGTAATTCCACGTCCACATGCTGAAGTCGAAACTATCTTAAAGAAAGCGTAAGCTATTCGTAAGTGGATCGACCAGACGTTGCCTAAGAACGTTTGGAACATCCTAACAGAAAAGGCGAATCATAGATGCCAGACCGCGCCCTTGTTGAATTGATTACCCGCCGCGTCGTGAACAGACTGACGACGGACCAAGCGTGTAGTGGTTGTGCTTTGAGAAGTTGTGATGCCGGAAGTCGCGCGTGTGATGCCGTCACAGAGCAACAGCAAATTCCGGTTGGCGTTTCAGCACGACATGCCCATGTAACCCAAGAGCACCTTGAGATCCTCTACGGTGCCGGACACCAACTCACTGTCTATGCGCCTCTATATCAACCCGAAGCGTTCGCTGCGAACGAAACATTGACGATCGTCGGAAAGCGGATGCGGGCTATTGAAGCTGTTCGTATCCTTGGCCCCGTGCGGGATTACTCCCAAGTAGAAGTTGCCCAAACCGAAGCGATTCGGCTCGGGTTAAGCCCTCCGATTCGAGATTCAGGCGATCTTGCGGGTGCGGAACCTATTACCCTCATCGGGCCCGCAGGTAGTGTCTATTTAGAGGAAGGTGCCATCTGCGCGACACGGCATATCCACATGACACCGAGCGATGCTGAGGCACGCAATATTCGCGAAGGAGATCTTCTAAAAGTACATTTCCCCGGTGAACGCGCGTTGACGTTGGAAAATGTTCGACCCAAGATTTCTGAAGGCTATGTGCTTCAGATGCATTTAGATACCGATGATTCCAATGCCGCAGGTTTGAAGGGTGGCGAACCTGTTGAAATCGTACGTTAGGTGCTCCGTATACTTTGAAACAATATGAACCAAGAACTGGTTGACCAAATTCGGAAAATCGTAGAGAGGGTACTCGAGGCGCAAGCATCTACCACTACGCAGCCTGCAGACGAGAAAAAACTACTCGCTATTTTTGGGGCGACGCAACTCAAATTGGATGAACCGCTCCAGCAGCTTCGGACCTGCCTGCAAGATGGATGGAAAATTACAATAATTTTATCCGATCTCGCAACTAAAGTTATAAATCTGGAACCGATTCATGCGATATTTGGCGAAGAGAACGTTCTGCGGGAGGACACGCTCACCGATATAGCAACTTTTGTGAATCCTTATCAGCAGATTGTGCTCCCTGTTCTCTCACATCCGATGGCTGCAAAACTCGCGTTAAGGTTAGTAGACACACCGTGTACTTATCTCGTGTATGAAGCACTCTCTAAAGGAAAAACAGTCATAGCAGTCCCCGATGCCCTTAATAATCAAAATGAGGCATCCGTAAAAATTAATGCGATTGAGGTTGAATATGTAAACGTTTTATCCGAACTCGGCGTTAAATGGGTACCTACGATGCAGATTGCTGAGTCGATTAAGAAGAAAACAGACGACTCACCCATCAGTTTGGACAGACCTCTAATTAGCGCAACGACTATTTCAAACCTGGATGCGGATGTGCAAGAGTTGGTTTATGCAAAACAAGCGATTATTACACCACTTGCCCGTGAGCATGCGAAAAAGAGAGGTATTAAACTCATACCTAAAAGTTAAGAAGTGTCGGAACTATTAGTTTTTGTCGGCATTAAGAGATGAACCTGTCCATCTTAAACCGGGAATTGTGATCAGGACATCGGAGCCAGAGAAGGATCAGTTAATTTTGATTATTCTTGACAATTTTTGGGGGAAATTGTATCATTTCCATAATAGTTTTGCGATTAAGAGGATAACGGAGTTTTGACATTCACGCGGCACCGCGCGCGATAGGTATAAAAACCTATCGGCAATGCCAAATGAAGGACACGAACATAGGAGGAAAATTCCATGAAGACCCGGATTTCGACTTTAAGCGTAGTATGCTTCATCAGCTGTTTTGTCATCGCTGGGTTGTCACCCCTCGCGAACGCTGATTACGATTATTACGCAGACCGGTTGAGTCGCGAGCATCGCGTTGCAAGCGATGTTGATGAATGGATAGAGCGCGGAAATGCAACGATCACCGCCAGTCCACGCTTTGAGGATGGCGTTCGACTCACCGCTTGGGCAAATGACGCTCAGAACACAGACGAATACGAATTTGCAATTGCCAGCGCGGTATATCTCTTTGAAATTCCAGCGGGGACACAGTATATTGAAGTTTTAGTGCGATACCGAGGCGAACCGCATCGTTTAGAAATTGAAGACTATGAAGAACCTATCGCGGGTCGCGCCTGGATTCGTAATACGAAGCGCGAGACAACCCGCAGCGGTTACTACGACGAAAATGCAAAAGAGACCCGTTACGGAGACACTTTTGTGCTCCGAGCGAAAAATCGCTCAGAACATATTAAAATTCCTGCAGTCGGTCATGTCAAAGATGGATGGATGGAACTTCATATTGTCGCCGAAGGCGGCGAGCAGATTGATGTAGAGTATCTTGAGGTCTCCACGTATCGCAGGCAGCCAAAAGTTAGAGTCGTTCAACGCTACACACCGACCTACCGTTGGCGTCCGTGGCATCGTTACACTTACCTCTACTTTTACGATGGGCCTGTCTATTACGCGACGGACTACGATTACTATCTCCGATGGAGTTATCCGGTTTACGACCACCACTATCTGTCAATCCGTTCATATTATGGTGGGTATCTCGGACGCTACCGTGGCTACTATCCAAGTGCTTACTACCGCTACTATTCACCGTATTACGGTTCGTACCAGAGTTACTACCGTGGCACGCCAAAGGTTTATCAACGACGGACGCAGTTGAATCGGTGGAGTGCGCAGCACGAAACAACCCGTCGGCAGTACAGTCGTAGCCGATTATCAGCGAACAACCGAGGCGAAAATCGAACGGCAGTCCGGCGGAGTGTCCGAACCACGCTCGAAAACCACCGGCGCCAGACTCCAGCGACGACGGAGCGCGTTGCGCGCCAATCGATTATTACGCAGAAACTACGTACCCGTGCTTCTACTGCCTCCACACTCCGCCAAAGCAACGTCCGAAAAAGCACTTACGCTTCAGGGAGTACAGCGAGGGCACTGAGTCAGCAGCGGCGTTATTCGACTGCTACCACGCAGGACGTGAATCGCTACAGAAGGTCTGAAACACAGCGGACTACACCGCTTTACAGACGTTCTACTTCTTCGTCGAATCGGTCGTTCTCGTCAAGTACAAGCAGCAACTCGCGCCCGAAGTATAGAACCACGACATCAAATTCGAGTGCGTCGCGTTCGCGATCCAGCGTAAGCCGTTCAACGACAAGTTCATCGCCTGAGAGATCAAGCGTGAGCCGTTCAAGCTCGAGTTCGAGTACATCGCGTTCGCGATCCAGCGTAAGCCGTTCGAGTTCGAGTACATCGCGTTCGCGATCCAGCGTAAGCCGTTCATCATCTACAAAAACCCGGACGCGTCCAACGACATCAAGTTCAAGTTCATCGCGTAGCAGTTCGAGCAGTAGCAGCGATGATGACGATGACGATCGAAGTCGGAGCACACAACGGACGAAACGGCGACGTTAACAGGAGCAGCACGGGCTTCGCATCACCGTTTGAATGTGTGAAGTCTACATACGAAATGCGATTTTTGTTAATTATTTCACTTGTGTTATTCAACCTCCCTGCCAGTTTTGCACAGGAGTTTGCACAGGAGGCTGAAAACACCGCAAATATCGAACAGCAAACATCTGAAACGGCGGAACAAGTTAAACTTGTTTCGCCGATCGGTGCCATGGTGCGCTCCGCTGTTTTTCCGGGATGGGGTCAATTTCACAGTCGTAGTTACTTCCGAGGGAGCCTAACTGTCTTGGGGGTAGGCGGCTCTATCGTCGGTGCCTTGTTAGCACAAAATTCCTTTAGGAATCGCTACGAGGCTTATGAAAAGCTGGTTTGGGACCCTTTCTCTAATGAAAAAGTGATATTAGAGAGTTACGACTACGCGAACCAGCGGTACAAACTCAGGACATTTTTTATGTATACCGGCATCGGTATTTGGCTGTATAGCCTTATCGATTCCTACGTGAGTGCTAACTTTTATAACGCGACAACCCTGATTCAATCTATTGAACAGGATGCACAAAATATTGAAAACCTGGGGATCGAAATCGGTGCGACCCCTTCACATTTTTATTTTGGTATTGTTAAAACCTTTTAATTTAAATTATTAAAAAGGAGGATGCTTATTATGTTTAGGAATTTCGCCAAAGTCAGCGGCGTACTTATCCTACTTCTACTCGCAAATTTTATGGGGTGTGGAGACGCTGATAAGGTCGGAGAAATTCCGGCTGAGGAAATCCTTCAAATCAGTAGTGTTTTAGACCGATGGCGAGAAGGTTACGAAACGGAAGATGTTAACACCTACATTAACACCTTCTGGGAAGATGGCTTCCTTTATGTCTCTGATATGGGAACAGATGGCGACAAAACAGACGACGTTGAGTTTGATGATATCCGAGAGGAACGCGCCTCTGCGACTCGCGTCTTTGATCGGTTCCAAGATATTGAAATAGAGCTCTCTTCACCGCCAGAGATTACTATGAATGATGATAACACAGAGGCCGAGGTTCGCAATCATTACAGAATCCAATTCTTTGTGTCGGACGGTCAAACGCTTGAGGGTGGATATACCGGTGCATACGCCGAAGGTGATAACCTTTTTATTTTTGAAAAGAGAAATGACGAATGGCGTATAGCCGAGTGGCATGATGAAGCCTTTAACGAGGAAGAAATTCGCGTTGCCAATAACTTATAGGCACAGAGAAGGAGGGGCAATTTCTAATCCAAAGGGCGGATAGAAATACCGTACATTCATGCCGCAACAGGAGGCACACCTACGCGATTATTTTCAACTCATCCGAAAGCATGGTTTTACGCTCTGCCTAACCCTTCTATTAGTGTTAGGAACCGCCCTAATTATCTCGCTCCGTTTGCCCAAAACTTACGCCGCTTCCACGTTAATATTACTCGTCCAACCCAGTGGGACATCTTCCCTTTCTTCAGCAAATCTGTTCCAAGATGTACTCTCCGGCGGTGTTGACCGACGAGAGATGGAAACAATCAGCACCCGATTCTCTACAGAGTCTATGCTAAACACAGCAATAGAAAACCTTGAGGAGAATGGGCACGCGGATGCGGCTGCTCTTTTCCCGTCGGTCGGTAAACTCAAACGCGTGCTGAGGGCACACGTAAATCCAGATTCTGATTATATCACGCTTTCTGTTGAATTAACCGAGGCAGAAGGAGGTGAACGAAATGCAGCACTCCTTGTCAACCAACTTGCAAAAGATATGCAAATGTTGCGGCGTGGAGAAGAAGAAACGACACTCAGAAAACTTATGGAGTTCCTCGAAAATAAACAACGAGAAATTGAAGTAAAAATAGATGAATATGTAGACGCTCTCCTCCAGTTTGTTCGTGATAATGGAAGCGCAGAAACATGGGTGCCGACGCTCACTAACCTGCTTGACCGCCTTGCCCGTGTTCGGGAAGGTCTTGAGACAAATCAACAGCAACTCTACGCAACGAACGCCCATATCACATACCTAAAAGAACAACTCCAAAACTCACCTAAGCAGATGCAACTCTCAGAAACGACATCTTATAACCCGGTTTGGCTCTTTCAGCAACAAAAACTCTTCGACCTTGAATCACAACGTATCGCTGCTGAAAAAAAAGTTGGCACAACTTCGTCAGAGTTGGAGGGATTTGACGCACAAATCGCTGAGATCGAGAAAAGAAATCAGGAAACCTCATCGATAACACCAACAGTTACCTCCGGGCTTTCTGCACATTACACTTATATACAGAATCAATTAATAACATTTATTCCGGATCTCTCACGATATGAAAACGCCGTGGCACGTCTCAAACGGGAGCAGAACATACT
>VYCT01000328.1:31267-39039 GCA_009843785.1 Candidatus Poribacteria bacterium | reverse complement strand
GTTAAGTTAAATAACTCTGTAAATAATGGTGAAGCAATGGGTATTAAAGAACGGAAAGCTAGGGAAAAAGAACAATTGCGGCAGCAAATCCTTTCTGCGGCGCGAGCGTTGTTTGTCAATGAAGGTTATGAGAACGTTTCTATGCGGAAGGTTGCCAATAAGATCGAATACTCACCGACGACGATTTATCTTCATTTCAAAGACAAGGCAGATCTTTTAGATTCCGTTTGTAAGGAGACGCTCCTGAACCTCCTAAACACACTTGAGCAGCTAAAACGAGATAACACCGACCCTGTCGAGACACTGAGAAAAAGTGGGCGAGCATACGTTGAGTTCGGTTTAAAATATCCGCAAGATTACAAACTGACGTTTGTTATCCGTCCGCAGTTTCAGGAAGGGTTAGGTCTTCAAGAGGGATCGGTTGGCGAAAAGGTGTTTAATTATTTGCGTGCGATGGTCTCTGAATGCATCCAACAGAAAATATTCAGACAAGTGGATGTTGAGACCACCAGTCAGGTCATGTGGTCAGCAGTTCACGGTGTTACATTGCTTTTGATTGATTTCCCCGATTTCCCTTGGACCGATCAGAACAAATTAATTGACATGGTAATTCACACTACGATTGAGGGGTTAAAGGCATAGATTCAAAACTATTTGACGAACGTCAAGTATATTTTTCCTCTATAACTTAACACTGTTAACTTATTTATCTATGTTAACATAAGAAAACCTGAAAGGAGAATCAAATGAAAAAGCGAAACCCACTTCACAGACGCTTTTTTTCGGTAGCCGAGCGCACAAGGCGTTATCAACGAAGCCTGTTTTTCATACTATTTTTTGGCGTGTTCCTGTCGAGCTGTTCAGGGCGATCTAACGAAGTAGTTGCTCCGACAATGATACCTGCGTCTACGGAATTCACTTTCAAGCAGTACGAAATCAAAACCGGCATTGCGAAACACCAAACCGTTTTGACGGGTTTTCTTCTTGGTGGTGATTGCGCTGAAATTGTTATGGTAAACATTGAAGAAAATGACAACCGGCGTTTGCGTATCTACGCGTTTAGTGATGACACTTGGACATCGAGACTTGACGCAACGCTACGTCCTGAAGTGTTGTTCGTCGATGTGATAAACATCGGTGGGCGAGATCGATTAATCACCTACGAGCAAGGTCGCCTGAATTGGTTTGATCCGGACTCAGCGAAAGAACGTGTGCTGGTTGAAGTCACTACGAACTATAACGCGACGGGTGAAAGTGGAGTCCCCTATGTTGACATCAGTCGGGACGTAAACTATGACGGCCTTGACGATTTGGTAGTACCAGACATCGATGGTTTCTGGATCGCCACGCAATTGCCTGATGGATCGTTTACCGCCCCGATAAAACTCGGACCGCCCGACCCGTTTCTCGACAAAATTGCTTTGGACGATTCTCGCAGTTACCGCGAGGTAGGGATAACCCCTTTAACTGTCCATTGGTATCTGAGTCGTGTCCACCAGATGGACTACGACCAAGATGGACGCAGCGATCTCGTATTCTGGAACGCGGACCATTTTGACGTTTATCGCCAAGATACTCATGGGATGTTTTCCACCGTGGCAGAGACTTTCACTGTTGACATCCCATTTGACACTGATGGTGCCTACTCGATTGCTTTTGACTTCAGCGGCGAGAATATGTTCTCACTCATCTTCGGATTCAGAAAGAACACCAAGCGGAGAGTGCTGCATACGTTCCGAGATCTGAACGGCGACAATGTTGCTGATTTGGTGATCCACTCGTTAGAGGGAAGGAGCCTTGGGAAACAACGCAGCCTGTATGAGGTGCATTTCGGCACGCCAACATCCAACAGGATCGTGTTCGCGCGGGATGTTAGCATGACAATCCGACCGCGCGGGACCGCTGGGGGTTTGCAGCCTTGGGGCTATTCGTCCCAGTGGTTGGAAGATCTCGATGGTGATGGTGATATTGACATTCTGTTCAAAGATGTCAAGACTGGACTTGTTGGGATGAGCCGGGCAATGATCGGCAAGTCGATCGCAATAGACCTCGAGTTCTATCGCATGGAAAACGACAGGCACCCCGACAAACCCACGACGATGCGTAAAATCAGGCCGGACTTAGATATCTTTGAGAAAGATAGGGTCTTCTTTCCAGTGGTACTGCTTGGCGATGTGAACGGTGATGGACGCGCAGACCTGCTGGTTGGAAAGCACTGGGAAGAGCTGCACGTCTTTCTCGGCGTACCAGGACCGGAACTGTTAGCACGGAAACCTCAAAAGATAGCAGTCGCTATGCCTAACGATGAGCGAAACGCTCGGTTAGTGGACCTCAACAAAGATAACAAGCAAGACCTCCTCATATATTATCCGTCCTCCACTGATCCGCATCGGGTGGTACTATTGATTGCCCGATGAAGAAAATGAGTCGTTTATTTTTTTTAAAACCGGGTTCCCAAAACGGGTACCCATTTATTTAAGGAGAAAAACAGTGAAACGCTTGACTTTTTGCCTCATCTGTCTCTTTTTCGGAATAACCGTAAGTCTCTCAGCTCAGGCACAGGGGACTGATCTTACCAAAAATTTCGGTATCGGACTTCAGGGGGCGACCCCGGTGTTTGGTGGAATTAGTTTTCGCTATACTGGACTGGCACCTGTATACCTTCAAACCGTTGGACGTTTTATTCTCAGTGATGAGAATAGTGACCACATGTTAGGTGTTGGCATTTCGTATGCCATTTTCGAGCATCAAAGCAGATGGAACCTATCCCGACTCTATTTTACCTTAGAAGGTGCTTGGCAATACGAAAAACAGAAGGATTTTCTTACGACGAGGTTAGGGGGTGGGATCGCTTTTGGCGGTGAGATCGTATTTTCACTTGGCGGGATTCCACTCGGTTTGAACATGGAAGTCGGTCAAGGATTTGGCAGGGAAAAAGATGACTTTCAATCTAAAGGTCTCGCTGGCGTGTACGTCGGAACGGGCATACATGCCTATTTCTAACCTAAACTTGATATGATGACTTGCAAGATGGAAGGTTGGAAGATTTGAAGGTGGGAAGACCTTTTCTATCCTTCCAGTCTTCCACCTCCAGTCAAACGCTTCCACGCTTTGCCTGCCTTTGTTTTCTGCGTGATCTTGTTTAACCTGACCTATGCGCTTGCTGCGCCGAGACCTGTGTCTCCCACTCTTCCCAAGTCGGTTTGTGCCCCTCAGTGAGTACCACAAGTGGTACCCTACTGCCCGCCAGGGCTTTGTCTTTTACGAACTCGGCGGCTGCGCGCTGCTCGTCAGTCAAGTCAGCGCGGTCGGGTGTGGGAAAATAGCGGAAGTCGATGCTCCAGCGGGATTTCTGTGTCGTGTTCACTTTACTGGTATGAACGCAGAGATTCGACATGAACAGTGCCCCACCGGGTTCAAGCGGAATAGGTACAGGCGTGCCACGCGCCTCGACATCCGCCTCCATTCGGACGTTTGAATCCGCGCCGCGTGCCCCATCTAATAAACCCCAACGGTGGCTTCCGGGTATCACCCAGCAACATCCATTTTCGACTGTCGCTTCAACCAGCGGCACCCACACTGTAACCATGTGGAGACTTTCCGTGTGCTTCTCCTTCTTTCCGATGGTTGACTGGTCGAGGTATTGGCTATCTTGATGCCATGGAAACGAGGTAATCACGCTTCTGGGGAGTTTCGTCCGTAACGCGGGCGTACCGATATTCGAGACTTCAGGACCCAAGAGAAGGCAAAGTACGTTGAGAACACCGGGGAGGTTATAGAGATCATAAAATTCGCGCCCAAACATGCCAAAAGCCCAGTTGCGAGGCAGGATATCCAACTCTTCGCAGATAGCCGCATACCGCCTCTCAAAAGATTCGTCCTCATAGCGTGATGATAGCTTGCCTTCACTATACAACTCGCGGCTATAGGTATCAACTTTTGCTTTGATGAAGTCACGGATGGGATCTAAATCTCGGTTATCAATAATGTCCTTGACCACCACATACCCGTCACGCTCATAAGCGGTCTTGATTGCTTGGTCTGTCATAGCTAATCTCCTTCTGTCGGTGTTGCACAATCTCAATATACATGTTATCATGAATGCTTAACAGATGCAATATCTATTGAATTTCTCAACCGATAGATAAAGGAGGACAGTCGTGAAAATTATTGATGTGAAAGCGATGACGCTGAAGGGCTATAAACAGTGGAATTACGTCCAGATTGAAACTGACGCAGGGTTGGCAGGGATCGGAGAGGCACATCCTGGAGCAGGAATCGCTGAAATTATCCTGCAATTTAAGAACAGACTCGTCGGTGCGGATCCGAGAAATATAGAACCGCTCTACAGTCGACTGATTGGTGCCGCGAGCAACCGTTATGCGATGGGTCTATCAGCGATTGGTGGGATAGAGACTGCCCTGTGGGATCTGCTTGGAAAAAGCCTTGGCGTACCGGTCTATCAGTTGTTAGGTGGGAAGTATCGGGATCGGATTCGACTTTATGCCGACGTTGGACATGGACGCGGAAACACGCCAGAGGGTTGGGCAAAGCGGGCGAGAGAAGGCGTTGCTGATGGCTACCAAGCAATTAAGTTCGACATCGACAACTCCGCAAATGAACTTAAACAGGATGCGGTCAATCGGGAATTAAGCACAGCGGAATTGCAGAAAATGACATCCTTGGTTGCTGCTGCTCGGGAAGCAGCTGGTGATGAAATTGATATTAGCATTGACTGCCATAGCCTGTTCAGCGTCCACTCGGCGATGAAGCTTGCGGAACGCTTAGAGCCGTTTGATCTAATGTTCTTGGAAGACCCAGTGCCGAACGATAATGTTGAAGCGATGGCGAAGGTAAGTTCTGCTACATCTATCCCAATTTGTACGGGTGAATTCCTGTTTCGTCGAGACGGTTTCAGAGAACTGATCCAGACGCAAGCCTGCGATATGCTCCACGTCGATGTATCTGGAACGGGTGGAATACTGGAAGCAAAGAAAATAGCGGATTTAGCAGACCTATATTATATGCCGTTTGCGGCGCATAACATCACATCGCCCATCGGGATGACTGCAACGGCGCATGTCTGTGCTGCGGTGCGGAATTTCATTGTTATGGAACTTCCGTATCACGCCGATCAGGTTGAGTGGCGATGGGATCTCGCAATTTCTGAGGAGCCGCTCATGCAAGATAACGCATTTGTGGTGCCAGAACAGCCCGGACTGGGTGTCGAAATTAATGCAGCAGTTGCGAGGGAACACCTAATGCCCGGATCCGATCTCTTCGGCATATCCTAAACTTCTCGGAGTTCATAGTGAGATAGCTCATAAATATGAGTTGTAAGTGTTGGCAATATAGCAGAAACAAATTTTGGAAATTTCTGATCAAAAATTCAGATTTTTTTTTCAATTATGACAACTGTGCAACATGTCCCCTGTAAAATTGCGTCACTAATAATTGTAAGCCTAAATTGGTTAGGGGAGGTTTCTGATGGAAAAAGACGACATTGAACTGATTCACAGCATATTATCAGGCGACGAGCATGCTTTTGGTATTTTAGTTAAAAAATACCAAAAAAGCGTCCACGCCTTGGCATGGCGGAAAGTTGGAGATTTCCATATCGCTGAAGAAATCACCCAAGACACTTTCCTACAAGCACACAAAAAACTCGCCTCGTTGAAGAATCCGAGTCAGTTTGCTGGGTGGCTTTACGTGATCACAGATCGGCTTTGCAGATCATGGTTCCGAAAGCGGCAACTGCGGACGCAATCACTGGAAACTATTAGTGAAGAAACACTTGAAGAAACCGCTTACGCGAACTATGACCGCGAACAACGTGAAGGGACAGCCGTTGAACATCGCCGTCGAATTGTGCAAGAGCTCATGGCAAAACTGCCGGAAAGTGAACGGACGGTGATGGTACTTTACTACCTCGGAGAAATGACTTGTGAAGAAATTAGCAAGTTTCTGGGGGTGTCCTCAAACACGGTTAGAAGTCGACTTCAACGTGCGCGAAAACGATTAAAGAACGAAGAACCGATAATTCAAGAGACCTTGGGTAGTATCCCCTTAAGTCCAAATCTCATCGAAAACGTCATGCGTAACATTGACGCAATCAAGCAAACATCCCCTTCAGGAGGTAAGCCGTTTCTGCCGTTAGCGGCTCTGGGTTCATCTGCTATTTTGATCATTTTGTTGATGGGCGCGAGCAATCAGTTCATAGTGCGTTCTCAGCCGCCCTATAGCCTTGATGCAGAATCAGAACCCACTATTGAAATCGTTGACACACCTGTTATCCATAATATCATATCAAAACCTGATGTGCAAAACCGAGTTGGCAGCGATACTCTCCCCGGGAGAAATAGCAATAAAGGTCTACCAATAGGAACTAAGTCCATGAAAAATAATACAGCACAAGAATCCATGCAATGGCATCTGCCAGAAGACGCTAAAGCCCGCCTTGGTAAAGGTAATATAAGTGAAATACAGTATTCTTCCGATGGGGCACTTCTCGTTGTTGCGACCGGTATCGGTATTTGGATCTACGACACAACAACATATCAAGAGGTCGCACTTCTTACAGCACATACGAGTGCAGTCAAGTGCCTTGCCTTCAGTCCTGAGGGACACATCCTTGCGAGTGGAGGCGAGGATGGCACCATTCTACTGTGGCATAGAAGCACAGGTGCCCAAAAAGTGCTCACCGGGAGTACGAAATCGGTTTCAAACTTGGTTTTCAGCCCCGATGGACAAACACTTGCCAGTGGAAGTGGCGGTACTATCCAATTTTGGGATACCATCACAGGAGAACAAAAAGGCGCGCTCACAGGACTCCCAGAACATATCAGTAATGTATCATTCAGTCCGGATGGGAAAACAATTGTGAGTGTAACTTGGGGGGGCGACATCTGTATATCGGATATAATTACGGGTAAACCCAAGAAAACATTCACCGTGCAGATGAGAGATAATGTATTTAACACAGCCTTCAGCCCTGATGGAGAAACAGTCGCTATTGGCAGTAGAGATGGTATCATCTACCTCTCAGATTTAAACACAGGTAAACTTAAGCGAACACTCACCGGCCATTCGGAGGACGTTCAAAGGGTCGTGTTTAGTCCTGATGGAAAAACACTTGCAAGTTCATCATATTTAGACGAAACGGTCCGTCTTTGGGATGTCAACACAGGTGAACACAAGCGAACACTCACTGAACATACAGGGGAGATTGAGGGTTTAGCCTTCAGTCCCGATGGGAAAACGCTCGCAAGTAGCGGAAGTGGCGATGGCACCATCCGTTTCTGGGATGTCCGCACAGGCGATCAAAAACACGCAGTTACTGGACATACAGGGGGTCTCAGTAGCGTGGTGTTCACTCCCGACGGAAAATTTGTCGCAAGTGGGTATGGCGGTGGTGTTATTCGATTTTGGGATGCGGACACAGGATTGCCCTTGAAAACATTCAAAGGACCCAATTACGAGGCCTCATGTCTGGTATTCAGCTTAGATGGGAAAACGCTTGCTTGTGCGGGTGGCATAGACATCCGTCTACAGGATGCACGGACCGGAGCAGAAAAAATGCTGCTTACCGGGCATACGTGGGGTATGCATAGCATGGCACTCAGTCCGGATGGAGATATACTCGCAAGCGGCAGTGAGGACACGACCATTCGTCTGTGGGACATGCAGACCGGTGCACATAAGAAAACGCTCAATGGACATACACACAGAGTCTATAGTGTTGCGTTTAGTCCGGATGGGAAAACGCTCGCAAG
>VYCT01000328.1:0-31167 GCA_009843785.1 Candidatus Poribacteria bacterium | reverse complement strand
AGTCCGGATGGGAAAACGCTCGCAAGTGGGAGCGTAGACAGCGACATCCGCCTATGGGATCCACACACAGGTAAACATAAGAAAACACTGACCGGTCATGGTGATTGGGTCAGAAGCATCGCGTTCAGTCCGGATGGGCAGACCCTTGTTAGCGGCAGCGATGATGGCTCCGTGCTTCTTTGGAAAATCGATCCTTAAATATCACCCGGGTAATGCGCCTTGATAATTTACACCGGTGAATATCCCGAGCACCATCCATAATCCGACGATGCCGAACTCGCCTATGATGAATCCCATAAAGAGCGGTCGGAACCGCCGATAGTATCCGATGCCGCCTGATTTGAGTGCCAAATACTTCAAGAACCAACCTACACACATACACGACCAGAGGAAATAGGATGAATAGACCGCGCCCATCACATATCCAATCGGATGGAGTTGCCACCACATGAATTGACGCTGCATAATCAGCAGAAAGCCGGTGATGCCGGCACCCAAGAGCATGCTGTATGCCTCGTCTAATTTCATGTCTTTCGGATACTGAATCAGGGAAACCATGTGATTGAAATATCTTGGGGAACCCACGAAGGGACCCCTTTGCAGATTCAAGCCGCCTTTTTCATAAATCAAGGGCAGTGATGCAGCGTAGGAAATACCGATAGCGACAACAATAGCAAGTGCCATCGCACCGAGTATGCTTCTCCGGTTTAATCGAACGGGGTCCGCCGCTTTTAATCCGTGCAAAACGCTCGGCATCAAGATACCGCCCCAGTCGCGCATCATCACCCGCTGAAACCCTAAGAGGGATAGACTGCTTGCGTCTATGATCCTTGAACCGGCAATAATCTCAAAGTACTCCACGGGGTACATGGGTGCTTGGATCAGTAGCATGCCGCCATTGACCACCATCCACGTCAGCGCAGTAGAAGCAATTAAAAAAAGTGCGATAATACTGCAAGCAACCCAAAGCGACATGCCAGCATAGACACAAAGACCTGCAAGTAGTACAAAACTAAAGATGGTTCCCAGAACTGCCCATCTATACGGCAATGCCTCATCTGAGTCATCGATCGTTGTAGAGGTAGCCGATTCCAGAAACGTTCGCCGCAGCAGGTCTCCGATATGTCTGCGACTGTTAAGCAGGAAGGCGAGGACCATGACGACATAAGCAGCCATCGTCTGGCCTCTCGCAGAGATCCACGGACTGATAGGGATAGCAAAAGCGTTGATGATGATGTACTGGAGTTTGAAGAATAAAAAGAAAAACCAGCAGCTAAACGATACCTCCATCGCGAGAAAATAGGTTATACCGATAACCGAAAAATAGAGAAAGAACCGGAATTGGGGCCACCACCCCATCACAATCCATGGACGTTCCGTGAATGGGGTATACAAGTCGTACCGATTCGGAATAGTGGGCAGCGACGGAACGTATTCATGCAGTCCGTTGAGCAGATGAAATGCGGCGGCGATCCCAAATCCGACCCATACAAGTGGATTCCTGAAAAAGCCATCCAGAGGACGATGTGTTGATGCCTGCTGAACCATCTCTACGGGTATAGTAACGAGCGGAAATATGAACCTTTCGCGTTCCACCCACTGTTTCCGAACTACAATTGATACACAAATGATCAGACAGTAGAGCAGAAGGATAAAAACTGTCCAAACGATAAGCGGTTTTACCCAGAGTCCCCATGGAACGATCGATTCCCCTTCATAGAAATCAGTAACAGCATGTGTATCCCACACAATTAGCCATTCGGGGAAATGTGGGTGCAGTGTTTCTGCCCATTCGTTTTCAGGTGTCGCAAAATAGACAGGTGCTGCCAGATACGGGAGTAAATATCCGATCATCCCTTTTGATGGAATTGCTGAACTTACACCCATCATTACCCATACGACCATCAATTCTGCTGGACTTAGCACCGCCCGAGGAGCGACTTTTTTTAGAATCGGATTGATGACTAAGGTGAGAAAGATCAGCGTAAAAACTGCGCCTAAAGGAAAGTGATTTCCAGAAATATCTGTCCCTTGGAGATAGTAATCGTTATAGGGCGTGATGGCTGTTTGAAGGATAACAAGTGCCAACCCGATTAGAATCGCTCTCACGCTCATCTGTTTCTCACCTCGCTTTGGCGCACGATCTTTTGTAGGGGCTGGGTTACCCAGCCCCATAGGTGTCAATTCTAAAAAAGGGACCGTCTTGGGACCAGGCCCAGTAAGTTCGGTTTGGAACCGAACCGGATCCTACACGAAAACCTTGAAGACTTCAAAACCCTCTTGAGTCCGGTAGGGACGGTATGTTTATAGCAGCTAATGCGAAGCGACACGAGGTATCATCTGAGGGTGTGCATAGACGGCGGCATCGAAGCTCTTTTGCATCAATTCCCACTTGACATCTTGGTAATCTGTATGCTCGGAAAGGTCGTTGTGTTCCCAGGGGTCGTTGTCAAGGTCGTACAATTCGCAAATTCCTTTCTGATGGTAGACGACAAGTTTCCAGCGTCGATCTCGGTACATCGTGGCGTGGGTCTGGTCAGGCATTGAAATTGCATCGAAAAATTCACAACGCACTGCCTCGCGATGCTCGCTGGTAGGCGTATCCCCGCGTAGAAGTGGCGCGAGGGATTTGCCCTGCACATAGTATGGTATATCTACATCCAAGGCATCGTACAACGTAGGGACAATATCGAGCAGTTCAACAAGTGCATCACTTTGGACATCCTGCAAAAAATGGTTTTGCCATGAAATGATAAGCGGTACCCGCACCGATCCTTCGTAAAAACGACACCCTTTGTATACTAAACCGTGGTCCCCAAGTGCTTCCCCGTGATCGGATGTGAAGATGATGATAGTATCGTCCCGAAGTCCTTGGGCATCAAGATAATCAAGTGTGCGTCCAAATTCGTGGTCAAGTTGTTCAATCATAGCATAATAAGACGCTTGCATCCGCTTGTCGTCCCATTCAGCCGGTGGTTTCGCCTTAGATTGGAAATCAATTCCAGCGTCTGTCAATTTTGACTGAAAGGCAATATCGCTCTCCTGAAAGTGAGGCCCGGGCAGGGTTTCTGGGTCGTATCGCCGGTAATACTCCCAAGGGGCATCAAACGGCGGATGTGGGTCAAACGGATTGAGACTCAGCAGCCATGGCTGATTTTCTCGCCGATTCTTCTCAATAAATTCAACTGTTTTTTCAGTGCACCAGTAGGTCTGGTGGAGATGCGGTGGAACGTTATCGAGATCGGAGGTCGGCGCATTCACGCGCCCAGTCCGGTTCGGATATTTTTGAGAGATTGCTTTCCCTGCTATCAATGCTTCAGGATCAACACCTTGTGCGCGTTGCCAATCTGCGTATTCGTGCCCCAACGCGTTCGGCTTTCCGTGGTCGTGGCTATATTGAAAGTAGCGGTAGCCGTCGTTGACGCGGTTTTCTTGTGTTTCGTAAGCACTTGCGAGATGGAGTTTACCAATCAATCCACAGTCGTAACCGTCTTGCGCGAGTGCGTGCGTAATCAATCGGTCTTCGTAGTGTTCAGGAAACACGGGGTTGCCGTTGCCGGTGACGCTCACAGCGGAAGGATACATGCCGGTCATGAAACTTGCACGAGAAGGCGTGCAGATGGGAGATTGACAATAGGCGTGGGTGAATGTGACCGACTGCTGTACAAATTCGTCGAGTCTCGGTGTGTGGATATGCGGGTTTCCTAACGCTCCGATAGTGTCGAAACGTTGTTGGTCTGTACAGTACCATAGGATATTTGGACGTTTTTCCATTTTTGCTCCTTTTCGTGGGTTTTATAGGGTTATTATGAAACACGAGTTCAGTTTAGACAGGTGGCGAATCGATGTTGGATGCGCGGATGGCATCAGTCAGGGGTGAACAGAACATCAAAAATCGAGAATCAAGTGCACTTGAGCGGAGCCTACGGGAATTCTCAGCCTGCTTGGAGGCGTGAAATCCAACGCGTCGTTGTCTGTTACCACGCGTATGCTTCTGGTGCTTCACCACCAGGTCCCGTCCAAATCTCATTGAGTTTTGCGAGTACTTCATCATCCAATTCCAATTTCAAGACGGACAAGTTATCCTCAAACTGTTCGACCGTCCGCGGTCCAATAATCGGTGCTGTAATATCCGGATTGTTGAGTACCCATGCTAAGGCGACGTTAGCCGGTGGTTGTCCTATTGATGTGCAGAGTTCCTCATACGCTTCCAGTTGTGATCGATGCGTTTTAATTGTCTGTCTGAGCGATGCCCTGCCTCGTCGTCCGGTGGTCGGGTTGTCCAGGACACCGCAAAGCAATCCACCGCCCATCGGACTATATGGAATCACTCCTAAACCGAGTTCTCGACAACACGGGAGGACTTCAAGTTCGATTGTCCGGCTGCGGAGATTATACACGCTCTGTTCTGAAACGAGTCCAAGAAAGTTGCGCTGGGCAGCGATACCTTGTGCGCGAGCAATATCCCACGCAGCAAAGTTGCTACTGCCGACGTATAGAATTTTCCCTTCACGCACCAATTGCTCCATCGCTTGCCAAATCTCATCCCATGGTGTACGGCGATCGACATGGTGCATTTGGTACAGGTCTATGTGGTCGGTCTGCAGGCGGCGTAGGCTATCCTCACACGCTCGACGGATATGATACGCCGACAGACGACCGTCATTGGGTCCCTCACCTGTCTGACCATAAAGTTTGGTTGCCAGAACAATTCGAGCGCGCCGACTCTTATCCTGTGCTAACCAGTTTCCAACAATCGTTTCCGTTAAACCTTCGTTATAGATGTTAGCAGTATCGAAAAAGTTGATTCCAGCTTGTAGTGCCTGACTCAGTATTGAAAACGAATCCTCTTCCGACGCATGTCTACCGAAATTGACGGTGCCGAGACAGAGACGACTCACCCGTAGTCCTATCCGACCGAGATAGGTATATTCCATAACGATTTCTCCTATGATTGTATTGATGTTGGTAACCTTGAAATCTGGCAGCTAAGAACTTCTATAACCATTCTATCAAATCTCGGCTTTTTGATTAACAAAAATCTGATGGTTAGTTATCAGTTTGCCTCGTAGTGAGAGTGATCAGCCATCAGCAGCCAAGAATTTCTGCTTGTCACGCTGACAAAGATGTGGTATATTTGTTTCACAATCTACAGCGAAGGAAGGCAGCCCATGCGAATTGCAGTCGGTTGTATCGGACACGAAACCAACACATTTTCACCAGTCGTGACAACTCTTGATAACTTCAAAAAAGGGAGTTACCACCGCGGGGACGAGATTATCACCGCATTCCGAGGTACCCGAACAATTACCGGCGGTTTCCTTGATGTCGCGGAACAACTCAACTTACAACCGATCCCATTGCTGTGGGCGTTTGCGACACCCTCTGGCACGGTAGAACATGCCGCTTATCAGGCACTTAAGACAGAGTTTCTCACGCTTTTACGAAACGCTGGAGAGCTTGACGGGGTGCTCCTCGACTTACACGGTGCAATGGTGACAGATGAACTTGAGGATGCAGAAGGCGACTTAATTCAGGCAGTGCGTGAAACGGTGGGCGCAACATGGATTGTCACGACGCTTGATCTGCACGCGAATATTACCGCCAAAATGGCATATTACTCCGACGTTATCATCGGGTTTGATACTTATCCGCACGTAGATTGCTATGAACGTGGGTTTGAAGCCGGGCAACTGCTCTTTGGTATGCACGAAGGGAAAATCCAGCCGACGATGGCATACCGCCAACTCCCTTTATTGACCGCGCCGCCTGCACAGTGTACAATGAAATCCCCAATGATAGACGCAGTCAGGACACTTCATGCACTTGAAACCCAGCGGGGCGTTGTGACAGCAACACTCTCTATGGGCTTCCCGTTCGCTGATATAACGGATGCAGGCGTTTCAATACTCGTTACCACCAACGGCGATATGGTACTCGCCGAAAGTTACGCTGACCGGTTTGCGTCTGACCTCTGGGAGATGCGTACACAGTTCACCTTTGACTTACACACCGTCGAATCCGCAATTGAGATCGCCAATCAGATGGATGGTAAACCGATTGTGCTCGCCGATGGCGCGGATAACCCCGGTGGTGGCGGTCCCTGTGACGGTACGACGATTCTGCAGAAGTTTATAGAAACAGACGTTCAAGATGCCGTGATCGCGGTGATCGCAGATCCTGAATCGGTTGCCCATGCAGTTGAGGCAGGTGTCGGGAACAGCGTTCAATTGAATGTCGGTGGGAAAACGGACACACAACACGGGGCGCCTGTTGCACTCACAGGGTACGTCAAAGTGCTCTCTGACGGCAGATTTGTTCTCAAGGGTCCGATGGGACGTGGCACCACCGGGAACATGGGTAGGACAGCTGTCATTCAAGTCGGCGGTGTTGAGGTTATCTTGACGGAGAGGCGGATTCAACCGTACGATGCCGAGGTGCTTCGGAGTGTTGGGATTGAACCGCAGACGCGCAAACTCATCGCCCTCAAGTCTGCTGTGCATTTCCGAGCGGATTACACACCTATCGCACATCAGATTTTGGAAGTGGATACCCCCGGTGTTCATAGCCCAAATTTCTTCAACTACGATTACCAGAAGTTAAGGTGTCCGGTCTATCCACTGGATTCAACTGTCTCTTATGGTAAATCCGAGTCAACTTAAAAGGATAGAAATGTGGTAGAAAAACGCGTCACTGGAAACTACGAAATGAATCTGGTGTTGACCGGAGAATCGGGCACTAAGGAGAGTAGAGTCTTTTTCTCTGGAGACACGGCATTAGGGAAGAGGGCGTACCTTGCTATCTCTGTGGATGGACTTAGGGTTGTTCGAGAAACCCGTACGGGCACGCGAATCTGGAAGACATATAATAACCTTGGAACGCCACCGTGGAACGTCAGGATTCTGAAGAAGGGAAATTTTTTCAGGTTCTGGGTCAACGGGACGACTGGTTGGATTCGGGGGCCGTTGGGTGAATGGGAAAACGTTTACGAACCGATGGATAACAGTCTTGGCGTTGAAACGCCGGCAGGTATCAGTCTTCAATCATGGATGGTGACAATTCTTCCGTGGCTCCGAGAGATTACCAAACCGATCATATCCCGTGGTCCAAAAGGTTCTTTTTATGAAAAACAGGTTATCCCCGGCGCGATTATTGAATATCAAGGCTTGTATTACATGTATGTTATGGCAGGAATGGTTGGTGATGAGGAAGGGTCTTCAAGAAGAACGATCGGCGTGGCTGTGAGTTCAGACCTAAAGCAGTGGGAGGGGCATCTTGAACCCCTTATCTCCTATCTTGATACACCATACGACAATCTGTATGTCAGCGGTGCTGTCGTCACAGATGAGGGACGCGTCGCTATTATGTTTTCTGCACAGAAGTTTCCAGAGTGGCAAGGGTTCATGTTAGCCGTGGCGGACCATCCGATGGGTCCATTTTTTCAGTATACGGACAACCCTGTCTACAAACATCCGACGCATGCGCACGAGTTTGATCTTATTCGCGCTGAGGGACTATCGCATCGTTATCTCCTTTTCTATGCTGGATTTACGCCGGAGCCTCAGCGTGGACGAGCAGGGGACCGAGGATATTTACTCTACAGCGACGATCTGGTGAACTGGCATCCCGATGAGCGGAATCCGGTCTTCGCGCCTGAAACGCTGGACAACTGGGACGCTGTTCATGTCCGACCGCGATCCTTGAATCGGATCAGTGAGATGTGGTATTTGTGGTATGAGGGTTGTAATACTTGGAAACCTGAAGGTTCGTCTCATCACGGTTGGTGGGATACGGTGGGACTTGCCCGCTCGAAAGACCTCGTTAATTGGGAGTACTATCCGAGAAACCCGGCTTTACCGGGTCTCGGTGTCAATGCAGACCAATTTGATAGCAATTGGGTCGGTTGGCCTCGTATGTACATTAAAGATGGTGTTGGCTACGTCTTTTATACGGGAAACGCCCAAGTCGGTCTGCGGACGATTCCGATAGATCGTCTCGTCAATTGGGCGACAGAGGGTGGAGAAACAGTTGATCTAAGGGGATATCATACATCGCGGTAATTTTATTAACAAATTTAACAGATCCTCTATTGCTAAATAACCCCAAATAGGATAAACAAAAAACACGGAGATTTCAATGAAAACGTTGATACTTGTCAATATGCATGCACTCACAGAAACCTATCCTCAAGAGACATCGAATATCGAAAAAACAGTTGAGGCATTCGCGCGTAAATATGACGCTAAAGTGCTTGACATTGATCAGGTTTACCGAGCAAAGACTGGACAACATCTCTCAGTGCCGACGTATCCTAATCCTGAACTAACAGCATTGGCTAAGGCAATCAAAACTGAAATAATATCACAAACAGGTGGGCAACTGGATACCCTCATATTGGTGGGCGATGAATCTATCATCCCGATGTGGGAAATCCGCTTGGATGATAACCCCGTTCATACCGATTCTTTCTATTCAGATTTGGATGGCGATGGACTTCCAGAAGTAGCCACGACGAGGGTGCTTGGGAATCCTGAAGCGATGCAGCGACAACTGAGTGAAACCGCTGAAGTCGGTGGACCGGAGGCGACAATTCTTTGTTCGGAAGACACCCGCATCCACTTAGAAACACAGCGATTCCTTGACGTACTGACGCAGCAAGGACATCAGGTTGCTGTGCTGGGTAGGGGTGGGAAGGAACGTTTACCCAAATCCGATCTGATTATCCACTTCGGACACGGAACTCCTACGTCTCTGAGCAATCGATTCGGCGAAGACTTTGTGACTGCGAAGGGGATGCCGATGTTACCGCGCCATCCAATTGCGATTGTTGATGGATGTGCCACCACACCGCCCGGTTCGGCGTTGTTACGTGCGTTTTTGAATAACGGTGGTCGTGCCTACCTCGGCAGTACTGAAACCGTCTGGGGGATGGTTCCTGCGCGTCACACTAACCAGTTAGTGATGCATTTTTTGGATACCTACGAAGCGCATCCAGATTGGACCGTTGCGAGATTGCTCATAGCAGCACGCGCCGAATACGCGCGTGTGGCACTTCTTTCCGAGACGTTATTGGAACTTGAACAGAAGGAGACCATGACTGTTGGGTGGGATGCATATACACACTTGACGACGTTTTTGGAATGGCACGCCTACGGAACACCCTTTGCGCGTCTGCATCGCGGGAACGCATGTCCAGTTTTTGCCAAATATCCGCTTGTCAAAGATACAGTATCTCTCACAGTGGAAAAACAAAATATTGTTGAAACGACCTTCGCCTTAACAAGCGAGGACGGTCAACCGATTCTCTTTCTACGGGCGGATTGGTTGGATTCAATTTCCGATTCGCTGACGCTTCGGATCCGTCAAAATGGAGAGACGCTTCATGAGTTGAAGGGTAATGAACACATTATCTATCAGCGCATCGAAGATATTTGCGTCGGTGGTTATATTGATGGGGAACTGTATCACGCCTATTGGTTATTGCCACTACAAAGGGAAATTGGGCAACACTGTTTACGCATCGAACTGGTGGGCGGAGGTACGCAATTGAGCATTCTACCAGAATCAGCGATAGAGATTTGGCCTGAATGGGAGACTATTGAGGCTCCAGAAGAAGAGTAGAGAATTGGGGTTACAAATTCTACCTACAAGTCTTAGTCATTGTATACGGGTTCTTTTGCTGGACGGATGTTCCATTTTTCAAAGGCAGCCTTGAAAGATTTCGCCTTCTCTCCAAAGTACAGATATTCGATGCTGCTCACGGGGACGGATACTTCTCCGTAGACTGATGAACGTCCTATCAGTTTACCATCTTTGACTTCAAGCGGCTCGAAAATCAGCATTGAACCGTCGGTCAATGTGACGCGAACCTCAGATTGAATGGCTTTCGGAAACCTTCGGCTTTCGGCTTTCAGTAAAAGAGGTTCTTGTTTATCAGATCCATCTTTTCCAACCGCTGAAGACTGAAGAGTGTTATCGCTGACATCAACGATCCGTGCCACGCGGTCTATCGAGACAGAAAACTTGCGCAATTTTGAATCAAACTGAAGCATCTGCCCGTTGAGACCTAAGAATTTACCGCGCATCATATCATCTGTATTCGCCACGAGGATGTGGTTCGGCGGATGATCGCGGTTGAAACGCGGCACGGTTAAGGCGCGTTCCAATTCCTTGTCTAACTTGTTAGTTTTGGGTTCATGGAGTGCAGTGGGGAGTTCCATCCAATCTGGGTTTGGAAGTTCCATCCAATCTGGGTTTGGGGCCTTTCCAGGTCCGTTGTTATTTCTTATCAATAGCATCGCGCCATCTTTTGACTTTATTAGGTTAAAATCACCTGTGATTGCTTTCTTTTTACCGTCTTTTGAAATTTCAAATACTTTGATTTTGTGATTTTGGGGTAGGTTTTCGCCTTCCGTCAAAGTGAGTGTAATGGAATGCCTGCGGTTTGTCGTGTGTATGTTGTCAATGCTTGGCACCGATGTTCTATCGGAGAACTCGAAGGCTTTTATCGTTGCTGAATCCAAGTGCTGAGCACTGATAAATGGGGATTGAAGACTGATGGTCTTTCCATCATAATCTATAATCTGACACGGAAAGGTCTCTCCGGTTTGCAGATGTAAGGCGTGAGGGAACTGAGTAGTGTCAAAGTGTCGGGATGCTTTCGATGTAGGTTGTAAAAAACGTCTGATATGCGCTGCCCGGTTGTTCGCTAACCGCACGGGTTTCAACGCCCCCAGAGACTGCCATTGTATGGACAATATACCTCGGTTTTGGGTCAATAAAACGCGTCCGCGTAGATTTCCCGCGGCATGAAACAACATGTCCGTATTTTGAGCCATCCCGTTGGTTTTGGGGTTTGTATCAAAATGAAGTCGTGATGCCCCGGCGAGCGAACAAGTTATCGGATCGTCAGCGAAAACCGTCTGGAGTATCACACGCTCTGAGTTGACTTGTATAATCTTGCCGCGCAAAACAACCTCATCAGGATATTTTAAAGTTACGGGTTGATCCAATGCTGTTGATGGAATCCCCGGTTGAACGATGCGGCTGACCTGCTGTAGATCAATATTTTGCCGAGTTCCGTCTGTACCAAGCACGTAGGTGCTGTCTTTCTGGGCAAATAGTTTGCCTTGAACTATTTGTCCATTCATCATATAGACGCGTGGTTTAGAAAAATCTACTTGTTGCGCTGTTGGCTCGGCAGTCGGTTGACGATACACCTTTAACGCTTGCACTGTCAAGCCTTTGCCCCGATTCTTAATGTAGAGACCTGGTTCTTTGACCGTCGGCTTGATGCCTTCCAATCTTAGCAGCAAATTGCCAGTGAAGTCAAACACCCTTAGCACACCAGCACTTTCGTCATAAGTCAGTCGCAAATGGAGGTTGTGTTGTTCTGGCTGAATTGTTAACACAGGTTGAAACAGTGTGCCTTGAACAGCCACGAGTTTGTCGCTCCAGACTTCCAACCGTAGTGCCTGATATAGGTCCTTGCCGAATGCGAAAACAAAACTCGGAGAAGGTCCGGTAAATGCCAATGCTAAGTCAATCTCAAAGTACTTGGGCCACTTGAACGCGTGAAAAAGTTTTGCTGTGTTTCGAGTTGTCTGTGGATGGCCTTCGTTATTCTGATGCCAGTCAGAGGCTGGTTCATGGAAAGCCAAAGGTATAAGATCATCTATATCTTTCTTCGTCTTGGGTGATTTCCAATTCGTCAGTTGGGAACCGTCAAAAAGAAGGTTAGAGTGATTTCGATGTTCAAGGCTACGAACTGCCGCACGCTTTACTCGAAATTGACCGTGCCGCTTGCTGGAAAAGAGGAAGGTATTGGCATCGGAACCGATGAGGTCTGCTATCCAGACATCGTCCGATAGTGTGCTGACGCGAAAAGTCTCCGTTGCGGGGTTAGACGTTTTTCGGAAAACCACTGAACTCAATACATTGATATCAACCACCAGATCGTCCAGAAAGTATGGTGATGCCCAACGGATTGTTCCTGCGCTGCTTTCCTGTAGTTGACCGGGAAGGGTGTCGCCATTTTTCCAGCGTAACAAGGCATCGGTTTCCTCAGCCTGTACGGTTGGCAACCCTAATACCATTACGACTAAGGCAGTGATTAGTATCTTTTTTAGGATTCGCTGCATCGGACTTCTTCTAAGGATTGTCATCGATTTCTGATTCTTGGGTTCTGGCTTGGCGAAGACTTGTCTTCGTACGCCGGTTCTTGCGCTGGACGGACGACCCACTCTTCATAGACAGATTTGAATGATTTTGCCTTTTCACCAAAATGGAGATATTGGATGCTATCGACAGGCACCGATACTTTGTCGTAGATTGATGAGCGTCCGAATAGTTTGCCTTCTTTGACTTCAAGCGGTTCAAAAATTAAAATTGGGTTATCAGTCAACGTAACACGTATCTCATGGGAATAGGTATCAGTTTTCGGTTTTCGGTTTTCGGTAGAAGAAGGATCTGATAAACCGACAACCTCTTGTAATTGACGACTGTCATCGCTGACATCGACGACTCGTGTTACACGATCTATCGGAAGGGCGAACTGCCGCAACTTTGAATCGAATTGAATGGTCTGTCCGTTGATGCCTAAGAGTTTCCCTCGCTTCAAATCACCGTTACTTGCGACAAGAATGTGGTTCGGTGGATCGTCACGGTTAAAACGCGGCACGGTTAACGCCCGTTCCAATTTTGCATCAAGTTTCCGACTTCTCGTTTCAAGCGGATCAAAGATGAGTTCAACGCCACGCTTAAGAGCGACGGCATCGTTTACAGCGAAGTCGCCTTCGACCTTAACCCACTTCGGCTGCTCCTCTTTTTTATCCGAAAGTATGATAATTTCGACGTTACCATCTTTAGCTCTACGCGTTACGGCATTCAAAATTCGACCATCTTCCAATATAACGCGATGTTTGCCTTTCCCACCTGTGATCGTAATAGGGTTTCGGTTTTCCGTTCTCATCCGTGTTTTTTTGCCAGAGAACTCAATACCTTTCACATGTCCCGAATCTATGTGCTGTACACTGATAAACGGCGATTGAAAACCGATGCTCGTTTCGTCGTAGGACAAAACTTGACAGGGAATGACTTCTCCGTTCTTCAGGTGCAACAGATGCGGAAACTGTGCCGTATCAAAAGGTTTCTGCTTTGATACACGTTGCAAAGCCCTCTCTACACGCGTGCCTCGAGCGTTCGCCAACCGCACGGACTCGGATGCTCCGACCGGCTTCCATCGAAGATTGGCGACATCTTTACTGTCGAATGAAATATGACCCCGGAGACTCCCTGACTCATAAAACAGTTTGTCGTAATCTTCAACGGGTACTTGCGTTTTGGTCGTTGACTCGAACTTAAGCAGTGAAGCACTTGCAAGCGAGCATGTTATTGGATCGTCCACGAATGCAGTCTGTAGTTGAATGCTATCGGAATTCAATTGTGTAATCTGTCCACGCAGCACAGTTCCGTCAATATATGTCAAGGTCGTAGGGTGAGTGGTTGTTTTCAACGTAATACCGGGCTGAACGACGCGATCAATCTGCTGCAAATCAATATCGCGTTGCGTTCCATCTGTATCAAGAACGTAACTTCCGTTTTTCTCAACAAATAGTTTACCGGGAATGATCTCTCCACTCATCATGTAGACGCGGGGTTTGGCAGCACCGATTTGCCGGTTTGTAATCTCGGTGGGTTGTCGATAGACTCTTAACCTCCGGACAGTTAGATCTTGTCCGCGGTTATAAATGTAGATGCCAGATGCCTCGACAGTCGGTTTGACACCATCTAATTTCAACAGCACATTGCCATTCAAATCAAGCACCTTCAGGACACCCGTGTTTTCGCTGTCCGTATTTTCATGATAGGTGATCCGCAAGCGGAAGTTCCGGCGATCGGGCTGGATCGTCAACACCGGCTCAAAGAGTGTGCCTTGGACGACGACGAGTTCGTTGACCCAGGTTTCCAACCGGACTGTTTCGTACAGGTTTTTACCGAGTGCGAACACAAAGCTGGGGGGGCGCGCGTTAGATGCCAACTCCAGATCAATCTCAAAACGTTTGGGCCAGTCGAAAGCGTGGAAGATGTTTGCCTTGGCGATCTTTGTCTGTGGACGACCGCCGCGATCCGAATGCCAACTCGGTTGAGCCTCTTGTTCTTTTGCGAACAGAACGACTCCGTTGCCTCCATTGCCATTATCTTGTTCAGGGAGTTTCCAAGCGGATAGTTGGGAACCGTCAAAGAGTAGATTGGAATGTTCTCGGCTCTCAAGTGTATAAATCATCTCCCGATTCACTCGGAACTCGCCGTGCCGCTCGCTGGAAAAGAGGAGCGTGTTGTTATCTGAGCCGATGAGGTCAGCCATCCAGATATCGCCCGATACTGTACCAACACGAAAAGCCTCTGTTACTGGCACCGCTTGTTTCGGGAAAACGATTGAATCCAATACATTGATATCAACAATCAGATTATCGGAAAAGTGTGGTGATGACCAGTGGATTTTTCCCGATTTACTTTCTAATAGTTGACCTGGAAGCGTATCACCGTTTTTCCAATGCAATACGGTTTCTGTTTCTTCGGCGTGTGTCAAAGGAAGCCACAATATTGTTAGTGCTGCGATTGCAACAAGTATCTTTTTTTGATTCCACTGCATTGTGTATCTCCATTTTAATAGTTATCGGTTGTCAGTTGTCAGTTGTCAGTAAAGAGGGGTATGATTTAATCAAACTGATAACCGAAAACCGAAGACCGAAAACCATTCATCTTTCGTAGATTGGCAATAGGCGGTAATTTAATGCCAGAGTGAGAACAGCCATTCCGGTTGCGTAGGCGCTGCCGTAGCTGCTCGTGAAGCTGCCGTCTTCTTGTTGCATCCCTTGGAGCCGCTCAATGACCCGTTGATTCCAAACTTGCCATGCTTTAAGATCGCTTTGGAAGAGTGCCTGTGCCATGTAGTAGAGATTGTAGAAGGCGTACCCACTGCGTATATTTTGATCCATCCTACGCTTAATGAACTCGGAGGTGGATTTGTATTCTGGGGTATCCTTCCTTTTTCCGATTGCGTAAACGAGTGTTGCGATCGCTGTCCGAGTGACACCGTCGCCGTGGCTGCTCATCGGTTGGTAAGAGACACCGCCGCCTCGCATCGTGCAGGTTTGAAAGAAGGTTAATGCCTTATCAATGGCTTCGTTAGGGACCTCAATACCAGCGTTTCGCGCGCCGAGTATACCCATCAACACGGTGCCAGCCACGGTTGTGTCGGCATCTTGGGATCCTGGCGAGTACCGCCAAGCACCCCAAGGATTCTTCTCTTGTGCAGTCAATGCGCACCGCACTGCGAGTTCCAGAGCCTCGCCGATGGTGCGTCTCCGATTGGCGGGTGTGTCACTCCCTTTCCAGAGGAGTTCTTCATTTACGGCACCATACGCCTCGGATAGTGCTAACATCGCAAAACCGTGGTGGTACATTGATCCGTGACCATAACCTGTCATGTACCCCGTTTTGGGATTCTGATTTATGATCATGTTGCGCAGGGCTTTACGGATATGCGTGGCATAAGGCCCATAATCCGGATCCTCGCCACTCGCCATAAATGCCATGACACAAATTCCAGTGATTCCCGCACCGTTCTGTCCGCTTGGCCAGCTGCCGTCTTCGAGTTGCGTGTTAGCGAGATACCGCAAACTCCGGTCGTTGATGCTTCTAACCGCTGGTGGTACACCTGTACCGTAGCGGATCGTGGGGTCCTGTGCATAACTTTCCAATATGCCGAACAACATCAGGAAACTGGAAAACCCGATAAGAAGTGTGTGTGTTTTATTCATCTGTTAATCATTCCTCCATCATAGGTGGACCGAACATATGTCTAAATTCACGCCGCTGCCAAGGATTCAGCATCTCGGCATCTACTTGTTGCGGAAGTTGAATAAACATTTCTATTACAGCATCCTCGTTTGAGGCACGGAGTGTCAGTTGTGCAACTACGGTTTCTAAGTAATTCCGCTGTGTTTCGTCTAAGAGGAGCTGGCTATCTATAATGGCTACCATCCTATCGCGTAGTGCCTGTTGCCGCAAATTATCTCTTTCGGTTTGGTGGGCGCGATATTGTTTAAACGCATCTTCGGAGAGTACATCCTTAATAGTTTGTTGGTAGAGTGGGTGATCTGTAATGTCAGGTTTACCTCTTAGGATTTCGAGCTTCTCAGTAGCTTTTTCGTGCGTTATTTCGCCTGCTTCGACTGCCTGTCTGAGTTTTGCTGCAGTTTCCCGGAATACCGTCTCTGGACCTTTGCCTTGGGTTTCCATGTATTGTTGAACGACTCCTTTAGTTACCATTTGTAAACGCTGATCGGCATCTTTGTTGAGGAGGCCTAACAGTTCGGTATGCGCCTTCAATTTGGCTTCCGCGATTTCTTGCATCTGCTTTATTCGTTCTTGGGACTCCGGTGTATTATCTTTATTACCGGGTTCGGCAGTATCAACCACGTCTTCCATTTCAACACCGGGTAGACGCACAAAAATTGAGGGAGGCTCCTCCGTACTCGTCTTAACCAGTCCATGCCAAATCTTGGACTGGGTCTGACTCAATATCTCATCCAGAGAGATTTTTAATTGATAATGCACCAGATGGACTGCATTCAGTGGATCAATCATCATACTCATTGCAGTGAGAAAAGATTTATCCGCTGTTGTATCAAGTAGCAACTGTTCAACCCTTTGGCGTTGATCTGTGGTTAAGCTGAGTTCTTGGTCAAACAGCACTGCTATTTGATGAACGGTTGCTTGCAGATGTCTCTGTTGCCTCGCTCGATTGAGCTTCAGGTAGTCCTTCAGTTGCGTATCGGTCAGGTGTTTTGTGAAAACTGGTTTCGTGGAAGGATGCAGCAATAATAGTTCAAGGAGTGCCACATTGCCATCTGTCGCGGCCTTTGCGAAAACACGCAAGTTCTCGTCCTGCGTTAGCGCGGTTTGAATTGATTTGAAGATTGATTGGCGAAGTGCTTTGACAACGGGTTCATCCAGATTGTAACGCTTACCGATATTTTCAGCAACGCCCTGAAGTAAGGATTCAATTTTCCTATCAAGGGTGGGATCCGCTCTTCTCGCTGACACTTCAGCGCGTGGTCCGAAATTGCCTTTTTCAGTCATGTTGAACGGAACATAGTGGTCGCCGCCATTAACAATTGTAACAGGTTTTCCGCTGCGAGCGTTGTAGCCTTCTTTGTAGATGCTGATGGTATAGCGTCCTGCAGGGATGCCCGATTTTTTGTAATCACCATTCGCATCTGTTTTTGTTGTGTACGCTGTGCCGTCTTGGGCGACAATTTTGATTTCAACGCCTTCAATTGGTTTCTGTCCTTGCGTTAAATCCGCAATCGTGCCTCGGATAGTCCCGCCATTCAAAGGGTTGTCCTGGGCGAAGGTGATACCAGAAAACATACCGACACAAGCAACGGCTATTAACATGAAAATTAAACGGGTCATCGTTTTAATCCTCCTTGTGATCATCTTCCGCTCACTTGCGGAACTGACTTTCAAAATTTGCTTGCATAGATGTCAACATTTCCTGCTGCCAAGGACTCAACATCTCATGATCTGTCCGTTGGAGGAGTTGGTGGAACATACTTGGTAAGGCATCTGTTTTCAATAGGTCAACAGTTAGTTCTGCTACTATCGTTTTTAACCGTTTTCGCTGCGTATCGTCTAAAACCAGGGGCGTTCCCAAGGTGGCAACTGCGACATCACGTAAAGCCTGTTGATGCCAATTATCCCTTTCGGTTTGGCGAGCGGTATATTGCGCGAACGCCTCTTCAGAAAGCACATCTTTGATGGTTTTTTGAAAAAGCGGATTCCTTGTAATATCCCCATTAGGTTCGCGCCATCGTATTGCGCCGTACTCGTTCCATAATTCTTGCTTCAGGGCATCGAGTCTCTCATCGACCTGTTTGTCGGTCATTTCACCCGCCTCAACTGCTTGCCTGAGTTTTGCTGCGGTTTCTCGGTATGCTGCTTCGGGGTCTGTGTCTTGTGCGTCAATGTATTGTTGAACGACAACACCTTCAATTGCTGACAAACGCCGAGAAGCCTCCTTATTGAGTGGGTCTAACAAGTCAGCGTGTGCTCTTAACTTAGCTATGGCGAAGGATCTCAGTTGAAACTCCACCACGACTTTGTTACCTTTCGCCATTTTTTTGGCCGCTATACCCTGCACAAGATGATACTGGGCCTGGGTCAATAGTTCCTCCAGAGAGATTTCTAACTTATCGCCTATCAGATGTAATGCCTCCAATATATCAATTTCAAACAGATGCATTGCATTTGCTGTCGCGTCAAGTAGTGTTGGAAAAGATTCATTTGCTGTCGCGTCAAGTAGTGATTGCTCAAGATTTTTGTGTTGATCTCCTGTTAAGATGAGTTCTTGGCCAATCCATGCCGCTATATATCGGGCGACTGCCTGTTGATCTTGGTGCCGCAGCTTCGTTGTGTCCGCAATCTGGCCGCGGAGGGTTCCACCCTTTAAGGCGTTATCCTGTGCAAAGACAATACTAACGGACATACCGATACAAGCGATTACACTTAGCATGAAGGTATAGTAGAATGTTTTTCTCAGTCGCATTGTAAATCTCACCTAATTCTCTTGGATTGTAGCTAAACCGGTCTGCCATTCCTGACCTTTCTTGCCTGCGTAAAGCATGGCATAAGTATCACCGACTTCAAAAATTTGACCTGTCAACACACCGTCGCAATCAAATGCATCAGGGTCTTCTGAGGGTATGAATATAGGATTGTGAGGATTCGGTTCAAAGGTCTGAAAATCGCGAGTCCGTACATGTCCGATCCGCCAAACTTCGCCGTCGAATCCGCCATAGATAACATGGTAGTACTGCGGCCCTTTAAACAATTCGGTTTCACGAACGGATTTGCTATCCCATGTTTCCCCACTCCCTGTGAAAACCGGATTGGCAGGATTTTTTGTGACTGATGCAGGGTCGCTCGTCGGTGCGGTGGCGTGACACATCGTGAGTCCCTCGCCGAAAGACCGTGTCGCCTTTCCGGTATAAACGATGTGAATTGTTTGACCAAAAACGCGTGCCTTATCAGAAATGTTTGTAGCCGCGTTTTTGGTCAAGTCTTCTACTGCTACCGACGGATGCGTTGAGCCGTGCTGTTCATGTGCGGTATCTGCTGGAATAACAGGCGTATGCTGAACGCGCCGCCACTCGCCTAAGTCTCCGTCGCTCACAAGCAGACCTGTCTGTTCGGGTGTTGTTTCCCCCTTGCCCCGATAGTACATGTAAAATCTGCCATCAGCAGGATTTAGGAACGGAAAAGGATACTCAACGGCTGCGTTATCGAAACCGTCCGCTGAGGGTTCAAGAATAGGGTTCCGTGCGTCCTGCGTGATGTCGGTGAGGTTAGAAATAGGAGCCGTGGCGTGCATTATCAACCAGCGAACGCCATGGTCCCGTTTGCACCAGATATAGTGTGCCGTCTCATCAACGATAATCGCGTGCGTTGCCGCTGCCCAGAGCGGTGGCGGCAACGCGATGATCGGATTGCCTGTCTCTATCCGCTTGAAACTGGCAAATAGCTTGAATGGGAGCGCATCTCTTTTTCTATCTATCATCTCTATTTCACCGTACGCGGTTAGGGTGTCTCTACCTTCCTTCTAAAACGTTGAAATAAGCATCTAATCCCTGACGAAATTCCTCTGGCAAGACGCGTCCTGCTTTGCCTGTCGCTTGTCTGGGTGAACGATTCTCAAGAAAGGCTGTGCCGGTATCGTCCCCAATCCCCATAAGCATCAAAGCAGCAGCAGTGGCTGGTGGTGCCGTTGTTATCGGAGGGGTGTTTGGAATTCGGCACGTTTGAAGCAGGATTTCGATGACTTCCGTTATTGCTGCAATCGCCTTGGGACCTGTATCCGGTTCCGCGAGAATGTCTTCAACCTCATCCATAACGTCTGCGGCTGCTGTCACTTTCGCGAGTTGTTGTTGGATGAGACGTTCCTCAGCGTTAGGCAGGAGGCTGATTTGGGCTGCGACTTCACGGGTATCCTCGGTGAGCGTAATCTGTGTATCGTACAAAGCGATACTGCGCTCTGTGTATGCGTCAGTGGTAATCGCTTCCTTTGCTTGCTCAAGTTCGCGCGTCTCCTCCCGCAACTGGATCTCGCGGTCAATGATACGCAACACTTCCAAGACGATTTCCGGCGGTAGATTTGGCAATTCCATCATGCCACCCTCTGGCGGTGGGCCATCAGGGAGCGGGTCTACCAATTGTTCTGCCCATCGATCCAGGGTATCCGCCCAAAATTCCGCTTCAATCGTGGATTGTCCGACGAAATTCTTGTTAATCGTTTTTGCGATGTCTTGTATCTGATTTGGAGCAAGTGCGTCCTGCATCTCTGAAAGCACACGCAAGTAGTTCGGCGAGGGTCGGCGATCGGAATAAGCCACCATGTCTTGTATGATAGTAGATACAGCTTCAGACTCGTTGGTCTCTCGTTCTGCCAAACGTTCCCGATCAGATTGATTATTTTCAGCGGCGGTGCGGTCAAGACCGAAACTATCAAGATTGTTCAGGTCTACCGCGATATCAATCTGCTTTCGCGAGGCGGCTTTCAATCGCTTCACAAACGTGCTATTTTCAAAACTGACGAGCAACTTGCTCATCTCGTCTGCTAATTTAGCAAAAGCATCCAGCAATTCCTGCTGCTCTTCGACGGCTTCGAGGACGAGATCCGCTGCTTGAGGTGCTGGTGCCTCTTCGTCTTCTGACTTTTCATTGTTCCTTCCACTGCCTTTGAGCATAGTTGTAGGAATACGGAGACCACCGACGACCTGCGGTGCCTGTCCTTCCGCTGCGTCTTCACCCTTGTTGAACCCTGACTCAACATCAGAGACAGTAGGTGTCGGATTGGCGGGGGTAAACCCGGGTTTACCATCCTGTGGCGGTTTGCTCCGGTTTACGCTGACGCCCTTGCCGGGTTTGTTCGGATCCTCTGGAATTTCATCCAAACTTTCAGGTGGCAGGATACTGTCAGGTCCATACTTCTCCACCTTTGCCGAGTCGTTCGGTTCGCCTTCGGTAGATGATGATTGCTGTCCTTGCGCTGCTTGACCTCCCTGCCCTTCGCTATCGGTAGGTTCACCGGTGGAAGCGGGTTCAGCAGGTGCTCCCGGTGCCTCAGCAGCACGCGAAAGTAGGTCTGCGACAGAAGGCATCCTCTGTCCAGCGATTTCATCTAACTGCTCAATTATATCTCCCCACGCCTCCAGTTGTTCTGCATCAAATTCTTCATTCTTTGCTGCTTCTTGAACTAACTCTGTGCCAGTTTCGACCAGACTGTCAAGTCTTGCTGCGTTAGCGCGTTCTGCGGCAGCTTGTTCTTGGATTCTCTTGCGCTGCGCGGGATCGTCCAGTGTCTCTGGAGGCAAGTCGCGTAGTTCGCGGTTGATTTGATGGAGCTGCAACTCTTTGTCGTGAACATCTTTTGCGGCACCTGTCCAGAGCTGCATCTGTCCGACTAACCACTTGAAGTGTTCTGATGGTGTAAGCACATGGAGGACGAGGTGCGACGAATAGATGCGATCACGGTTAGGTAGATAGTCTTCTGCATAGGCACGCAGCCGGAGGCTCTGCGGTTTCACACTCTCACGTTTCGGCGAAAATGTGGCAGCGACGGTCAAGGTGTCCGCTGTCGGTGTCCCTGCGGATACTATCTTCTCGCCGCTGCTGGGTTCGGGGTTGTGAATCGGATTGCGGATACCTTCCCATTCTAAGCCGATCCGTTTTACGCCAAAATCGTCCGCTGCCTGAATCTCAAAAGCAAGCACTTCATTAGAAATGACGACTTGATTGTTCTTTAGTTTGCTTAAAGCGACCGTTGGTGCTTCATCATTGAGTGCCTCGAATCGTAGCACTTGTGGGTCACGTGCGGCGAGTCCGAAGCGATCCCGCCATGTCAGGTGCATTTCTGTCGTTGTCTCTACCGATATCGGTTCGGTCGTCACGCGTGCACCCTCCACCTTTTGGGGGCGATTGTTCAAAGTCGCTTCTGACAGTTCACGTGTCGTTGTGGCTTCCAGAGTGGCAGCGCTGCCTTTCACTAAGTTCACGATTCCGCCGCGTACATCATCTATTCGGGGTTCTTGGCGTTGTAGATAGTCGGGCAATTGGACTTTAGCAGTGAGGTCTTTGAGTGCAGGGCGCAATTTGGGTTCAACTGGAATCGAACGCCGTGCGTCTCCAACTCGGAGTGCGACGCTTCCCTCCTTGGTTTGCGGCGGTAACTGAAATTTGTAGGATGCCCCGTCGCGTTCGGCAACGATGGGTGTCTGATCAGCGTATCGTGCCTCACCCGACTCAGGCTTCCATGGAGAATCCTCTTTAAGACGGGTTTCAACATCAAAGGGTTCCGCATAAGCGACGACGCGACGATCGGCGTTACCTTCCAACTGGGCAAAAGTATACCGCTCTACGTTCCGCCACGGCGTTAACCATCGAGCGAGCGTGTTCCGACTCGTTGCGGGAATCACAAGGATCCCGATGACAACCAGTATTATGGGGACACCTGCTGCCCACGCCCAGCGACGATGTCGAGGGTTCGGAACGGCATCTGCCAGATTATGCTTTGCTACCTCGGCATCCACCTGACGCATCGCTGCCTCAACTAAAGCGGGACTTGCCGATGTATCTGACCTATTAGACGCGAGTTCCACGATGCCGAGTACGTGATTGCCGAAACGTGGAAACTTATGCTGCAACAGCCGAGCGATGCCTTCCAAGCTCCGATGTCGCCACACCCAATTATAGTATTTTAGGGGCAAAAAGAACACCATCCCCACCATTCCAGTGAGTAAAATAAGTACCCGCAAAAGCGTAGGCGTATCAAACAGGCGGTCTAAGCCAAACACGACAAGATACGAAATCATGATGCCGAAGATCGCAGCCAGTGTTCCTTCAGCGAGTTTTATTATCCATACCCTTTTCCGATATTGTTCCAATGCGTCCTGCATACGCGGCGGTAAGCCAACGGTATCTTTTTCTGATCTTGTTTTTTCTTTTGTCTGGTTCATCAGAAATCTCCTTGTAATAAGAACTATTAACTACTTCTATACCCACCCGTCATCAATCATCAATGTCAATGGGGATTCCATCTCTTCAAGGGGTAGATGAATCCGTTGTCGTTTCCGAGACGATTCATAAATTGCCATAAGGAGTTCTAAGGAGGCGTATCCTTGAAAACCACTTGAACGGTGTTCACGGTTCTCCTCAATAGCTGCAATCAGGTCTTGTACAGGGCTAATTTCCGAAGGTAATTCCGTTGTCACCCACGCGCCTCCGGATTGCTGGTTACGGATACGGAGTGCTGGTCCGCCTGGTGCTGCCAGTTCAATTTCACCTTCTGTCCCATAGCAGTAGATATGGTGATAACCCGGGGCGGTGTCGCTACCGGATTCGATGATACCTCGTACATTGTCTTCAAATTTGAAATACCCGATCGCGAAATTCTCGGAGTGTAGATCATATTTGGTCGGCGTGCCGATCCGTTCGATTTGACCTATCACCCAACTCACCGGACGGTCCCCGTAAATAAATCGCATCAGATCAACGGTATGTGTGGCATTGTCCTTCAGGTCGCCCCCGCCACAGATGGCATGGATTCGGAAGATTTCACCGATTTGACCTTCGGCAATCATCTGTTTTGCGACGACATAAGGTGCGTTAAACCGCAGCTGATGGTCAATCGCTAATTTCACATTGTGCTGTGAACATGTCTCAAGCATCTCCCGCGCTTGTCCGAGATTTTCCGCCATCGGTTTTTCAGACAGAATCCCTTTGACACCGCCCCCAGGTTGTGACGAACGTGCGACTTCAATCACGACCGGCGCGTGCATTTTCGGACGTGTACAGACCGAAACAATATCGATATCTTCTGTCTCGAGCATCTCAATGTAATCGGTATATTGCTTTTCGACCTCGTATTGTTCGCCGTAGGCTTTCACGCGCGCTGCGTCAATGTCGGAAATTGCAGTTAGTGTTGCTCTCGGTTCCTTCAAATACCATCCAGTGTGCATGTGGGAAATTCCACCGCAACCGACTATTGCCACTTTATAGTTCTTGCTCATTAGAATAAATTCCTTTTGACTCAGAATAGGTCGTTGGTTATCGGCTTGGCTTCCAGATTCACGTCTTGATGGTATATTATACCACGTTTTATCGCAAGTGTCTATTGCTTTTCATTTTGTGTAAATTCTATTAAGTTTCATGAGCGTTTTGTGTAAAAATGTTACACTGGTGTAACATTAGGCATGCAAGGATAATCACGCAAAATCCAGTCCCTGTAAGCGTTTCCGGGTGTTTTTTCTCAATCTCCGCTGCGCGAAAAAAATAATTTACAGAAAGTGTAACATTTGGTTGATAGATGCTCAAAAGAAAATTCTTCATAAGTTTAGATTGTGCCGTTCATTTTTCTGGCTACCCAGAACGCTCCCAATAGGAAGACTAAAATGCCTGCCCAGATTGGGTGCGCCCAGATCCGCGTGCGATGGACAGTTGGTGCTGGCTCCGGCAAGGCTGCGAGATGCTCCAGTAGACTCGGCACTTCAGAAACCGGTACTAACTTGCCCTCGGTAATCTTAGCGATTTCGTCTAAGACATCAAAACGTGCCAAACGTCCTTGTTGTTCGCGATTTAAGCCTTGCACTGATAGATCCGTCTGAACAGAGGCACCGGTTTCACTACTACTTGCAACGAGGCGATAATTACCAGGCTCTTTCGGTACAAACGAGCCCACGAACAAGCCTGCTAAATCTTCTGTACCCGGTTGGAGTCGGATTGTCTGCGTTTTGCCCGATGGCGAAATCGCCTGTACCACCACCGAACCGCTATCTAAGGGACCGCCCACGTTGTCAATAGCATTGGCATTTAAGGTCAACACATCATCGACGTTGGGTCGGTCAGGTGAGTAGAACAGCCGTATTGCTTCGCTTTGTGCCATTTGTCGTCGGTATGCCATCCACCGTGCGACTTGACTCCAGAAGCGATAGTGGTACCTATCCTCAACACCGTGCCGCCAACGCCACGCACTGTCTGTCCCCATAAAAAGGACTTTACCGGCACCAAACGTCTTGGTCACGATTAATGGCACTCGTCCAGAGGCAGTCGCGACTTGATCGTGTACTGCGAGCGTCTCGGTCCCAGCCTTGGCTCGCTTGACTCCGGTGTGCCAGAAAAACCCGGGTAACTTCCGCCACACTTCGCCGTTGTCTTGGTCGGTATCTCCGAGACGGGTTAGCAAACTGCGTTGTCCTGACTGCGTGAGTGCGAAATATCCCTGTATATTCGAGCCGACACCTTGCGGTGTTGCTGGGTCCAAGACCACAGGATAGAGGTCGGCAAGTGGACCGGCAATTAACGAATCATGAGAGCCTGAGCGTCCTGGCATAAAGACGATCCCTGAAGCTTGGGCACTGACTAACTTCCGTAATTCTTGTGCGTGTTCGACTGTTAATTGGTCTTCTTTTACACCGACATCGCCAAGAAACACGACATCATAACGGCTCAGTTCCCTCGCGTCAGGAAAACGTTTAATATAAGTGCGACCCCCACCGACATTTGGCAGCTCTGGATGAAAGAGGAGACATGTTACTTCAACGCCGGGATCGCGTTCTAAAGCGTTCCGTAGGTATCGGTACTCCCACCGCGGATAGGATTCGATGACAAGGACTTTCAATTGTTCCTCGCGTATTGATATGGGTGCGGATATCTCATTATTTTCGGGGATCAATTCCTCGGCATCCGGTGCGACACGCAGGTTTAACGTGTAGTTTTCTGTTGCTGAGGGTGTCCAGACAATATTATCTTGTGCCTGACTCATGGCGGGGACGCTGACAACCTTGGTAACTGTTGCCTCGTTATTGACCCTGAGTGTAACGCTCACATCTCGATCCTGGCCCAAGGTGCTACGGACAACAAACGGGATGCGCAGCTGCTTATTTGTCACCCCAAAGGTCGGTGCGTCCATCCTGACCAACTCGATATCCGGTAGCGGTACCTTACTACCGACCCCTACTGCGAAGACGGGAATCCCTTTCATCCGAAACCGTGTGGCGGCCTCCACTGGGGAGTTGCCGACATTCCAATCGCCATCCGATAGCAGCACCACACCGCGAAGATTTGTCTGATTGTCGAGAACGTGTGACAGTCCAGCATTCAAATCTGTTGCTTCTTCTGCTGGCTCCAGCTGTGAAGAGAACGGTTCAAACACGACATTGAGATCGCTTGCCTCTGTGGGTTTCCAGACTTCCTCGGACATCAGCGGTTGAATTGTCTCAGCGCGACTTTTACGTTCGTTGGAGAGATTTTGGTCGTCGAAGACATCCCGCGTTTGCATACTTTTGGATTGGTCCCAGAGCACCGCGAGCGTTGAACGTCGATCTGGCGGTTGTATCTTCAACCATTCGGGTTGATTCAGCGTCGTAATCACTAAACAGACCAGTACAAAACGCAGCAATTCAAGCCATCCGGTTTGCATGCGATATCCGCTGCGGTGCCATGCTAACCAGCACAGGCCACCGGTCACAGCCACGATAAACAGCCCTAAGACCATGATGGAGCTGCTTGAGAGAAATTCGAGGCTTCCCTGTTGTTCTTGCATTCTTGTGTCTCCAATTATTAGCCGTTAGCAATCAGCAGTCAGCAAAAAGGTGTCTGACTTAATCAGAAACCTCTTAACAGACTCCTGAAAGCCGACAGCCAACCACTATTCTGTGATTCCCTCTGCGGTCGCTAGGTCGATTAGAGGGGTGTCTTCCGTTTTTCGGCTTGGTAAACTTAGGATTGCCTCTAAAATGAGTGCTAACGCCATTGCGATGAGAAAGATACGCCAGAGTTCACTCGCTAAGGCGGATGTGTCTCCGACATCAACATCAATTCTTCGGTACGACAGTCCATCAAACAGCGCATCCACCGTTTCAACAGGCGATGTTTTGGCATTGTCCTCAGCTTGGCTTCGGTTCACGGCTACCCAATGTTCTCCTTCGCGGTAGACACCGGCATGCAATTCGCGCTGTGAAAGGGAGGCTGTATTCTCAGCGGGTGCTATTGATTCCCACTGATCTCGGTCTGCAAGTACACCAACGCCGGCATCGCGTTGCGCTGCGGCAGCCAATGTGAGACACCCTTCGGTCAATGCCCGCTGTAGCATGATATAAAACACGATCCCGTCCCGCTCGAGAGAAGAGTATTGTGCTGTGGGCAGCGTACTGCAGAAATAAATTGCCCCGTGATCCGTAGGTACACGGGTTAATAAGGGAGTCTCATCGTCAAACCTTGCCAATGGTGTTCCGGTACTCTCAAGGGTTCGGTAACGATAGGTGCGAAGTCCGTTCAAAGGCAAGGCATCCCCGCTCTCGACATGTGCCAGTAGATCGGCATCGCCGCGCCACCATGCGACCTTGGCGACCTCCTTACCGTCAGCGGATTGCCAGGCACCCCAGTGTGAGTCAAATAGTTGTTCACCAGCGTTCTGTGCCGGTGGGAAGAACATAACTGCACGCCCACTGTTGACGAAATGTTCAATCTGTTCCGCGACTAATCCACTCGGTAGTGCCCCTTGCCAGATCAAAAGTCCCGTGCTTTCCCAGTCAATTTCTGCGACCCGGTTTACAGGAATCACATCTGCCTGGTGTTGGAGTCGAGGATCCAATGGAATAGCAAGTGCCCGGCGGAATGCTTCGCCGATTCTTTTATCGTCACTGACGACGACTGTCTTTCGCACCGGTGGTTCTGAAAAGACGAAGAAAAACCGGTTGTCCAAAGGGTTCGCATCACCCGGTAAGCTTACGGATCCCCAACCTGAGCTGAGTTTGGCATCAATAGGGATCCGATGTCCTTGTAAAGAGGCACCGAGTGTGTCCAGCTCCACTTCAACGACAGATTGGATGTTGTTGACTTCAAACTCAATCGGGACTCGCCGCGTGCCACCGCTATTCCCGTTTGTCCGCACCATTACATCAAGAATGAGTTCCGCATCGTTACCACGTTTCCACCGTTGCACGTTTTCCACTCTTAGGGACAGGTTGTTTGAAGGCGGATCTGTGTATGCCAATAAGAAATGATGCACACCCTCTAACTGTGCAAACGCTTGGCGCATCGCGTTCCAACGACCGCTGTGAACATCCCAATCGTTCTCGTTCAAGTCCGAACAGATCCATATTTCGGCGCGTCCCGATTCATTTGCTTTGAGATACGCTAACGCCGTTTCAAGCATACTTGGGATATTTGCGCTGGTGGCACTTGCACCGGTCATAGGTAGGTTCAATAGAGCCTTCGGTGAATCCACTTCCTGCATCTGACCGCTGGCACTATCAATCAGAAGTAAGTGTGTTCCGTAATCACCTTGTTCCAGCAGTTGTGCGAGTCTCTTCAGTGCCGTGGATCTTTTTGACTCACCTGCCTGTAGGTCTTGCATTTCCATACTGGCGGAGCGATCGAGAAGAATCAGCGTTGCATCCGGCTTACTCAATCCGACGCTGCCTAACCATCCACCGGAGAGGGGTCGGCTAATGGCAAAAATCAAAGCCCCGATAGCGAGTACGCGCATGAGTAGGATAAGAAGATGCCGAAGGCGTGCCATGCCTCTACTCATACGCTTCGCACGCATTAAGAACATCATCGCCGCCCAAGGAATTGTACGGTGCCGTTGCTGATTGATTAAATGGATGATGATCGGCAGTGCCATCAAAGGGAGCGCGATTAATGCTAACGGTTGCAAAAAACTCATATTTTCTATTAGTTTTCAGTTATCGGTTTTCAGTTATCAGTTAAAGAGTTCCACGCTAATGCTTTCTTCTTTTTCTGAAAACTGAAAGATTTCTTTGTAAAAAAAATCGTACTGACGACTGATAACTACTCCTCACTTATGTCTTTTGGGTGTCCGTCCCAATAAGAATCGTGCCAATACATCGCCATAGTTTTCGTGGATCTGGATACGATGATAGTCAACCTCGGTGTCGCGAATCACCTCGTCCATACTCTCAAGGTATATTTCCATGGCGCGTCGGTACTGGGCACCGATGACAGTCGGATCTGCGAGTATGGGTTCCCCACCTTCCATGTCAACAAATCGCATGGGACGATCGAATTCAAAATCGAGTTCGTTCTGCTCCATAAGATGAAACACAGCGACATCATGCTTACGGAACCGCAGGTGTTCAAAACAATTCCTTACCGTTTCGGGTTCAATAAACAGATCTGAAATAACGACGATCAATGCTCTCTGTGGGATACGTTCGGCAGTTTCGTGGAGAACGTCAGCTAAGCCGGTTTCACCGGATGCCTCCATTGTTCCTAATTCATCAAGAACGACACTGAGATGGGTTGCGCTGCGCTTTGGTGGGATTTCTTTCTGGAATGCTTGACCTGCACAGTAGAGTCCAACGGCATCACCTTGTAGGGCGGCTATATAGGCTAAGGTGCCTGCCACGCGACGTGCGTAGTCGAGTTTACTCAAACCGGACTCCGCGTCGGTTCCTGCAGGGTTTCCGTTGTCTGTGAAATCCATTGAACCGCTGGTATCAACGACTAAGCACATCCGTAGGTTCGTATCGGCTTCAAATTCTTTGATGTAGTAGCGATCATTACGCGCATAAGCGCGCCAATCGAGTCGGCGTGTGTCATCACCTGGGACGTACTTACGGTACTCGGCAAACTCAAGACTGGAACCGCGAATAGGGCTCCGATGTTTACCGGATACACTTCCTACCATAGGCAGCCGCGCGTGCAATTGAAGCGTGGAAAGACGTTCCAGGACCTTCTGATTGAGATAGTCCCGTTTGAGTTGCAACATAATCTACCCCTGTTCCGACAACTCTTCAACGAGACGGTTGACGATGTCTTGGCTGGTGATGTTTTCGGATTCCGCCGCGAAGGATGTAATGACGCGATGCGCGAGCACAGGGTCCGCCACTGCGACGACATCCTCAAGTCGCGCCATGTAGCTACCGCTAAGTGCTGCGCGTGCCTTTGCGCCTAAGATCAAGTATTGAACGGCTCGTGGACCGGCACCCCAAGCGACAAGCGGTTTTAGCCAATCAGGGGATGCGTCACCTTTTGGACGGGTACTCCGGACTAAATCAACGGCGAATTCGTAGATATGCTCTGCTACCGGCACGCGTCGCACGAGGTCTTGAAAGGCAAGTACACGTTCACCTGTCAGGACGTGTTCAAGTGTTGGAAGTGCCAGCCCGGTTGTGGTGCGGGCAATCTCTATCTCCTCAGTGCGTTCTGGATAGTCTACTTCAATCCTGAACATGAAACGATCGAGTTGCGCCTCCGGCAAGGGATACGTTCCTTCCTGTTCTATGGGGTTCTGTGTTGCCAACACGAAAAACGGTGGTGTGAGTTGGTATGTTCTGCCGATGACTGTGATTTTGTATTCCTGCATCGCCTCGAGCATAGCGGCCTGCGTTTTTGAGGGTGCCCGGTTAATCTCGTCGGCGAGAATAAGATTGGCGAACAGCGGTCCTTTTACGAACTCGAACTCCCGCCTACCGCCTGGTACCTCCTGAAGGATGTCGGTTCCGGTGATGTCCATCGGCATTAGGTCGGGTGTGAACTGGATTCGGCTGAACTGCAACGCCATCGTCTCAGCGAACCTGCTCACTAACAGCGTCTTCGCCAAGCCGGGAACGCCCATCAAGAGTGCGTGTCCTTGAGAAAACAGACAGATCGCTAAGTGTTCGATAACTTGCTCCTGACCGACGATGATCTTGGCAAGTGTTTGTTTTAATTGGTTGTAGACGTTGCGGAGTTCGTCGATTGCAGCAACATCGTCGGCATGCATTGTGTCAGTGTTTGGTGTCGTTGTCATTAGATTTTCTTTCGTATTATTGGCGAGAAATTATGTGGTCAGACGATATAACCGCGACTGATATTAAGTTTCCTACCCTACCTAATTATGGATGCAGTTTCGATTTATTCTGACCGTGTTGTAGCAACAGGAGCGTCAGATCTGCCGCTGCAATGTGACACTCATATTTATGGAAGCATCTGCCCTTGAAAAAGATAGTAAAAAGTGCTTTTCTGATGCTGTTTACCGTTAAAGAAAACCGAGGTAAATAGTGATCTATAGTAGGTTTTACAATTAACGATATACCG
>VYCT01000237.1 GCA_009843785.1 Candidatus Poribacteria bacterium | reverse complement strand
CATGATTCAAAAATGGTGGCATTTTAAGATGGATCCTCAATTAGATTTGGTATCAGTTATCGGTTATCAGTTTTCAGTTAAGAGGACTCTTGTGGCAGTTGAGGTTACTGTTCAAGTAGCAGCAAACTTCTTTAAGTGACGACTATAAAATTTCGTTGACATAATACATCAAAACCTGTATACTTAAAAAGACTAAAACCGATATTTCAAGGAACCCCCATTGTCTCTTAACTGAGTACTGAAAGATTTTTCGCAGAAAAATCGTACTGATAACCGACAACTACCCAATGCAAATATCAGCACAAATTTCCGAATTTCACGGCACAGGCACACCTTTCGAGATTTCCGAGATGCCTATAACCATCACACCCGATAATATCCTTGTCCGCGTCTCCCTTGCGACCATCTGTGGCTCCGATCTCCATACCGTATCAGGCCGCCGCGGTGCAGATACACCGTGTGTACTTGGACACGAAATTGTCGGTACCATCGCAGCACCGACACGCCTCCGCGCCGTAACCGGCGAACCGTTAAACGAGGGAGACCGGGTTACGTGGAGTCTCACGACTTCTTGTGGCTCCTGTGACTATTGTGTCAATAGGGGACTCCCTCAGAAATGCGAGACCATGTTTAAATACGGACACGCACGGAATGAAGGGGCTACTGCTGTGTCCGGTGGATTCGCCACACATATTTTGCTGCGTCCTGGGACAACCATCTATCACATTCCTGATACTGTAACCGACGGAGAAGCAGTGCCAGTCAACTGTGCTTTTGCTACTGTCGTCAACGGTTTGATGACTATCGGCACACAGCCTAACGAGGCAGCTGTCATCCACGGTGCGGGAATGTTAGGCATCTATGCAGCATGCTATTTGCGAGCGCAGGACTATAATATCGTTGCTGTCGTAGACATCAACGAGGAACGCTTGCAGACCGCCAAACGCTTTGGTGCGACGCACACTTTCAACCCAGAAAAAGTATCCATCGAAGAAATTGATTCGGTGCTAAAACAACTTACAAACGGACGAGGCGTTGACCTTGGTGTAGAGGTTAGCGGCGTAACAAGCGGCTTACCGAATCTGGTTACCTGGGCGGCAATCGGCGGACGGGTTTTAACACTCGGCTACGTCTATCCAAACGCGTATGCCTCTGTCGATGCACATCACCTCGTCACAAAATGTGTGACGCTCCGAGGCGTTCATAACTATCACTACACCGCACTCGGTACGGCACTCCGCTTTGTCGAAGAAAACCGGTCCCGCTACCCCTTTGCAGAACTCATTGGGCAAACATACCCATTAAAGGACATCAACAGAGCCTTTGAACACGCAATGCGTCAGGACGAGATCCGTATCGCTATCGCGCCAGCGGAATAGTTGTCGGTTATCAATATTAAAAAAAGTGCTAAAATTATGAAAGTTTCAAAGTGTGCTAAAGTGTGCTAAAGTTGTGAAGCTATCAACTTTAGTTACACTTTACGAGACTTTACTGGACTTTACGAACTTCTTTAATTATCAACTACTCTACCCGCTCTATCCAGCACTGTTTGCCATCAGTCCGGAGTATAATCGCACCGAATTCGTCGGTTCGGACCTGCACACATCCGCGCGCACGATACCGCGCCACCACATCCGCATGCGGAAATTGATACTGACTGCTCTGACCGAGTGAGAAAATCGCATACCGCGGTTCGACTGCATCAATAAACCGTGCGCTGCTTGATGTGCTGCTCCCGTGATGTGGCACCTTCAAAACCTCAGAACGCAAATCTTGACCAGACGCGATGAGCCGAGTCTCCGCTTTTTTACCGATGTCCCCTGTGAACAGGATATCCACTTCGCCATACGTGAGTTTCATCACAAGGGAATCGTCGTTCTTATCCTGATCCAGCAGATTAGTTGACGCGGCATCTATCGGATGCAATAGATTCAACCTTGCTGTCGGTGTGAGTTGAATTTTTCCAGCGTACGGAAACGAATAAGGGATGTTATTTGCATTCACAATCGCGTGCAATCGCCGATGCGTCTCGGAATTGAGGGGCACATCTGATATACCGAGGACGCGTCCGACCTCAAGATTCTCTAAAATATGTCCAAGTCCACCGCCATGGTCAACGTCCGGATGGGTCAGCACCACCATGTCAAGCCTCCGAATCCCACGAAAATCGAGATAAGGTTCAATAACACGCTTGCCTACGTCATAATCAACGAATCTCTGTTTCTTCTCGTCGTAATATGTCCGTTGAATACCACCGTCAACCAGCATTGTTCGATTGTCTGGAAAGCGAACGAAAGCCGCGTCGCCTTGTCCAACGTCGAGCGTGACCACTTCCAGCAGCCTCCCTCTTTCGTGGAACGCAGTATCCCAGACATAGATTGCCAAGATAGACAATCCGATGAGGCTTGCGATCCTCCAGTACTTATAGACAGATCGCCAATGCACGATCCCAAAAAAGAAGGCGATGTAAAGGACGAAGACACTGAACGTCGGCGGGGTTAGCTTCACGATACCCCACGTCTGCCCAAATATGCCGATCAGCCCCAAAAAGACAGAGATAATAGCGCGATTGAATACTGCGAGCAGTGCCGCAAACGGCAGATAGATAAAACCGACACAGACCGATGCCATGCCGACCGCAACGATAAGCGAGACAAGCCCAACAGCAAACGGTCCCACGATGAGACCGAGGGGGTATGTTCGGAAAAAGTGGTAGGCGATCAACGGCGTTGTCCCAATTTGTGCGGCAAGGGTCACAAGATAGGAGAGGACGAGCCATTTAACCGCTTTGTTCTTGAATCTGGTTAGGACAGGAACGCTCCCTTGTGAAGGCGAATCGGCTTCATTTTCCCACAACCGACGCAGCGGTTGCTCCATTTTCGGAACGAAATAGACGATCGCGGCAACGGCGACAAAAGACAGTTGAAACCCAACATCCCATATCTGCAGCGGATTCAAGAGCAGCAATACCAACGCCGCAAATGCTAACAGATTGAAGAGATCCGCATCTCGGTCAATAAGCGTTGCAAAAAGAAAGAGGATCGCCATCAGCGATGCCCGGAAAACGGAAGGACGGAAACCGATTAAGCAGGCATACATCAGCACTGCCGCGATGGTTAGCAGACAAAGCACCTTCTGTGGCAACCGAAAGCACGAGAATCCGAAATAGCAGAACATAGCGACAAGACCGACGTGCAAACCGGACACAGCGAGCACATGGAAGGTACCACTATTTCGGAAGATATCCAACGTCTCTGTCGGAAGATCGCTCCGTTTGCCGAGCAAGATACCTTTGAGCAGCTGCGCATGCAGCGAGGGTTCTACCGTCCCAAATGGGGTGTAGATATGGTCAATGACACGTTCTGTCCGAATTCGGAGTGCCTCTATCCAACTTAAAGGCAAAAATCCACCCTGTTCGCCTATCCGTAACAACCCCTTGGCATCAATGATGCCGACAATCCCTTGCCGGGCAAGATAGGCACGGTAATCAAAACCGCCTGGATTTCGTCTATCTTGCGGTTGTTGCAGCACGCCCGTGAGGGTAATGTGTCTGCCGTAGCGAAGCGGCACCAACTTTTGAAACCTGATGAGAAATTTCGCCGATACTGCCTGCATTGGATCCGACAGGAGTTGAAGTTCGCCGGTGGCATAACACGCATCCCACGTTTCCCCGCGTTCGGGTTGATATGTGGTGGTGCCAGAGAAACTCACCGGCTGGTTGTAAAAGTGTGACGGAATCGGCGAATGCGAGGCGGTTTCCAGACGTAGCATACCGCCTGCAAAAACAGCGAGATGGAGCAATCCGTAGCAGAGATAACGTCTCCGGTGCCGTGTCGTGATACCACCGACAAGACAGAATAGTACAATGAGCCAGAGCCACAGCAACGGTAGGGGTACCCATTTCCCTGCGATGATGCCGAGTAGATACGGAATAAGAAAATAGAGCGCGGGACGCGGTTTGAACTTCATCTGCATTCAATATAGGATTTTGTTTACAACGTTCCGCTATTATACCAAGACTATCTAAAATATCCAGTTTTTTAAACAGAATTTACGCAACTATGCTATAATCTGCATATACCGTCTTATTTCACATGACCCCACAGGAAACATCAATGTCAAAAAACAGTATTTTATCGCAACTTCCAATGGATTTAGGCGATAACCTAAAACTCCGATTCGCGACGCCAGACGACACCGACGCACTCGCTGAATTCAACGTTCGTCTCCACGAAGCCGAGAATGTCGGACCGAGTATCCGAGACCTGATGTCCGGGGACCACCCTACCTGCAAGGCAAGCGATTTCACTGTCGTTGAAGATACCCAAAGCGAAGTTTGGCATCTCTAACCGCCCACATCCATGACAACACACTCACACGTCATCCTGAACATAGCACTCCTCTCCAAGCGAGACAAGCCGTTCCTCCACCGTTACGCCTTCATCGGTGCTGTGCTACCCGACCTCCCCCTATTCATCTTCTTCATCATCGAAAGCATTATCCGTAAAACGCCTAATGATGAACTCTGGGGCACCCGATACTTCACCGAGGCGTGGCAGAATTTCTTCGATATTTTCAATTCCGTCCCACTGATCCTGATCCTATTAGGGATCGGGTATTATCTACTGAACTCCGAGCGGATAACCGTCTTTGCATGGAGTCTACTGATGCATTGTGCTTTCGACCTCCTGACGCATAACGACGACGGACACCACCATTTCTACCCACTCTCCAATTTCGCTTTTGAAAGCCCTATCTCCTATTGGGACCGCGACCACTACGCTGGCATCGTCGCACCGATAGAACGCGTCGTCTTTCTCATCGCCTCCATCTACCTTTTCCGCAGACTGAAGACCCGACTCGCACGATGGTGCCTCATCATCGTGAACGTCCTGTTCGTGGCTTCTTACCTACTCTTCTTCCTTTTCCGTTCGCGCTGATTTCGCACTTACGCATCTTTCTGTTAATGTGACGTTATGTAATACCATTTCTAAAAGTTTATATTACATTAACCTGAAACCATCTCTACCCAGGCCCGGTAGGTTCGGTTTCCTAACCGAACCGGGCATGATTCAAAAATGGTGGCATTTTATAGTAGATTTTAGAATTACTTATACACTTTTCCTTACCAGACCAGCGTTTGTAGTAGGGCAATTCATTGCCCGTCGCTTCAAAACGTGTGCAAATAATTACGGGCTCTACTATAAGATGGATCATCAATTAGATTTGGTATAACGTCACTGTGACGTGCAGAACCCACGTAGTGTCTGGTTTCTGAGGCATTTTCGGTGTCGGTTTTTTTAGGGCAAAAAAAATAAATGCTATTCAGACCCGTTTTGTGGGGTTCCTGGAGGTGGTTCTGTAAATACCTCACCACGATCTTCTGCTTCCCTTCTCCGGCGATCCCATTCTAAGATTTCATGGTAAGCTTCTGCTTTGCCTTCAGCAATACCTTCAGTTTTAGCGGCCTGGATCCGCTTTTCTTGCCTATTGAGATACCAATCTGACAATAACATGATTATGTCTATACCTCCTACCATCATTCCCACTAAAGCCCCGCCAACGGGGATAAATGCCGAAATATCTTTTAGGACATTTTGAACCGATTCATGTCCCTTCCAGCCTTTCGCTATTTCGTAATCCAAAGCAATGTAACCGTAGATAGTCACAAAAAGGGAAATAAGAAAAAGCGCGAATCCTGCCTTTCCTGTTTTCCAAAAGTCTCTGACAGAATCTCGCCAGAAGTCACTGAATTTTTTCAAAATTCCCTCCATCCTTCGATTAAAAATATAGTAACACACATCGTATGGGTTGTCAATCGAAAAATTATATATGCACGGATGGAAGAACGGAGATTTCGATTCCAAAATGGTACTCAGTACGATTTTTCTAGGAAAAATCTTTCAGTTTCAGTATTCAGTACTAAAGTTTGGGAAAAGCGTATGGCGTGATCGTTGCAGTTTCAAGGGATCGCATATTTCCCAAAAGTTTCAGACGTTCACAGAACTCTGAGAAAAATATCTCCACGCCAGCGGAGTGTTATATCTATAGAAACGGTATAACCACCCTTCCGCACTCCAGCGGAGTGCTATGTGTCCCGAAAGGATACATAGACTTTGAGGATGTCTTGGGTGCCACGCACGTTCAAACAAATTTACCGAAAATTGTCCAACGCTTACTGATCAGCAACACATTCCAAACAAATTTGTTTAGAAACCATGGACCATAAACTGTGAGTTTGTGATCTTCAACCCATTTCGATTCCATACTGGTTCGATTAAAAGTAGAATAGAAAAATCTGATTTTTTACGAGTTGTGCTAAATAACTATTTGTAAAATATAGATTCACATCAGCATAACGTTTTGTCC
>VYCT01000387.1 GCA_009843785.1 Candidatus Poribacteria bacterium | reverse complement strand
GTAACAAGGTAGCCGTAGGGGAACCTGCGGCTGGATCACCTCCTTTCTAAGGAGCATTAACATAACGATTCTCACACAATCCTTATGTTCAAACGCTCTGAACCTTACAAGACACGCACCAAAACTATTTAACTTTCTTTGAACATCTTCTTTACCATACAGCAACCGTTTCCTATACTCACCAATCTCATTTTCCTTTCATCTTTCAATCCGACTTTCCGTTAAATTTGGAGATGTGTTTACGTTAGTAAACATTAACAGTGTACCTGTTTTCTAAAAAGGAGAAGAACCATGGACCAATACGATCGCGAAAAACTTGAATATGGACGCAATCTCAGAGAATCTGCAGACTTGATAGAATGCAGGGCCATTGTAGAATTCGACGATGGATCGAATTGGCAATGGGTACATGCGGATATTCCGCCAAGGGCCATAAATGATGATGGATACGTAGAAGAAGTCTGGATTGCCCCCGAAACTATGTCTATTGGCGAACAAGACATCAACGGAGAGGTCCATTTAATTTTATCCCCGGGTTGGCTTGTTGACTTAAACATTGCCAGAATAGACAGAATTGAGGTAGATGAGCAGAAACCAACGCTACTTCCAAGCCCTAATTTGAGGGTTAAATATAGGATGAGTCCGCGAGGGAAAGACTCGTTGAAAAATTAGAAACAGGGATTTGGAAACTTACAACACACGCCCCTTATAGGTAACTTGCCTGCTTTCTTATTCAATAGGAATTTCAAAGATGTACGAAGACAGTCCGTTCTGCACCTCGCCACCTGATGATGCAGTGTTATGGAGATACATGGACTTCACAAAATTTGTATCCGTTTTGGATAAAAGAGCACTGTTTTTTTCAGCAGCAGACAAATTCGGAGACCCCTTTGAGGGATCCATCTCCAAAGTAACCGCAGAGTTGCGTCCCAGATTGCACCCCAACATTCCTCCAGATATTCTCCAAACCTTCGCTCAAAGTTTGAAGGAGGCACGTCGCTTTACACTCATCAGCTGTTGGCACGAAAACAGCTATGAATCAGAGGCTATGTGGAAATTGTACACCAGAGAGACAGATGGAATTGTTATCAAGACTGATTTCGACGCTTTCAAAAAGAGTTTTACAGGCAGCGAAGGCATCAATATTGGAAGGGTTAGTTATGTTGATTATGAAAGCGCCATTATTCCTGAAGATAACGTGCTTTCTCCATTCCTACACAAGCGAAAAAGTTTTGAACACGAACTTGAGGTTAGGGCGATTCATATACTTCATAGCGATGATGAAATATCGAAACTTCGGGATGAAAAGATCGGCGGGGCTTATTATGAAGTTGATCTTTCTCTCCTGATCAAAGAAGTGATTGTTGCCCCTTTTGCACCAGACTGGTTCATAGAACTGGTCAAGTCAGTCGCTGCTCTCTACGGGTTGAAGGTGCCCGTTGTTGAGTCTACCTTAGCCGATAGTCCTACGTGGGGTTAGATGAGACGAATATAAAGCCTTATGGTACAAAAGAGCATCATGCGTAAGTCCTAACAATTACTGTGACAAATCCGCTTTTGGAATGTACAATTAATAGAACTTACGCAAAAAGCAGTAATTTCAGTTGCGGTTGCATGAAGAAAAAATTCGGTAATTTATCGGCGAAGCTCGGTGCGGTTGCAAACCGCACCTACACACGCGTCCAAGCAATGGAGGACAAAATGAGAACGTTAGTATTTGTCGTAACGCTCGCTTTTTTACCAATGTTCGGCACAGCAAACGCGGAGATTCTTTTTGTTGATGATTTTGAACAAGATGACATCGGTAAAGAACCGTCGAACTGGGAACATCTCAATTTTAACTCCGGTAACTCAAAAATCATTGTTGAAAAAGATCCGACCGATCCCCAGAACAAGGCAGCTAAAACTACCGGCATCGGACTCTATATCCCGATCGCTGATGGTCGAGAAGAATGGCGAGATTATATTTGGGACTTCGATTGGCTCTGGGAAAACGACAGTTTTGTCGGCACGATCTACCGAGTGGAAGGCGGGCTTAAAGGTGCCGAATCTCATTTTCACGGCAGCCGCCGCACGGGCGCAGTCAATATTCAGATTTATACACGCAAAGCAGGGGGTTGGGCACTACTCGGAACCGGACAGTTCCCGAATGAAAACAACGTATGGTATACGCATCGACTGGTGATGAAAGGTGGGCAACATCAGATATATCTGAGGAAACGCGAGAAAGAATTACCGCCCGCGGATTGGCATCTCAACGAAAAGCCGATTGTAGAAGTTGACAATGATACCTTCAAAACAGGACCCGTCGGCATGATGGGAATTACCGGGGGTGTCAGTTATTTTGATAATATGGTTGTTGTCGGAAGCATCACCGATATTGATAAGGTGCGTCCTGTCTCGCCTCGTCTTAAGTTAGCAGCAACTTGGGGCGCGATCAAAAATAGATTCTAACAAATTAATTTGACAAACCCGCTTTTGAGGTGTATAATTAATAGTGCTTTTTGACAAAGAAAGCGCGGCTGTGTTTTCGCAACATCTCTCCTTTTCAAGACCCACCTCGTGGGCTTATAGCTCAGACGGTTAGAGCGCACGCCTGATAAGCGTGAGGTCCCTGGTTCGATTCCAGGTAAGCCCACCATTCTTTTTTCCGACTGTTTTTAACACATACCTGCCGCTTATATTCCCGACGCATGAACCAATTCCACATACTTTCAAATCTGTAGAATTCTCTTCTAATAGTTTTATTAAACTCTGATAAAATTAAGCAACTTTTTTGTCCATCGCGCGCGTCACTATATAATGTGAGTATTAGTATTAAACTCAGATTTCTAAATACTAATGAAGAAAACGCGTTAGATCGGATTATAATATATCAATGACACTGATCACATACTGCTATATCAGCACGTTAAGACCTATCAGCAAGGTTTGAAACGTCGCGGGTAAAGGCGTTTTGTATTTGCTGAAAAAGGAAGAAACTGGTAAACTGGTATAGAGGAAACCTCATAATGCTAACACTTATCCGCCGAGAACTTCTTGACAATCTAATGACCTTCCGATTTGCTGCAGCGGTCTTCATTATGTTACTGCTTGTCGTTGCGAATACTGCCGTGCTTATTCGGGATTACGAGAGCCGTTTGGTAGGCTACAACGACGCTGTTAAAATGCATCAACGGCAGCTTGAAGAGAAAAAGACTTATTCCGCAGGGATGGGTAGCTTACTCGTTGACCGGTCCCCTAACCCGTTAAGCATTTTCAATGTAGGATTCGACAAGCGACTCGGAAACGAGGTTCCAGTATCCTATGAGCTTGTGCCATCGCTGTGGGATGCCAGAATGCATGGGTCGGATAATCCGTTTATGGATATGTTCGCCTCGATGGATCTTGTATTTATCTTTGAGGTTATTCTTAGCTTAATGGCACTAATTTTTGCCTACGATGCTCTTGCAGGAGAATATGAACAAGGCACATTACGTTTAGTCTTAACACATCCTGTCCGTCGCGGGCACATCCTACTTGCGAAATACATCAGTGCAATGCTCTGTCTGCTTTTGCCACTGGTCATGAGTTTACTCTTTGCTGTGATTTTGCTGACGACTTCCACCTCGTTTTCTCTGGCTACTGGCGATTTTCTACGGATCGGTGGGATTATTTTGACCTCCATTGCTTATCTATCGGTGTTTTACCTCATCGGACTGCTGATTTCGGCAGCGACTCGTAGGACAGGAACTGCCTTGATGCTGTCTATGTTTGTTTGGGGGTTTTTAGTGCTGGTCTATCCAAACGTGGTTCTTACCGTGATCCCACGTCCCGAGGCTCCGCGGGCACGTACAACATCCGCTTTCAATCAGATTGAACAGATGTGGGAAGAATTCGACAGGGAGCGGAAACATTTCCTCGCTACTGATGCGGTACCGGGAGAAGATTGGGGACTTGATATAAGAGGATGGGGTACACGCGGTGCTTATTTTCGGACAGATTTTTCGACGCTCATGTATACCTATATCGCCTACATGAATTTTCGGGATCTGGGTGAGCCATACGCTGATACGGTGCCGCACGCGCAGAAGTTTTTCGGTTTCCTCTGCGCGCAAGTTATTGATGCCGCTGATCGCACATGGCTCATCCGCAAGCCAGCACTCGAAGATATTTTTGTTCGTCCAGCGGATGTCGAGAAAATCTGGCTGAAATTCTCGCCCGTGGGGATATATGATGCTGCAACACAAGCCTTGCTTGGGACCGACCTGCTCGGCGTTAGAGATTTGGCTCATGTCGAGATTGAATGCAGAAGGAAAATTTAATCCTTGTAGTTATTGGCTTCGCTGATACAGTTGCATTAAATTTATACATGAGCCGAGATTTTTTTGATGCAGCGAGACAGTATAGGCAGCAGGTGATTAACTATCTTTACGATAAAAAGGCGTTCGCGTCTCAACAATGGTTCACGACAGATGAAGGCATGGCGGATTGGCAGAGTTTACCGAAGTTTTCCTTTCAACCGGTGGAGGTCAGCGTAAATCTAAAACGAGCGTTGCCGGATGTATCCCTACTGCTCATGATTAATGTCCTTCTGTTTATCGTGATATTTCTGATCTTCGTTAAAACCGAGGTGTAGAATAGTTATCAGTTAGAGAAATCGGTAAAGTGTGCTAAAGTGAACTAAAATTATCAACTTCCAAACTTTAGAACACTTTCGGAAACCCTTTAGCACACTTGCTAACATTGACAACTATTTTACTGATAACTAAAAACTACGGACTGATAACCCATGTGGCATATTACAAAACGTGAAATCTATGATAACCTGAATAGCCTCCGGTTTGCGCTGGCAACGGTATTGCTGTTGGGTTTGATGCTGACTAACGCCGTTGTGCATCTCCGAGGGCATCCGGAACAGGTACAGAAATATCGTGAAGGTGTCGCCGAACATCAGAATAAATTAAAGACTCGTGCAGATGAGAGTCTATACACACTCGCGCGAAAGGGACCTGGTGACCTTTACAAAAATCCATCGCCGCTTCGTTTCTGTGCCGAGAGCGGAGAGGCGTTTTTGTCAGAACGTGCAGAAAGCAACTATCATCGCTGGGGATGGGGTAGTGACGACTTAGAAAGTTTCTGGATACTGGAATATCCATCAGTGAGGTCTAATCTGAAAAGTGTTCGCCCGGATGTCACCAAAGTCGATTGGGGTTTTATCATCGGCTACGTCTTAAGTCTCATTGCACTCCTATTTACCTTCGATTCAATCACCGGTGAACGCGAGCAAGGTACATTGCGCTTGATGCTGGCGAATTCGATTCCACGGCATACTGTACTGATTGGTAAATTCTTGGGTGCATTGATAAGCATCAGCCTCCCGTTTATGCTTGCCATATTGATGAACCTGTTGGTGATTTCAACATCAAGCGATGTGTATCTTGATGGTGAATCGTGGGGACGTTTAGGCATCATCATCTTCATTGCGCTCTTGTACACGTGTCTTTTCCTTGCCTTGGGTTTACTTGTGTCGGCGCGTGCGCAGCGCGGGGCAGTCAGTCTGGTCATACTTTTATTGATGTGGGTGAGTTTTGTTGTTTTCATGCCGAGTACGCTCGCTTCGATTGCCGGTGCTTCTTCACCGATCAAGTCAACGGGCGGGTTTTCGGAACGTTCTTGGCAGCTTCACTGGGAGCTTGATGAAAAATACAGTGCGCCTCTGTTTGAGGCGCGTGAGGATTCGACAAAAAGAATACAATTGTTGGGCGAGTTCGTTACCACAGACGTTGAACAGCAAGAACGGTTGCACGCAGAACGCTTAAGACAGCGGATTGCTCAGGTACACCGAGCACGTGCCGTAACCCGTATTTCACCTGTCACGATTGTCCAACATCTCCTTGAATCCTTTGCCGGAACAGGCTTCGAGCGGCATCTGCAATTCTTAGAGAACGTTCAGTCTTACGCTCGGCAATTCCGGGCATTCATTGTTGACACCGATAGGGAAGACCCGGATAGCCTTCACTTTTTAGGTGTTCCTGCAGGCATGTCTGGGAAACCTGTTAGTCCGGAGGCAGTTCCCAAATTTGAAGATACGTTGAGCTTCAGTAAGGATCTCAACGCGGCGGCAGTCGATCTGTTGTTGCTAATGCTATTTGTCATAGTGCTTCTGTCTGGAGCGTATCTCGCGTTTGTGCGTGTTGAGGTGTAGAATGGTTGTCAGTTATCGGTTTTGACCGAGAACGCGCACATTTTTAAATATCGGAAATCGCGTTCTTGGTCAAAGTTTTCAGTTAAGAGGTTTTTGTGTTATTCCCGGTTTTTGCCTAAGATCCGGTGAGGTTGATGAAGTTTAAGAAAATATTTCGGTAATCCCCAGGCCCGGTAGGTGCGGTTTCTAACCGCACCATAGGTGTCAATTTAGGGATATTTTGCGATATTTGGTGCGCCCCGA
>VYCT01000385.1 GCA_009843785.1 Candidatus Poribacteria bacterium | reverse complement strand
AAAATCAAGTATTATTTTAAGTAGAAGAATTCATCCTGTCGGTACAGTGGACTTTATAACAGCAAGATTTGGCTTTCAAGTTGCGCCAAATAGTCCCTACTGATTGTGTTAATGGAGGATGTGAAGGTGAAAAAACAGAGCAGACTTAAAATCGTGGCTGCGAGTGCCATTTTGCTCGGAGGTATGGCGTTTTTGGTAGTCGCCATGACGAGAAGCACGAGTATGCGGCATTTCACACCCGCCGCGCTTGTGGCAGATGCCAGCAGTGCGGACGATCAATTGGTTCAAGTTGATGGACTTATTGCGGAAGACAGTTCGAAGTGGGATGCAGCGAATTTTAAGCTCACCTTTGCTGTACGCGACCGCGAAACCGAAGCAACAGTCAACGTGATTTACGAAGATCGGCTTAAACCGGATAACTTTAAAGATGGCGGCAGTGTTTTCGTTGAAGGTAGATACGACGCAACACAGAACCTTGTTGTCGCGACTAAGGTTATGACGAAATGTGCCTCAAAATACGAAGGTGCAGAAAGTGCCGTGCCTACAGATGAAACTTCATACACTTCAGAGTAAGGAATACATAGTACTTTAGCAGTATGTTCAATAATACCTTTTTGAGGAGGCACAGAAACGAATGACTGCGGAAATCGGACAAGCCGCTATATATATATCTGTGCTTTCATGTTTGTGGGCAATCGGTTTCCTGAGTTTCGGGCTGTGGATACGAAATGCCCGTGCCATCCAGAGCGGCAGAAACGCCGTTGTTGCCACCTTCATTCTTATCAGTATTGCAACTGGGGCATTAATCTACGGTTTTGTGACCGATGATTTCTCAATGCAATACGTTGTTGAGGTATCAAGCGCAGCACAACCGTTACTGTATAAAATCACGGCACTCTGGGGTGCTATGTCTGGTTCGCTATTGTTCTGGCTCTGGCTACTTACAGTCGGCGGCGTTATTGTCGTCTGGCAGAACTATCAACGTAACAAACAGACGCAGGATACCTTAGCAGACTACTCCCTGATTCCGATCGCTATTGTTCAGCTTTTCTTCACCATCCTTGTCACAGGTTTAATAGACGGCATTTACAATCCACTCGCTCGGTTTTCTGATGGGCGAGTTTTTGCCGATGGTCAAGGAATGAACACGCTTCTCCAGACACCCCTCATGGCGATCCATCCACCCACCTTATATATCGGTTGGATTAGCCTGACGATACCGTTTGCGTTCGCAGTTGGCGCGCTTGCATCTGGTAGAATCGGTAGCGGTTGGATACTCCGCTCGCGCAGATGGATGCTATTTTCATGGATCATACTGACCATCGGTATCACACTTGGTGGCAATTGGGCGTATCAAGAACTCGGTTGGGGCGGTTATTGGGCATGGGATCCCGTGGAAAACGCCTCTTTTATGCCGTGGCTCCTCGGCACCGCGTATCTACACTCTGTGATGATCCAAGAGAAGCGGAATATGCTCAAACTTTGGAATATCCTTCTGATTACTCTTGCCTTCCAATTTACACTCTTGGGGACTTTCATTACGCGTAGCGGAATTATCACGTCGGTGCATGCTTTCGGTGGATCGGGTATTGGCGGGTATTTCCTGAGTTTCATTTTCGCTTCAACAGCCGGGGTCATCGGACTCATCATCTATCGTTGGAACCGGCTTAAGAGTGCGAATCGTCTCGAATCACTTCTTTCTCGTGAAAGTGCCTTTCTTCTGAATAACTGGCTCCTTGTCGGGTTAACCCTAATTATCCTCTGGGGTACGTTGTGGCCGATTATCTCCGAGGCGATTAACGGTGAAAAATCCTCTGTCCCTGAAGCGTTTTTCAATAAAGTTGTGATTATTCCAGGGTTGCTGCTGCTGTTCTTGACGGGTGCTGGTCCAATCATCTCATGGAAGAAAATTACTGCGAACAACTTCCGGCGCATGTTTTTATTTCCGCTTGTTATCGGTTTAATTGGGGGTGCTTTGACGTGGGGATTCCTTGCACTAATAGGATATACTTTTCCGCTGTACTCAGTGCTCTGTAGTTTTACAGCCGTTTTTGTCCTTGCCGCAATCTTTGCTGAATTTTATCGGGGTGCGAAACTCCGGGCGAAACGACAAGAGACCTCCTTCGTCAACGGCTTGAATCTCCTTATCCAGCGTAACAAGAGACGATACGGCGGTTACATCATCCATATCGGCATTGTTATTCTCTATATCGGCATTATGGGATCGAAAGGCTATTTTCTGCTGGAATCCGAAAGTATGATGCTCGGTCAATCGATGGAGGTTAGTAAGTATAAACTTACAATGATAGACGCGTTTGAGAAAGAATACGCAAACTATCTCCGAAGCAGCGTTGTTTTTGATGTTGAAAAAAATGGGAAACGGATAGGGACAATGGAACCCGCACTCCACGCCTATTACACGGCGAAACCGGATGAGGAACCTACAAAGGAATCAGCGATCCGACATTTTGGTATGAACGACCTCTATGTTGCATTGGGCAATATCCCACCGGATGTCAAAACAGGAGGCGTTGTGAACGTCCAAGTGTATTACAACCCTCTGATTGGTATTGTCTGGATTGGCGTTGCTGTGATGGTGTTAGGTGGCATCGTTGCGATAGCCGAGAAATCTGAACGCATTAGAGATTCCTGATAAGCGAGGCGTAAGACGATGAAAACTGGAAGATTTGAGTGCATTACAACGTCCAATGAATTCTTAATTCTTAATTTTGTTTTGATTGTTCTGCTTCTCATCGTATGTAGTTTTATTGTCACGGGGTACGCACAGACTGGGGAGTCTCAGGTCGCAGCACCGAAGGGTGTCGAGGATGCCACAGTTGCGTCCGATTTAGAGGAACTGCTCACTACGGTCTACTGTCACTGCGGGTGTACGAGAGAGACAATTGAAGTGTGTACGTGCGGCACGGCAATGGATATCGAGAACGATTTTCGCGATCGGCTGCGCGCTGGCGAAACGGTTGAGCAGATTCGCACCGATTACCTTGACACTTACGGACCCCAATATTATGCAGTCATGCCTGTAGAAGGTATTAACCTTCTTGCCTATGCTATGCCGGTTATCATACTTGCCCTTATTGGCGGGATCGTCTTTGTTGTGCTGCGGAGATCAACCGGATCAATGCAGAAAACAGCGGCAGGCGCGCGTGAAGCGTCAGCGTCACAAGTTTCTGATGAAACCGTGCAGCAGGTTGAAGCTGAACTCGAAAGGTATAGGCGGGAAAGTTAAACTCGGCAATTTTTTCGTACGCAATAGCATTCACGCGTGATTTTCAGAGAGGTCTTTTATGTCTTTTCTTCTGCTTTTATGGATGGTAATCTTTGGAATCCTGCTACTCGTTTATCTGGGGTTTCCGATTTTCTCAAAAACGGGTGGGAAGCATGCTGTAATGTCCGAAGAGATTATTGAAGAACGGCGACGGACCCTCTTTCAGGAGCGTGAAAGCAGCTACGCAGCGTTGGCGGATCTCGATGAGGATTATGAAACAGGGAAACTCTCAGAAGCCGATTATCAGGAACTACGCGAAGAACTTTTACAAGAGACTGCGCGTGTCATCATGCAACTCGAAAATGAGTCTTTGTCGGATGTAGAAGCAGAAATTGAAAGATTTAAAGAACAACAACGCGGAACATAACATGTACACGAACGCATCTGATATGCGGTTGAAATGCAGGTCGCATTTGGGGTTTTTGATAGGGTGTTTCTTCAAGTACGCCGCAAAACCGCACCTACCAAGATGGGCAACTGATATGCAGTTGGAAACCGGGCTTATTAAGAGGGGCAACCCGCAATTTGGTTCTATCACTGTCCGGTGTCCGACCCGTTTGTTAGCGATTGCCCTAATTTTTTTCACCGCGCTTTCTGCGCTACATGCCCAAACAGCAGAATCAGGGGACATCCAAGGCACAGTTATTGACAGAAAACTCGAAAAACCGCTTGTTTCGCATCCTGTAACGCTCACGATTCATAAGACCGACACCGTTGAAACGCAAGAAACAACTACAGATGAAAATGGGAACTACCGCTTTGCGGAATTACCGCTTGATCCGAGCGTTTACTATACGGTTTCGACTGTCCATGAAGATACCGACTACACTGAGAAGGATCTGGTTCTGTCAACTTGGGTTCCGGATCTTAAGATCGACTTTGATATAGCGGCGTTTGCGGATGACGATGCGCAAATCCGAGTCAAAACGCATAGTTTCATCATTGGGCCTCCGCCTGCAGATCATCCGCCAGATGGTGCTGTAACAGTTGCTGAGGCAATTGGGATTGAAAATCTGGGTACACTTCCTTTTAGAACAACGCACGGTACGCAAAAAGTCGGGGTAAATTTAACACTGCCAAGAGGTGTTGAAGGGCTTCAGCCGCATTCGCCAAACCTCGCGATGGACGCTAACACCAATCAAATCCTCCTCAAAACGCCATTACCCCCTGGGGAATCGCACTTAGGTTACGAGTACATCTTTCACATTGAAGAGGATAGGTTAGATTTATCGCGTCGTTTGAATTTTAACACGGACCAATTCTTTGTCTTTGTTCCTGAAGGTATTGGTATAGTGCCGCGTTGCAAGTTTTTCGGTGCACCGAAACGCGAACAAATCCATAATAATGTATATCTAATATATGAGAGCGATGAGACTCAAACGTTCGCAGCGGGTAAAAAGATTGACTTGGCACTGAATATAAATATGGGTGCGGCTCGCGGTGCTTTACCGGGGCAGACATCCAATTTGGGACAATTGATTTTTATCGCTGTCGCAGCGGCGTTGACAGGTGGATTCTTTGTAGCGGCACTTTTCAAACTCCGCGCAGCCAGCAATGCGACAGAATCTGATACGGATGATACATTAACACCTTCAGATGCAGGTTGGCTTCTTAAACTGAACCCTGACGATCGCGAACATGTGCGCGTCGCAAGGCTTGAATTTATAACGCATCTTGATGATAAGTACGAGAGGCAAGAAATCTCGGAGCGCGTCTACAAACGATTGCGCCGCGAGCAAACGGAACGCCTCACCACACTCTTAGAACAACAAAAAAGGGGAAACAATGCATAGCAAACACCACATCGCTGATTTGATAGTCATGTTGGGTCATGTAGACGAAAACGTTCGGGACACCGCGAAGGCAGAGTTGATTGCCATAGGTAAACCGGCTATTCCGCAGCTCATCGATGTTCTTACCCAAGAATGCTGGCATATATCTGGGTATGGTGCCGAATTTTACACCCATATCGAAGAATCCGCTATCCCTGTTTATATGGAACAGATGGCAAATAACGCTTCGGAGGTCTTGGCAGAAATCGGAGAGTCCACAGTCCCCGCGCTGACGGCGGAACTCACCAGAGCCGAGCGTGAGTTTTCGGAATGGTTTTATAAGTACTTACGACCCGAACAGACGGACCGTCTTATCACGATGTTGGCGTATGTTAAGAAAGGCGACTAAATGGAGACAGAACACATTGTAGCCGATTTAATTTATGATTTGTCAGAGTTGGATGATGATATCCGTGAGGCTGCCAAAGAAGAGTTAGTTGCTATAGGTGAACCTGCGATTCCGCAACTCGTTGAGGCACTCGCTGATAATCTTGGGGATGTGGTTGAACAAGCCACTGATGTTTTGGCTGCGATTGGTGAACCGGCGATACCTGCGCTTATTGATGAGATGGCGATTGCTGAGAGGTACCACGCACTTGCTCTCGGTAATACGCTGAGTCGTATAGGTGAGCCAGCGGTACCGGTTTTGGTGGAAGCGTTATCTGATAAACTCAATGAAGAGTTCCGCGAATATGCAGCGCGTGCACTCAATCTAATGGGGAGCGCGGCAATTGGTGCGATACCTGCGCTTATTCAGACTTTGAACGATCCGTCGGATGATATTCGGTCTTATGCTGCGTACACGTTTGCGAAACTGGAGGGTGCGGCAGCGGAGGCTGTGCCTGCGCTTATTCAGGCACTTGCTGATGAATCCGAAGAAGTCCAAAACCATGCGGCTTTTGCATTAGAAAAAATTGGAACCCCGGAAGCGAAACAGGCACTCGAAGCGTTAAGTCAGGCGTAATGGAGAAGTTTCTATGGAGAGCAACAAAAGAATTGTTCCGAAGTGCTCGGATGTATAGCCGCATCGCGCAACCCTTATATTCTTTCCTGATTTCTCCAGTAGGCTTTTCTCTATCACTTGTCTCCTTACATGAAAAATATCAGCGGCGCGATGTGTTGGAATATCATTGGGAACCCGGAAAATTGCCTCGGCAGTTGATTGTGGCGCAGTGGGAGATGACCAGTCGTCATCTAAATAGACACACTATGATCGGAGGAGCCGGTTTATAAAATCTGCTATATAATGCATTCCGTTGAGACTTAAAAAACTTGAAAAAATGAACAAAATGTAGTATAATTTAAAAAAGTAGAATGTTATATGTGTTCATGAATATTAAATAATAAGGTGCAAATATCGCG
>VYCT01000128.1 GCA_009843785.1 Candidatus Poribacteria bacterium | reverse complement strand
CTAACAATATCAACGACAGACTACCCTCAAAAAAAAATGGGGGTAAGTGACAGATTTTATAGCGGTACAGGGCCATTTATAGTGAAACCCAAAAATAAATAGACATCTTTGTAGCATGATGCACGTCGCATCTAAGGGAGTACGCCGCAAAACTGTTAGTTTGGGTTTCCAGTCTGAATGCCTGTTATAGGCATTCAGACTGTTTGAGAGTGCCCAATTAATTATAGGTTTTACTATAATAACCCCGATACCCACTTTTTTTCTTGACAGACTTCTGCAACATTGTTAACATGCAAAATCGGGAGATCTAAAAATGAGCGACACCAAATATCGGGTAGCCATCATCGGATGTGGACGGATGGGGCAGAACTATGCGGAAGCATACACCACCTATCCTGATACAGAAATTGTCGCGATCGCCGATGCCAACGCAGAACGGCGAGATGTGCTCGGCGCACGCTTCGGTGTGGAGGCACTCTACGCAGATGTAGAAACCTTATTGCGCGACACCGCGCCAGACATCGCCGTTGTTGTCACACCCACCAAATACATGAAAGATGCCGTGATTGCATGCGCTGAAGCCGGGGTCAAAGGCATTTCAACGGAGAAACCGATTGCCGCGCGCCTCGAAGATGCTGATGCAATGGTCAATGCGTGTGCAGAACGCGGCGTCGTGTTTGCTGGCGGGAATCTACAACGCGCAATGAACGAAGTCCAAGAAGCCGCATCTCGACTCCACAACGGTGAATTTGGCGACATCAAAGGGGCAAGCGTTCACGGATTCGGTGGCGAAATTTCTGGGGGTGGTTGTCAACATATCTCCGTCTTAAGGCTATTCACGAACGCTGAAGTTGAAGAAATCGTCGCCTGGGGCACACCGCCTGAAGCGTTAACCGCAGAAACCGATGAAGGCTTAATCATCAACGGACACTTCCATCTTACAAATGGAGTGGAATGTAGCGTATTTGGAACACCAACGACCTGCCGCGGTGTCGATGTCTGGACAGACGAATGCCTCATCCGCTGGGATTGGAACCCGCCAGAGATTTTCAAAGGCTATGACCCGCACGGCAAGCGCATCCGATTTGATCCGAATTACAGTCCGTACCCGTGGCACGAATTCAGTTATCTAACAGGTGCCATCCGCTCCTTTTTGGCTGCAGTTGATGGCAACGGACATCCCTGGATTACGGGTGCAGATCTCCGACAGGCACTGGAAGTAGCAATCGCTGCAAAACTCTCTGCATCCCGAAACAGTGCGCCCATCAAATTACCATTGGAAGACAGATCCCTAACACTTTACCCACGTCCCTACCGATGGCTCGGAGGGGACGCAACCGGCAGACCTCAAAGTCTCGAAGAAGCAAAGGCGTAATGCCATAACGGGAGGAACTAACGATGAACGAAGATCAGAAATATCTATTCGATTTGACCGGATTCCTCATCGTCGAAAACGCACTGACACCTGAAGAAGTCGCACAATGCAACGCAGCGATTGATCACCACATCGACGGACTCAGAGAACGCGAGAACTCATTAGCGGGCGGCTCACCGGCACTTGTCGGCACAGCAAACCGGATGGACATGGGAGGGATGCTCTCATGGGAGCAACCGTGGTGCGAACCGTTTCGCAATCTGCTCGTACATCCCAACGTTAAACCCTATCTTGAAGAGGTATTGGGCAAAAAGTACCGACTCGACCACGGCCCCGGACTCATCGCCATGGAAAAAGGGACAGAAGGCGGGACCCTACACGGCGGCGGGATTGAGCGTCCCAACTTCTCCGAAGCGTACTTCTTCAAATATGGGAGGATCTATACAGGTTTAACTGTCGTTGAATACATGCTCGCTGATGAAGGCCCCGGCGATGGCGGCTTAGCGATCATCCCCGGAAGCCACAAGGCGAATCTTCCTTGCCCAAGCGGTATGAGACGGTACGAGGAATATCAGCATCTCGTGCTTGAAGTCAACGCCAAAGCCGGCGATGCAGTAATTTTCACCGAAACCCTCACACACGGCACGCTCCCCTGGAAAGGTGATCACCAACGCCGCGCCCTACTCTACAAGTTCAGCCCCGGATTCCAAGCGTACAGCGCAGGCGCGCACCAAATCACATATCCCGATTATATTGAGGACATGTCCGCAGAACAACGAGAAGTCATGGAGGCACCCCACATCCGACACTAAACCCATTCAGGACTTACGTGGTTCCTCTTAAAGTCCCCTGATAAAGGGACTTTAGGGGGTTAAAAATAAGGAGAAATCCGTGTCAAAACTACGCGTTGCTGTTATCGGCTGCGGCGGCAGAGGCCGCGGCCACATGAAAATCCTCTCACAATTTGACGACACAGACCTCGTCGCTGTCTGTGACCCCGTTGAAGCCGCACGAAATAACGCCGCGGATGCACTCAACGTCCCAAACCGTTATGAAAGCATTGACGAGTTATTGGACAGTGAGTCCTTAGACGCTATCTTCGTCGCTACACCGGCACATCTCAACGGTGAGGCAGCACTCCCGTGCTTTGAACGCGGTGTCCACACGCTTTTAGAGAAACCGCCCGGCATGAGCGTCGCAGAAACGGTCGCCTTGCGGACTGCCGCAGAACGGACAGGCGCGAAAGGGATGGTCGGTTGGAACCGTCGGTTCCACCCGATCATCGTTGAAGCGAAACGCCAAGTTACCGCACGCGGGCCCGTCACGCAGATCGTCGGTGAATTCCACAAGAGTATTACCCGGCTGACAGGCAGATTTCCAGAACACCTGATGGACAATATGTTTCTGGAAACCCCCATCCACGCGCTTGATACAATCCGTGCCGTCGCCGAAACCGATGTCCAAGAAGTCCATAGCGTCGTCCAACGGGCAATTTCAGATTACAAGGACGTTCACGCCGCACTCATCTTGTTTGACAACGGCTGCGTCGCGCAACACATCGCCAATTATACGACAGATGCCCGTCTCGAACGCTACGAAATTCACGGTAGAGACATTTCCGCTTATCTCGAAGGTGTCTCCCACGGTACAGTTTTCTGTGACGGGACGCAACATCAACTGACCGAAGCTGGCACCGGTGGTACCGTTGAACAGAACAGGTATTTCTTGGATTGCGTCAAATCCGACACGCCTGTTTCGTTGCCCGCCGCGAATCTTGATGAGGCTGTTAAAACAATGCAACTCGCTGAAGATATTTTAGACGGACTGCGCTGATCAATCTCACCGAACCGCAAGGAAAATTAAAAATATGCCAACACTTGATGAACGCTTTGAAGCCTATAAAACCGATGGCTTTACAATCTTTGAGAAGATCTTTGACGAACCGCAAATGCAAAGTTGGCGCGAGAAACACGCAGAACTCTCCGCCGCCAACGACGGGCAAACGTGGTTCGGAAATACCCTCGAATTGGCACCCGAACTCATGTGGCCCGCTATCGCACACCCGACACTCCTTGGGTTTATAGAAAAAGTCATGGGGCCCTTCGTGCAATTAGACAATCTCACGCTCGCCGCCTTTCCGCCAATGGAAAAAGAGAAAGCGGAAGGCAGGGTTTCAGGATGGCACCGCGACCGGTGGGCACATGTGCCCTTCACCGACGCATATCACCGTCCGAACGCCATTAACGCTATCTCCTATCTGCAAGACTTAACAGATGAATTCGGACCGCTCCGCGTCATTGTCGGTTCGCACCGGAAACCGATTGTTATGGAAGACTCACAACGTGGAGTCCCGCATCCGGACGAAACCTTGATTCACATGGGAGCGGGTGATGTCGTTATCACACACAACGGACTCATCCACTCCGGTACGCCGAATACTGCTGACACGCTACGCTATTTCTTCAGCATCTACTATAATCTAACATGGCTGAAACACACTGATCACCATACGGGTCCGCATACCCAAAAGTTGTTGGAAACGGCAAGAGCCGAGAATAACCATCAACACATGCGACTCCTCGGTGTGGATGAGCAGCTTCAACCGCGATGCAACTCGGGTTTCCTCCGCTCCGATGAAGAACGCTGGGAAGAATGGGCAACCGCCGACCATGACGCAATCAAGGAGGCATAACCGATGGCAAATCCTGTAGTACCAGCAACGCTCAACGTCGAACTGGATCACCAACTGCAACAAGAAGTCAACTTCTTCCTCAACTGGGGCTACCTCATCGTTGACGATGCCGCGACACCGGAACAGATTGAATCGTTACGAGCAGCACTCGATGAAAGCTACGAACGAAAAGATAAAAGTCAATTCATCGGTGAGCTACTTGAAGAAGATGATCGATTTGCATTCCTGTTAGACAATCCACCCGTCCTCAAACGGATGGAAGCGATATTAGGCACGTGTGTCCAACTCCACAGCGCGACGGCACGCATCACCGAACCCGGAACGCCAGACCAACATTGGCACCGTGACGGTCCCTGGCCCATTGCACCCAACGGAACGCCTTATGGAAGTCTACCAGCACAGATCAACTGCGGCTATTACCTCGATGAAGTGACTGACGACAACGGTCCCACGGTTATCCAACCCGGTAGCCACAGAGCCCCCTTCCGACCACCCCCCACGCCTGTCGAATTGCCCGATGAGAAACGGGTACTCGTTTCCCCGGGACAAGCGGTGATGTTCGATGGATGGACTTGGCACCGAGGTGCCGCTAATAATTCCTCACAACGTCGGCGCGTCTGTCTGATGTGCTATCAAAACGCGTGGATGAAATCTCGCGAACCTTTTGACGGACCACGCGTCACAAAACTCCGAGAAGAAGGCACACCGCAACAGCAACTCTTGCTCGGCGCAATCCCAAAATGGTAAAGCGGTTGGCTATCAGCAGTCAGCAATCAGCAAGCGGCATACAAAACTTCGGCAACTGCTACCGACACTGCCGATAGCCGAAAGCGAAGCGACCTGAAAGCCGACAGCGAATGAAAGGAAATTTATATGAATGTTGCCTATATCGTTATTGACACACTCCGCTACGACTATATCGGCGCAAACGGTAATGACTGGATAGAGACCCCGAATATTGATCGATTTGCTTCCAAAGCCTGGGCTTATGACCGCGCCTTCTGCGCCAGTTTCCCTACCATCCCCTATCGAACCGATGTCATCACCGGACAATACGGAGCACCCTTCCACGCATGGAAACCGCTCCGACACGAACGCCAAACTTTACCGTGGACACTCGCACAAAACGGCTACGCAACGCAACTCATCCACGATACGCCGCACCTTGTCAACGGCGGACATAATTTTGACTGGCCCTTCCACGCCTGGACATTCGTCCGTGGCGCAGAGGTTGACCGAGATTGGATTATGGACAGCGTGCCTTGGCCCGATAACTGGACTCGCCAATCACTTTTTGATTGTATTGACGACAAAGCCGCCGAATCAGGGATGCTCCGCAGCTACGCCCGCGCAAACAGAAATCGCAAGAAACCGGAAGATTGGAACTGCGCAAAACTCTTTAATACCGCCGCACAATTCCTCAAAGATAACGCCAAGCGTAATAACTTCTTTCTCTGGATAGACTGCTTCGACCCGCACGAACCGTGGGACTCACCGCCTGAGTTCATGAAAAAATACGACCAGCGACCCGGCTATGACGGGCGCGTCGATCCACGGAGCCTCGGCGCACGCGGCAATGCGGAACTCTCAGATGAGGCGAAACAACACATTAAAGACCAATACGCCGCTAAAACGACATGGATGGATCACTGCTTCGGACAGTTCCTTGATGCCCTTGAAGCCACTGGGCTTGATAAAAACACTGCTGTCATCTTTACCGCTGACCACGGCACAAATGTCGGTGAAAGAGGTAGATTTGGCAAAGGACAACCTGTCCGTGAACAAGAAGCACACGTCCCCCTCTTTATTCGTCTCCCTGAAGGCGACACAGGACGGAGCAACGTCATCGTCCAGCCACAGGATTTCTTCCCGACGATTCTCAATATCTTAGGCGAAGCACGCCCTGACGGGCTTGAAGGACACGACATCCTAACGCCTGCCCGTGAAGGAGAATCCGGTGAAAGGCAGCTTGCCCTTTCAGGTGGGAGCATCGAGCGTTGGCAGCAAGCATCACAGAACGAAAATGCTATCCTCTTCACCGCATTCGACCAAGAGTGGAGTTTAGAGGTCGCCGCGAAACCCGAAAATTCAAAACTCGTCGGGCTTGGTGATTTAGAATACGTGCAGGACAGGCATCCGGACATCGTTGCGAAACTCCACGCCGCTGCCGTTGATGAGATTGAACACCGCGGCACAGATCCTGCCTTGATGGCATGGCTCCGAAGCGGTGGTGAAGACGCATTCCCCGCCGAAGCCAATTACTGGGACGGTTTCCCCGGTCCCGAAGGTTACCGCCCCTATTTTGGCAAACTTTATACCGGCGAGTAATTATCAGCATCCTTTCTAATTATGGTAGGTGCGGTTTTCTAACCGCACCAAAACAACTCCAGGGCCATTTAGTTTTAAGATTTTTCATAGGATGAGGTTAACTGCGAGTTTAG
>VYCT01000303.1 GCA_009843785.1 Candidatus Poribacteria bacterium | reverse complement strand
CTTTTGAGTAGAGCGGATGAGGGAATGTGAATAAACATCTTTGATACGAAGCAAGTTTAATTTGTTTGAACCCTGGTAAACGAGCCGCTCTCCTCCGTGCTATGTTGTCGGCACGCGCGAGAAAAGAGCAGACTGTTTACTGGGTTTTTTTTTCGCTTTTTCTCATTGCCTTACATTGGTCTATTATAGTAAATTCCAAAAATAAGTTTACACTTGTCGCTCGTAGGGGAAACCGGGTGACCCAGCCCCTGAGGTCTCCCACCTCTTCCTCAATTATAACTAACGTTGTTGAAATTTGGCGAAAACCCGTTTTTGACAACGGAAAAAACGGAGCGAAAACTTAATCGTTAAAAATATGGAGAAGTTTAATAAACCTGCCGGGACGAATGACTTTCTACCCGAGCAGATGGTTCAGCGAAATTTCGTTGAAAATATCGTTCGTGAAACGTTTGAAACCTACGGATATGTACAGGTTCAGACCCCGTTATTTGAATCCTTCGCGCTTTTATCCGCGCAATCCGGCGAAGAGATCCGTCACAAGATGTTCACGTTCGTCGGTTCGGATCGGGTAGACTATGCGCTGAGACCTGAGTTGACGGCACCTGTCTGCCGACTCATCGCCAATGGTGAACTAAAAGACCTTCCTTATCCGTATAAACTTTACTACATCGGGCAGTGTGTCCGACAGGAACCGATCACTGATAGCACCGAAGTCAAGCGGGAATTCCGACAAGCGGGTGTTGAACTTGTTGGGCCGGCTTCCGCCCACGCAGACGCTGAAATCATTGCGATCCCGATCCGAATCCTTGAGAAACTCAACGTTTCACAAACGAGATTAAGAATCGGCAATACAGGGGTTTTCCGCGAGCTTTTCAAACAGGTCGCGCTGGATACCAAGGACCACGGTGAAATTATATGGGACATTGACTACCTCGCCCGTCTCCGTAGCGAAAGCCACCTTTGGGATATAGAAACGCTTCAAGACGCGCTGAATATGCTGCGTCGATCGCAAGGTTCCGACTACCAAGGTGCCTACAAAATAGAGACTTCCGAAGTTCAAGAACTGACCGAAAATACTGCGCCGACGTATGCAGAAAAATTACCAGCAATTGCCGAGGAGACCTATAAAGCACGGTGGCTCCGCTATTTCAATATTTCCGCACAGACTGCGCAGCGTTGTATAGATGTCTCAAAGATTTGTGGTGATAAGAAAACTGTCATGGCAGCGTGGGAGACACTTCTCGGCGACACTGCGAAAACAGCACGTCAAGAACTGATAGCACTTTGCGACTGTTTAGAAAACTACGATATTACAGATTTTGAAATCAATTTGGGTATCACGCGCGGGTTTGATTTCTATACTGGCACAGTTTTTCAGATTGAATTGTCTGAGAAAGGTTTATCACTCTGTGGCGGCGGGAGATACGATGGTCTCATCGCGTCCTTTGGCGGTCCACCGACACCCGGTGCTGGGTTTGCGTTCCAATTTGACGCGCTTGTGGAAGCGTTTGCCGACACAGGAAAGGCGACAGGTAACGGAAGAAGAGACTATTTTATCGCAACGGAAACTTTGGAACAGACTTCGGAAGCGCAACGGCTCGCTGAGTACCTGCGAAGAGAAGGTAAAAACGTGGAAGTGGATTTAATGGAACGTGATTTCCAAGCACAACGGGATTACGCCAATCGACTGAACTATGATCATCTGCTCCGTTTAACTACAGATGCTTCGATGTATCTGATTCATCTCAGAACCGGCGACACCCAAAAAATTACTGTTACCGATCTCCTTTAGGTGTTGTTGTCCGTCAAAAACTGAAAAAGAATGCAATTACCTTGAGAAAAAGGAGTACAAATAAAAAAAATGCAAACGGAATCACAACGGACGCTGAATCTACTTTTGCCGAAAGGGAGTCTACAATCAGAGACCCTTGAACTGTTTCAGCGTGCCGGTTACGAACTCAACGGCTATACCGAAACTGACAGATCGTATCGCGCGACCTTCCGCGATGATAACGAATTTCAGATCAAGATTTCACGCCCACAAGAGATACCGGTCTATGTCGGTATGGATGATTTCTATGATTTAGGGATTACGGGTCAAGATTGGGTTGAAGAGACGGATTCAGACGTTGAAGAGATCCTGCCTCTGGAATATGGACACATTGATATTATTCTCGCTGTTCGTGAAGAACGAGAAGATATCAATACATTTGCGGATTTGATGAACCGCGCTGATGGAGCCATCCTCATTTCTACAGAATATTTGAATATCGCCGAGAAGTATATCCTTGAAAAGACAGAAAATAAGGTCGCGCCGACGATCTTAACACCGTGGAAGCGGCTAAATACGCCTGGCTCTTACCAGTCCCCCATCACGCTCATGCTGTCTTTTGGGGCAACTGAGGGGAAACCGCCTGAAGAAGCCGATGCTATCATCGACAATTCGACAGCCTCACGGCGTACAATTAAAGCGAATGCCCTCAAAGAGATTGAACTTTTACGCGAATCTGAATCTACCCTTATTGCCAACCCGAAGGCACTCAGGGACGCATGGAAGCGGGAAAAGATTGAAGCATTCAAGCAGACACTTCAGAAAGGTTTGCGGAGACGGCGGAGCCAAACACTTCCCGGACACATTTAATTATTAAGGAGCAAATTCATGGTAACCCCCCCATTTATTAAGCCGCGCGTCCCGCGCGGGATGCGAGACATCTTACCCGAACAGATGATTCGTAGGCAATATGTTATAGATGTGATTCGTGACGTGTTTGAGGAATTTGGGTTTGAACCTTTGCAGACCCCTGCCCTCGAATTATCGGAAGTACTCACAGGTAAATACGGACCGGATGCGGAGAAGTTGATCTATCAGGCAGGACACGTCGGTGGAAAGGAGGACATCTCGCTCCGCTACGATCTTTCGGTGCCGCTTTGCCGACTTATCGCTATGTATCCACAACTCCCGAAACCGTTTAAGCGATACCAGATTGATCCGGTTTGGCGCGCTGAGCGTCCACAAAAAGGACGTTATCGCCAATTTTTCCAGTGCGATGCAGATACGGTTGGTAGCGAGAGTATGCTCGCTGATGCGGAAAACGTCACGCTCGTCTATCAGGTGCTAACGCGTCTCGGTTTCAAGCAATTCGAGATTAATATCAATGACCGGAAACTCATCACTGGCATCGGACAATTCGCTGGCGTGCCAACTGAACAACTTGGGGGTCTCTATCGCTCTATCGATAAACTGGATAAGATTGGGTTAGCAGGCGTTAGTGCCGAATTAGCGGAAAACCAGATCCCGGAGCCTGTTATTGAGAAACTCCTTGCATTGCTTGAAGTCGAAGGCGATACAGCGACAGTCCTGAATGCGCTCAATGCGCAACTCGGTGATTCTGAAGCCGCGCAAGAGGGCATCTCGGAATTGGAGGAACTGGTCGATTATCTCACAACGCTCGGTGTTCCCGAAGAATTTTATAAAGTGAACGTTGCGATGGTGCGCGGTTTGGAATACTACACCGGTCCGATCTATGAGACTGTCGTTGAAGAACCGAAAATCGGAAGCATCACTGGTGGCGGTAGATACGACGAACTCATCGGAAGTTTCAGTAAACAGGGTTACCCTGCGACCGGTACCAGTTTCGGAATTGAGCGGATTATTGACGTGATGGAAGAATTTGATATGTTCCCATCCGCAGTCGGAAAGACGGTAACGCAGGTGTTAGTGACTGTTTTCGATGCCGATCTGGTGCAGGAATCCTTGAAAGTCGCGACGCTTCTGCGTCAAAGTGGCATTTGTGCAGAGGTTTATAGTCGTCCGGCACGCATGAGTGCACAGATAAAATATGCGGACACCAAAGGCATTCCGTATGCTGTGATCCTCGGTTCGGATGAAGTAGAGGCAGGCACAGTCGCAATCCGAGACCTCTCGAATAGGGAGCAGCACATCGTCCCACGCGGTGAAGTTGTTGAACGCATCCAAGAATGGACAAGTCCGTAAAAATTGCCTGTTGGATATTGCAAATGACAATAGGAGTTTTGTACAAAATGAAACGATTTTATCAACGCCCTAATTTCCCCCGCTATATTCTCCTGCTCTGTTGCGTTATTCAGGCGATCCAGTTGACGAGTGCGGGGTGCAGCCATACCAAGCCGTATTACCATCCAGAGATATCTGATATCGAAAGACGTGAAAGTGAAACAGAAGGCGTACTCCGTTATCGTCTTTTGTTACTCGGCGATGGTGGGACACCGAGACCGGATGAACCGGTCTTGAAAACCCTCGGTGAATGGGCACAAAAGGACGCTGCGAAAACGAGTATCGTCTTTTTAGGGGACAATATGTACCCAGAGGGGATGACAGCCCGGAAAAAACATGAAGCAGCAACGCGTCTAACACCCCAACTAACAGTTGTTAAAGATGCGGGGGCTCACGGACTCTTTATCCCCGGAAACCACGATTGGGCAAGTGGAAAATCGGAAGGGTATAGTGCGCTTCTTGCACAAGAGAAGTTTATCAATGATGCACTTGGTGGTGAACAGAATTTCCTGCCATCTGGCGGTTCACCCGGTCCAGTTGTTCTTGAGCTGCCGAAAGTTAACCCCGTCGTCCGGCTTATTGTACTGGATACACAGTGGTGGCTCCATGAACATGAAAAACCAGAAAAATCACCTGAAACGGTTATAGAAGAACTTATAGCACTGTTAGATACAGAATTGCCGGTTATCGTTCTGGGGCACCACCCGTTGCAAAGTTACGGTCCACACGGCGGTTATTTTGACTGGAAGGCACATCTTTTTCCTACCAGAGCTTTAGGAGAATGGCTCTGGATTCCAATACCGATAATTGGTTCAGTGCATCCGTATGCAAGGAAATACTTTTACAAATTCGATCAAGATATAGGCAGTGCTCCATACAACAATTTGGTAGTGCAACTCAACCGAGCATTTTCCACGCGCAAACCGCCCCCTGAAGGCACATCCCTTTTAATCTATGCCGCCGGACATGAACACTCTTTACAGGTCTTAAAAGGTGATAGCGTCGATTATCTCCTCGTCAGCGGGGCCGCCGCGAGTCGAAAGGTAACAGGAGTGTTGTCCGGGGATAACACCTTGTTCGCGCATCAGCATACGGGTTTCATGACGGTGGATTTTTTTAGCGATGGGAAGATATTGTTGCGCGTGGTTGAACCTGATGGTAAAAGCGTCCTCTTCCACCGATGGTTAACCCTTAACTCAGCACAAGATTCGACAACGCGCCCTGACACAAAATAGGCCGATCAGCAGTTAGAAAAAATCGAAACTTTCTACGGGGTCACCTGCTTCATCCTCATCGGGGCGTGCATATATCTTAAGGGTTCGAGTGTCAATACCTAACGAAGAGGCTGCCTCAACGAGCGTTGAATATTTCTCAATGCGCGTTCGGGCAAGTTGATGTAGAATTTGGCGCAGATTCATATTTTCTGTACAACACGTTTCTTTTTCGGACAGGTTTGGTAGATGCGCTGAGATCGCTTGTATAATTTCATGCTGTGTCTCTGCGGGAAGTGCTCTCAATTGAGAAATGAGTGTCAGAGTGGAATCTTGTGTGTCAGGCACATCTTTTCTTGGGGCCAACTGGTTATCAGGCATCGCTGAGACTGGTGGCGTAAAAAAATTATACGGAAAGTCTTTGATCTCAAGTGTAGGGGTTGTTGCAAGTGTAACAGCTGTTTGAACAGTAACTCTGAGCTGTCGGATATTGCCTGGCCACGCTGCCTGTTTAAGACGAGTGAGCGCATCAGGAGAAATTCCAATAATGCTTTTCCCATACTCGGAATTGAACTCCGCAATAAAAGCTTCCACTAAAGGGACAATATCGTCTTGCCGCTCCCGCAGCAATGGTATGTCGAGCATCACCCCCATGAGGCGGTAGTAAAGGTCTGGTCTAAACTCCGCTGCCAAAACCGCTTCTCCAATATTTTTATTTGTTGCCGAGATGATGTAAAAATCTGCTGTTAAGTTATCATTCCCACCAAGACGAGTAAAGGTGCCCGTATCCAGGACGCGGAGCAGCATTTTCTGTGCCTCCAAGGACATCTCAGCAACCTCATCTAAAAAAAGTGTCCCACCGTTTGCTCTTTCAAAAGCCCCTTCGCGCTGATGGCTTGCTCCGGTAAACGCCCCTTCTTCATGGCCAAAGAGTTCGCTTTGTAGGAGTTCAGCGGTGAACCGTCCACAGTTGACAGCTGCAAAAGGTTTGTCTTGTCGAGGGCCATTTTCGTGGATGTATCGAGCGATTCCTTCCTTGCCAACGCCCGTCTCGCCAGTAATGAAAAACGGGATACCTGATGCTGCAAGCTGCTGAATTGTGCAATAAATCTCTTGCATCGGTGCTGATGGTAATTCAATAAATGTTGGAGGCATGTTCATAATGTTCTCGCTTTCTATTACGGGGAAATATAGAATAAGGAGATAATACCAGTTCCTATTTTTTTTTTCAAGAAGAAAACGCGCCGTCACTTGCCCCCATTTTTTTCTGAAGGTTTGTGGTGAAAGGTTTTTGTTGTTA
>VYCT01000309.1 GCA_009843785.1 Candidatus Poribacteria bacterium | reverse complement strand
AACACTAAAAACCTTTCACCACAAACCTTCAGAAAAAAATGGGGGTAAGTGACACTCTTATTGGTTGTTACCAATACGTTTGTCTTGATTGGTGTGCATGAAGAGCGTCTCGCCGACTATAGCCAGAGAGAAGCAGTGAATCAAAAGGGCATCGCCACGACACCTACCTATTCGGTCTTAAAGTTGAAGGTTCAGCGTCCTCCCAATCCCCTGAGTCTCTTTAGTGCCGGCCTGGAAACGCGTTTTGGCAATGATATTAACATAGCGTTTGACAGTGTACCTGCCCTCTCAAATCCGATAGTTGATGTTAGACCTGAGAGAGAACAGTGGACGTTTGGCAGCATCCCATCCCTCTCAAGCCCGGGAGCACCGCTCGGTTTAAATAACCCATATCTGCATCTCTTTTCACGGATAGATCTTGTCTTTATCTTCCAAGTTGTGTTGAGTCTACTCTCCCTGCTTTTTGCTTATGATGCCATTGCAGGAGATTGGGAAACCGGCACCTTGCGTTTGGTGCTCTCACACCCCGTCGGGCGAGGGAAGGTCTTGCTTGCCAAATATCTCGCGGCGATGGTTTGCCTGCTGCTCCTAGTGTTGATGAGCCTACTGCTTGCACTGATTCAGTGTTCCTTCGCGCGTTCCCTGCAATTCAGTACAGATGATTTTCTGCGGATTGGCGGCATTGTTTTGACAACAATTGTTTACCTGTCGGTTTTCTACCTGATCGGTTTGCTCATTTCCACGACAACCTGCCGTGCTGCCACGTCTCTGATGCTCTGCATGTTCGTATATGTAGTTTTGGTACTCGTCTATCCAAACTGGAGCCGGTTTGCCCTGAATCCAGTGGGGGACATGCGCGGAGAAAAAAGGTCTGCCGATCAACAGATAACGCAGATTCGGGAAGAGGCAGCTCGAGAACGGGATCGGTTCTTGGCGAGTAGTCCGCTTAAGGGAGAACCGCCGGTTTTTAGGGATACTGAAGGGCTTTCAACTCTTTTTACTGGAAATGGGTATTTCCTCCTCGGGGACTTTCCTCGCGTTAACCTTGAGTTGAAAAACACAGCAGACCCGTTGGTAGCACACTATCGCCGTTATTACGCATTTGCCGCACCGCTGCAAATCCAGAATGCCGAAAAGGTCGGCTTCGTCGGTCAACAACTGGTGACGCAGACATCTGTCCGACAAGCACGGTGGGATGAACGTCTCATGAAACTCAGTCCAGCGAGTCTCTACACGTTTGCTACCGCCGCATGGGCAGGCACCGATTTAGACGGCATGACGGATTATATCCAAACCGCGCAAGCATACCGACGTACTCTCATTGACACCTTTCATGACAGAGATGCCTTCGCGAGTCTACAGTGGTTTGCCCCGAATCAACAAAGTTCCATAGACTGGTCGATTTTGCCCGGCTTTCGCTTTGAACGTGCAGATGTCGGCATTAACGCACAACGTGCCTTGCCTGCAGTGCTGCTATTGTCATGCACCAATCTCGTTCTATTCATGGCAACATTTTTGATCTTTATGAAAATTGAGGTATAGAATAGTTATCAGTTATCGATTTGCCTTGTAGTGAGAGTCGTCAGTTAAGAGGTTATCGTTTAACGGAATCTTCTTTTAACCAGCAACTGAAAACTGAGTACCAAATGATTTGGCACATTGTCACACGCGAACTTTTAGACCATCTCACGAGCCTGCGCTTTGCCTTAACCACGCTCATCCTCGTGGCATTAATGGTAACCAATGCGATTGTGCATCTTCAGACGCATCCGGAGCGGGTTCGGAAGTATTCCGAGAAGGTTAACGCGTCTCGGACCGAGTTGAAATCCCGAACGCAGTTGTATGCGCTGCTGCAAAAGGGGCCCGGTAAACTTTACAAACGTCCCTCATCCCTCGCCTTCATTGCTGACGGAGGGGACACCCTTCTACCAGACGAAAGCGTGGGGGGTGGTTTCTGGATACTCTACGGACTTACCTATATTTGGTCAATGGGCGTTCCACGTCTGAATATGGAGGCACTCAGTCATCTGCGTCCCACGGCTACAGCGATTGATTGGGTCTTTATCATCACTTACCTGCTCTCTTTCATTCCGCTTCTCTTTACCTTTGATGCCCTTTCAGGGGAACGGGAACGCGGAACACTGCGGCTGTGTCTTGCCAATTCGATTTCTCGCCCAGCCCTATTGGTGGGTAAATTCCTTGGTTCCTTCATCACAGTTCTCATCGCCTTCTATTTCGCGGTGTTGTTCAATCTCGCTATCATTTCTACTGAGAGTTGGACGCAGCTCAGTGGAGCGGACTGGGGACGCGTGGGGTTGATCGTTCTGATTGCTTCTTGTTACGCTGGCATTTTCATTGCAGTTGGACTTATCATCTCCGCGGTGACTCGAGAAAGCCGATTAAGTCTCGTTGTCCTATTGCTAATCTGGGTGACCGTCGTGGTGTTTATGCCGTCAACCCTCGGTATGCTCTCAACAAAATGGATGCCCCCGGTTCAAACGCATCACCAATTTCAGGAGACAACAGCGGCTGCGACTGACCAAGTTCATAGCAATTTCTTGAATAAACGACAGGCTTTAATCGAACGCCGTCAATCGGCAGAAACCTCGCAGGAAGCAGCTGCAAAAATAGACACTTCCGAATTGGAGATCCAACAGGAACTCGTCAGCAAGGATATGGAGGTTCGCGAACAACTTAGCCGCCAGCACCTCGCCGCACAAAGTGCCCAAGTCCTGCGCGCAAGACAGATAACCCGGTGTTCCCCAGCGGCGATGGTCCAATATGCACTTGAATCTATGGCAGGTACTGGGTTTAATCGCCACTTGCAATTTTTGGAGTACACCAATCTTTATGTCCGACAGTTCCGAGACTTTATCGTTGAAATGGATAGAGCAGACCCAGAAAGCCTTCACTTTATCGGCATCCCGAAAGGTATGTCAGAAAAACCTATCTCACCCGAGGCTATCCCGATATTTGAGGATCAATTGACTTTTCAGGATACACTCAATCCCGCCTTGGTGGATATGCTGTTGCTTATTTTACTGCTCGGTGTGTCTCTTTCAGCGGCATTTCTTGTCTTCCTGCGTTCAGAGGTATAAGTCGTTGCGAGAGATTATCACAACTTACAGCAAGTTATTCTACTGAATTGTCGCATATTCTGGTAATTTGCCATGAATCAATTCTCAACAGATTGTATTTTTTTAAACCGCCCCCCGAAGAATCCCGCTCATTAAGTTAAAATCAAATTGAGGACTGTCTATGCGATCGGATCTATCAATGCACACTGATTTGAAAGATGAAGAACTCATTCAACGTGTACAAGTTGGTGATGAACCAGCGTTTACAGAGTTGATGTCGCGTTACAGTCCTCGCGTCTGGAAAGTGGTTGTCGCAAATTCGAGACAACGTCGGGACGCTGAAGAGATACTCATGGACATCTGGCGTGCTGTCTGGGAAAACATCAGCGGCCTGCGAAACGTCGAAAGTTTCGGTGCATGGCTACAGCGCATCGCTTACAACGCTTGCACCAGATACTATGCCTCTGTCCAGCATTCAAGGAGTGAAATTCCACAGAATTACGCGGACCTCACCGATCACATTGATCAGGACGCAGTCGCACGTTTTCGGGAGACAGAACTGTGTAACGATCTAAGAGAAGCAGTGTTTCACCTCCCAGATAAAGTGCGTAACGTTGCGATTCTATACTACTTGGAATTGTGGAGTATCAAGGAAATCCACGGCGAACTTGGATTAGCGATAGGCACTATCAAGACTCAATTAAGGCGGACACGTGAACTCCTACGCAAGGAATTCGGTGTCGAACTCATAAGAGAGGGAATTATGTCAGCTAAACGAGAAGGATCCAAACACATCCAACCCAGAATCAAGGTTATTGGTGTCGGTGGCGCGGGCGGCAACGCTGTCAAACGGATGATAGAGACCGGTTTGACAGACATTGAATTTTACGTTGTGAATGTAGATCAGCAAGCACTTGAGAAGTGCAAAGAGGCGATACCAGTACTGATCGGTGTTAACACGACACCCGGGTATTGTGGAGCGAATCCAGAGGTAGGGAAAAAGGCAGCTGAGGAAGACAAAGAAAAACTCGCTGCCATCGTTGCAGACGCGGACCTTGTCTTTATCATTGCTGGAATGGGTGGCGGAACGGGAGCAGGTGCTTCGCCTCTGATTGCTTCTCTCGCTCAAGAGCAAGGGGCTTTAACGGTAGGCGTTGTGACGCGTCCGTTCAATTTTGAAGGTCAACGTCGCCTCGACAAAGCTGAACAGGGACTGCAGGAACTTCAAAAAAATGCTGATTCCGTTGTTGTGGTACCGAACCAACGGCTGCTTGACCGGATGGATCGGTCATTGAAAATACGTGAAGCGTTCAGTCTCAGCGATGAAATGCTGCTCCGAGGTGTCGAGAGTATCACAGAATTTCATACCAGTACCATGCGTAGTGCCACTTAGTTTTTGATGAAGCGACTCTCTCCTTTGTGCTTCCTCAACTTTAAATTTTTAGGGTTCATTAACCGTAGGGGCGAGTGCACCTCGCTCCTACAGACCAAACTATGAACCGGGGCTACCCGCAATTTGAAACTTGATAAAGCACTCGCTTTGTCTTCGCCTATTGACTCTCCACCACTTTGGATGCTAATAAGATTCGTCTTCAGTAATAGAAGGCGCGTTGATGCTTGCACTCACATAGAATTTGTTCAACGTGGTGGCGTATAGCATAATTTGTTTCAGAACAGTTCGCCGGAATGCAAGCAGGTCAAGTGTCTGGAGGAATGAAATGCGTTTTCTTGAAAGCATTTCCGTTGGAATGAAAGCACTCCTGATAAATAAACTGCGTTCTTTGCTGACAACACTTGGTATTGTTATCGGTATTGCATCTGTACTTGCCATGATTGCTATCGGTGATGGTGCCAAAGAGATTATTCTTGAGGATATTCAAAAACTCGGTGGGCTTAATACCTTCACACTTTATCGCGTTTCTACCAAGTTCGTAGGCGGTCGCCGCGTACCAATTCGGAGCAAGGAACACTTTAACTATAGTGATGTCTTGGCAATTGAAGCAGCGTGTTCATCCGTGAAAGGGGTTACCTTGCGCCTTCCGTCGTACTCGGTTGTGTTGGTGCAAGCCAAAGACGGTTCAGACATGCGCGCGGGTTATTATGGCGTGAATGAAGTCTACACTAAATTGATGGAGTGGGACTTACAAGCAGGAAGGTTTATTTCAACCGATGACGTTAACAATGCCACAAAAGTCGCCGTTATCGGAACGGATGTGGCGACCAATCTTTTTGGAAATGCATCGCCTATCGGCAAAGAAATAAAAATCGGAAGTGCCAGTAGACAATACAAGTATAAGCGACGAACCGAAAGATTTACGCAATAAGTAGTTTCGGACATAAAAGATTGACAACATTTTAGCGTGCTATTCACTCACCTGCATGCTATCACGTAGAAACTTCGAAAATATAGTCTCAAGGTGTCGGTTGTTATACTTGTAGCAGCCTTCAGCAACATAGAGAGGTGTATAGCCTGTAGTGTAGTGGTGATGCGTGCCATACCATGCCCGTTTGAGCAAAGACCAAAAGCCTTCAATGGTATTTGTGTGTGTATCACCGTCTACATACTGCTCCTGATGATTGATAACATGGTGCTTCATTTCTTTCCCAAGAGCGTTATAGGCGTGGTATTCGTCTGTCATAAGTTCGGATTCTTTGGTATTGACGACTCTACGGATGAACTGAAAAATATCGCGTCCGGTAAGACCTTTTGCGACTTCAGCAACGACTTGCCCGCCTCGTTCTACAGCACCGATAACGACAGTTTTGCTTGTGCCACGTCCACGCGGTGCGGGTTCGCGGTCTTCCTTCTTATTGGCATGGCGAGGGCTGCCACCGATATAAACTTCGTCGGCTTCTATAATGCCTTTCAAAAGGATACTCCCTTGTTTGGTAGCCATTTCAGCACGGATACGGACTTGCATAAACCAAGCCGTCTTTTGATTGAGGTTTAGATCACGCTGCAACTGATAACTGGAGATACTTTTCTTAGCATTCGCTATCAGAGAAATCGCTAAGAACCATTTTTGCAACGGTATCTTTGTGCCGTGAAACAACGTGCCGTGTAGCACACGGAATGTTGCTTTACAATCTTGACAGTTCCAACGTCCAATCCGTCCCGTTTCGGTTTCATGTTCGCGACGCGTCAGTTTTCGGCTTTCACAATGCGGGCATTTCGGACTACCTCGCCAACGGACATGTTCAAGAAAAGCGATACAAGACTCTTGGTCGGGGAAACGTTCCATAACGTCTATCAGATTCATGACGAACTCCTGTGGTAAAAGAGTTGCACATTTCTGATAACTTCTGATAGAATAAAAATGTCAATTCAAATCAGAAAAAGCAACTCTGAATTGTAAGAGGTGGGGCGGCAGCAACCGCCCCATTTCACTACAATTATTTTACCACATTCATATAACCCATGTCAAGCAAAAAAGCACGTGACACGTGGGTTCAAAGCACTTTTTCTGTGTCCAAAACTACTTATTGCGAA
>VYCT01000288.1 GCA_009843785.1 Candidatus Poribacteria bacterium | reverse complement strand
ACCGAAAAGTCAATAAACTTTACCTTCAAACTCAAAGTTGAAAGAATACTAGAGAAAAAAGGTGTAGATGAGAAGATAATCCACGAGATAAAATCCCAAACTTCTAACGATCAATAAAAATACGATTCTTTCAAAAGGACGGCTGCACATAATGTTGTCGTCCTTTTTCTGTTCTCAGAAGCCTCAAGTACGGAGTGTAAAGTTTTTGACACGCGATAAATACAAATGCAGCCCCGTAGCATAGGAAACCGTTATTCTGTGTCGTGTATCCCTTGTAGGATATGCGGTTAGCCTGTGCGAAGTATTTCCCTCCGGGAAATCCGTATTCAGCAAAACGATTTGATACAAACCACAAATTCTGGTAAGCTATAGTTAACAAATTTTCTATAGAGAGGTAAAAAATTATGGCAAGAATAGTTGCTAATCCGAGAATCCTTGGTGGAAAGCCGATTGTTGAGGGCACACGCCTTAGCGTTGAACATATATTGGGGTTATTGGCAAGTGGTATGTCACATGAAGAGATCATCGCAGACTATCCAGATTTAACAGAAGAAAGTATTCGGGCAGTATTGTCCTACGCGGCACGCGCTCTCGAGAACGAAATAATCATTGATGTTGTCTCTTCCCGTGATGGAGCTTCTTAACAATGCTGCCACCACTTGTTGCTGATGTCAACATTGCTTCTCGGGTTGTTCAGTTTCTACGTTCTCAAGGGGTTGATGTAGTTTCTGCATTTGAAGAAGGTTGGCATCTTTACAAAGACGAGGACATTCTCACTAATGCGCACCTGATGGACAGATTCGTCTTAACACATGATTCAGATTTTGGGCATCTATGTAATCCTCCGTGCATTAATTTTCAATTTGATTTCTGGGGTGATCGGGGTCAATTATGGAAAGCAAATTCTCTAAGATGCGTCTATATAAGGGTGGGCCATAATTTTTCTTTGTAGTAGCGCAATTCATTGCGTATTTGTGTTTTGCAACGGGCGATGAATCGCCCTACTACAAACGAAAATACTTCCTAATACCCATCCGTATACCAAAAGATATGATGTGACCTGATGCCTTGTGATAAAGATTGCGGTTGGTTATGTAGCAGATCCGAGATCGAATCATAAGAATTGGAAAGCACTTCGGGTTGATTGATACGATACATCGTACTGCCGTGTTCTTCGATCGTTGGTGCATTGAAACCGTCTGCAATCGGAGCAGGATAGATCACTTCAAGCGACTCGGCATCTATCTGCGCTATCACATTAGAGAGCAGGTCTCCAAAAAGCCGCTGACCGCGATCCTCATAAAAAACGGGGTCTGAAACGAAGAATTCCTCAACGTTTAATTCGGTTTCGTCGCGGATGACGGAGACATAACCTTCAATATCCTCATCACGTTCAGCGACCCACGCGTTCGGCGACTCGGTCCGCACCCACGCTGTCCAATAAGCCATATCATCCCTGACAAAAGTTCCGTTGAATTTACGGGCATATCCATCATAAAGCGCAGCGATCTTTTCAACTTCGGCGTGATCATCGAAATTTGCCGGACGCACTTCCCACCCTCCGTGTTTTTTGGCAGTGAGCGGTTGTCTCGCATAATAGCGCGGCACCTTTTCCCACCCTTCAACCGAATAGATACGTTGGCTGCCGTGAAGTGAAGACATAACTATATCGCGGGATTCCATGAACCGGATAGAATCCTTGAGCAGCTGCGTCGCAAGTCCGCGCCGCTGGTATTCGGGGCGGGTGCTGACTTCACCGATACCACCAACAGTTACCGGTGCACCGTGCAAAAACATCTTACGGATAAAAACGCGCACCGTGCTGACAATTGTACCGTTGTCAACCGCAATTCGGATACCTTCTGGGTCCCGCCACGGATCGTTGTGCCAATGATTAGAAAAATAGCGACGGCCCCCAGAAAAAACGTGGGTGACGTGGTCCAGCCACTTCTCTAACTCATCAGGATAAAGTGCGCGAAACTCCATATCTACAAAAACCTCAAAACTTTATAGTCAACTCGCCAAGGAACTGGCGCGCCTGATTACGGCTCCCAAACACTTCATAAAGATCGCCAGAAACATCGTAAAATTTCCGGATAAAATTGCGGCTCGTTTCTGAGGGATTAAGATCAGCATAACGGAGCCATAGATTTGTCCGGGACCAGATATCCCAATTCAATTCGATAACAGTGGAACTTGCATCGCCAGAGTCAATTCTACGCTGTTTGTTGAGATCCGGATAGAGCGCATCCTGTGTCAAATCAGAGGTACCATCGACACGTCCAACAGATACATTTAATTCCTTATACCGATACGGATTCGGATTGGTGATAAATTTTAGATTCGCAGCGAACGCGTTCTCTAACGCCTGTGTCCCAAAATCGTAACTATCTTCTACCTTCGCAGGCGTAATATAACGTTCATCCACCTCACCGTACGTTAATTCATCAAGGAACGTCAAATGCCACCGCTCAGAGAGACTATACGTCCATCCAAATAGGTTCTTGAATTCCAATTGGTTGAGTCTATCTTCGACATCCGCGAAAGCATCGATATCTTCATAATCTTCCGTATAATTGTTATCGAGATTGGCGGCACGCAGGCTATAAAAACCGTTCATGTGAGAAGGTTTCACAGTAAACCCTGTAACGGAATATTGTGCAATGGTGAAATCGCTATCATCCCGTAGATAGAGATAACCTGCAGCATCAAGATCCAAGAAAGTCTGATCGTGCTTCTCTTCACTGAGTTGGTCGGTCTCATAAACAATCCGTCCAAGATACCGTCCGTTGCTATCAAATTTTTGGATACGTGAAATGACATTATGAAAGAGTGTCAACCGGATGTCTTTACGTTTCAATTCTTCAGCGAGTTCTGCCTTATCTTCCGCATCCGTTTCATCGGCATAGTAACGGCTATATTCTGCTTCTTCCAACAAGCGGACGCGTCGATTCAGCGCAGCGGCATCAGCAGCCACTACAGGGCTCTGTGCAAACGGACCGTATTGAGACCGTGTCGCATTCGTAATCGTATCAGCGAGTTCCGCTTGACCGGGTGTGCTCTCTGTCAACTGCGTCAAGGTCGGTGAAAGAACAACGACCTCTGGCAGTCCGCCAACTTTTCTCCGAAATTGACTGGCATCTTTAACAAGGATTTCGCCAGAAGGCAGCGCAACAAGTGCCATCGGTTTCATGAATTCGGCGTTGCCGCGTCCTTTCCGTCCGAAACTGCCGAGGGATTTCCCTGCTGCATCAAACCTCACAACTCGGTGATTACCCGTATCCGCAATCAGAATGTTCCCTCGCGTATCAATCGCAATGTCGGAAGCATCGGTATCAAATTCACCATCGCCTGCACCGTATCTACCGAAAGCGATCAGTTTTTCTCCATCGGCACTAAACCTATGGACACGTCCCCGTTCCGCGTCTAAAACGTAGAGTTCATTTTCGGCGTTGAGCGCGACGCGGAGAGCTCTGTCATAGCCTTTCGGTTGAATGGCAAAAGCACTTTTCCCGACTTCGTCAATGATGATGTTCCCTGGCAACACAACTTTGGGAAGGACCTCCATTGGATCAACAAAATAAGTATCTAACAACTCACCTATTCCGCTAAATTTGTGGACACACGGCGCGAACATATAAATTTTAGGATCAGCAGTTTCAGCGATATGTTGTGCGGTCACATCGGCAACGTAGATATTTCCCGCGCTATCCACAGCGAGATGCCCGGGTTTCCGTAGGATATTGTCTGGGGATTCGGGAGTTTCAGGAAACTGAGACAGAAATTCTCCGGTCGCCGACAACTTCTGAATCAATCGGTTCTCGGTATCGCTGACGTAGATATGTTGCCTATCAAAGGCGAGGTGAATATTTTTACTGAACCGTCCTTGCGTTGAACCTTTGCCAGCAAATTCCTGCACTAATTCGATAAAATCAACTGAAAATGCGGAATTTAATCCGAGGCATAGTGAGCATAAAATCAAGAGTAGAAATTGTGAGATAAGAAGATGTTTTTTCATAATTCCGTTTTTCTTACGGTTTAACAATCCGATCCTCCAACAGTGGTATAAGCTCCTCACGGAGTTGTTGCATTTCCTTTTCCATCGTCTCCAGTCTCTTTTCCATCGCGCTTTGATTACGTTGCCTAGAGGCGAGGAGAAATTGTGGTATGCCGATTGCCAACACGATTAATGCCATGACACCCACCACTAATGCCACAACCAGCGTGAGATTTCTGTCAGTCCCATCCATTCTACCTGTTAGTTTGCCTTCAATTCCGTCAAGTTTTGCATCCATTGCGGCAAGTTTTGTATCAATATATTCACGCGTCTGCTTCTCCGATTTATCAATATACTCGCGCATCCTATTCTCGGATTTTTCTACGATACCGGAAATCGTTAGAATATCTTCGGGAGTCAATTCAGCATATACCGAAGGCGCGAACAACAGGAAAAGCACTATCATCCAGTTTTTCCAATTTTTCATGGGAACCTCCTTAAACTCCATTAATATAGTATACGCTTCTGATGTGAATGTCAAGACGAAATTGGGAAGAATCTAATCCGGCAAAATCCGATACCCCGTGCTAATCCCCGTAATCATGCCAATAATTGCCCAGAGCCCAGCACACGTCATCTCTCCGAGCACCAGCCCGAGGAATATCGGTCTCGCGCTCCGATACGCCTTCAGTCCGCCATATTTCACAATGCTGAACTTCAGCCCCCACCCCAGAAATATGGAGAACCAAAGTTTAAACGTCGCCCAGGAGCTGAGCATCGTATAACCGAGCGGATGCAGGGGCCACCACACAAAAGTTTGACGCATCCACATCAAAAAGATCGTGAATCCGCTGCCGAATACCATAAACCCGGTGTTCGTCCAATTTGTACTCGTCTTCGGACTTATGAGAAGTCCTTCGAGTTGCCGCATAAACCAACTGCCACCGGTATAAGGCGCGCCGTGTGCATAACTTATTTTGATTGCAGAATAATAGGAAACAGCAAGCCCAATGACCATCGCAACTGCCATCGCGACGAGAAGTTGCCGCCGTTTGACGCGCACCTCGTCGGCTGCTTTCAACCCGTTCATGATGTTCGGCATCATGAATTCTCGGAGGTCTAACGTAAGGCACACGGGGTGCATCATTATCGAAGTCAATGTGGACGGATGGATTTTTGAAGTGCCGAGCGTCGTCAGGAAGAAACTCTGCGGTGAAAATGACGGGTTGATAAACGGGATACCGCCGTTGATCACCTGCCACGTCAGCACGATATACATCGCGAGCAGGAATAGCACAAAACCGAGCGCAAATAAGAGGGACATCCCCATCATGTGGTTAAAAAATACCAGCACACAGATACCACCGAGGAGACCGAAGATTGTCACACTATGCGGGAGTGCCTCATCGGAAGGACGAAACTGCAGCATACTTTTTATGTGATGTCGCGTCTTCCAGAGCGCGATGGCGACAAACGCCAGACATGCCCCCGCCTCTTGCGCTGCACTAAATGATTTCCCTGTCCATTGCACACCAGGTCCCGAAGTGAGTTGGAAACCGAGCATCACGCCTAATAGGCATTGCAGCTTGTAAAAAACAAAGAAAAACCAAATACTAAACGATACCTCTAAAGTCAGCAGATAACTAAATCCGACCATCGACCAGAAGATAACAATCTGAAATGGACGTAAGGCACTCCAAGGACGTTCAACGAGGTACGGGTTGAGCCAAAAATCACGTGGGATATGGGGTGTATTCGGAAAAAACGTATGCAAACCGTTCATCGTATGCAGGAACACAGGGAACGCAAACCCGAACCAGAGCGCGCTGCTCTTAAAAAGCGGGCCGAGGCTACCGCTACCTTGCCCCGCCATTTCCGCTGGCAGTTTAACGAGCGGAAAAGCGCAACGCTCGTACTCCACCCACTGCTTACGAAGTAGCACAGAGAGGCAAATCATCACGAAATAGACAACCAGCACGTAGGCACTCCACGTCAAGATGGGGACAATCCAAGCACCCCACGGCACCGATTCGCCTGCGAACAGCCCTTCAAAGAATGACTGTGCTGCGGTGTGATCTTGTACCACGCGCCAGTGCGGAATATAGTGGTGAAATAGCGATTCCCAGTCATTTTCGGGGGTGGCGAGGTACTTATAAGCCACCATCGGGCTGAGTGCATAGCGCATCATCCCTGAAGACGGGATGCCTGCCGGGGCAAGCATGATACACCAAATCGTGACAAGTTCCCCGGGCGAAAATGCTGAGCCGGGATAAAAGCGTTTCAAGAGAACGTTGATGCCCAACACGAAAATCGTTAGCACAAAGAAGGGCGCGACGGGGAAGTGTCCGCCTGCGAGGAAAATGTTACGGATAACGTAATCGTTATAAGGCGCGAGAAGACATTCAGTAGTGGCACACGCCAAACCAATCAATACCGCACGCCATGTGAGGCTATCTCTGACTTGTTGGTGAATCAAATGATTGCCTTTCAAAGTAGAGTTCCGTAGATGCTCCTAACCTTGCTGCGTACTATATCACAATCATTTTTTTTTCGATAGAAGATTTTCCGCTTTCGTCACTTACCCCCATTTTTTTTTGAGGGTAGTCTGTCGTTGATATTGTTAG
>VYCT01000377.1 GCA_009843785.1 Candidatus Poribacteria bacterium | reverse complement strand
TTAATTGAGGGTGTTTCATTATTTGCGAAGGTTTTGTACCGCAAACTGTTAGTTTGCATGAAACCGTTGGACGCAATAAAACCACTCATGTCCCGAAAGACCACAATCTAACAGATTATGGTACAAAGTATATGCGACCAGGCAACTTTTCTCAACCGATGCCTTGATGATTTATGAAACACGCTCAATTAATTGGGCACTCTCAAACAGTCTGAATGCCTATGACAGGCATTCAGACTGGCACAAACTAACAGTTTTGCGGCGTACTCGCCCAGATGCGACGTGCATCATGCTACAAAGATGTTCACTTATTTATGGGCTTCACTATAACTTGCGGCATGTTTGGGCACAATCTAACAGATGATGCTACAAGGTAGCAACTTACGTTATTCTACATATCCACCGCAATCCGAATACCAACACTATGCAGCCCCCGAATCGGCTCATACGCCGCACGGTTCGCACACCGCGCCGCAAACTCACCACGCGCAATCCACGAACCGCCACGAATCACCTTCCGCCGACCTTCACTCGCACCCAACGGATTCTCCGCAGGCGAATACTTATACGTCTCCGCATGAAACCAATCGAAGCACCAATCGTAAGCATTACCCGCCATATCGTAGCACCCATAAGGACTCACACCCGACGGATAACTCCCAACAGGCATCAACCGCTTATTCCCCGATTCCGACGTATTCGCCCGACTCGCATCCCACGTATTACCCCAAGGGTACTCCCAACCATGGGTCCCACGTGCTGCCTTCTCCCACTCCGCCTCCGACGGCAACCGATATGCCACGCCTTCCAGCGCACCGAGCCACTCCAAAAAATTGACAGCATCGTACCAACTCACCCCAACGACCGGAAAATCGGGCGCATTGAGACGTTCATCGTCCCAGAACGGAGGTTGAGCGTATTCCGTCGCCTCCACAAACCGGGCATACTGTGCATTCGTGACCTGAAACGTACCGATAGCATAAGCATCAAGCGTTACACTACGTTGTGGTTCCTCTGGATCCGTCTTTCGCAATCCAGTCGGAATCGTCCCCATCGTAAACGCCCCAGCGGGGATATGGATTAAAGGGTAATCAAGTGTCTCAATGTGCATGTCAGGTGAGTCGTCTCGCTAATATAGGCTTACAATCAACTGTTACAGGACTTACGCCCTTTGGCTCAGCACAGACTCTGTGAGAGGAGATACCTGTAAAAAACGCAGCCGGTCTCAGTGCACAGGAAACCAACGGTCTCCTATGCTACAAAAGAGTGTACTGCGTAAGTCCTATGTTACTATAACACATCACCAGCCTCCGTTTCAATCTCTTGTTGTAGGCGCGAGTGTTTTGCATGGGTATTTCTGCGAAAACCTTTCAGTTATCAGTTGTCATAAGATGTGACGTTAATGTGACGTTTAAACGTCACATGTGACGTGCAGAACCCACGTGTGACGTGGAAATGTGACGTAATTTCGGAAATTTTTATCGCTTTTGGGTTTTCTTCTGTGTTTCGGTTTTTGGAGTGCCATGCGTTGTAGCAGTCTATTCTACAAGAGGACGTAAAAACCCCTGAACCGGTGCGCGAAGTCTCCAGTGAATATGCTGGTTCAGTGCATCCCGTATTGAGATGCACTGAATGACATGGAATGCAAGGCACAATAACGACTTTACGAGTTCCCGTTTTACGGACTGGGAATGCAGCCTTTCGTGAAGCACGTTCGGGTTGAAAACCCCTCTGCCACTATACGATTCCGGGCTACTGCGGTGGCGCGGAACCATCCACGACTCAGTGAGATTTTTAAACAGCCTTTTTTACGTGGGATTCAAATCACTCGGATCCCTGTGATGCTGCTACGTCAAGCGACCCACCCACGACTCTTTGAGATTTTAACGGTGCCTTTTTACAGACTACTGGAAAATCAACAGGTTGACTGGGGGGATACCTTTTTTTGAGAATACATATCATACGACCGGTTTTTCTGACGGGATACATAGTGCATAAACTATTGGCTTATGCGGTATGTATGTTGATAGGTATTCATAAAAGGGTATGAGAACCTCGTTCCAGCGCAGGCAGATATGTGAACACTGCTCACTGAAAGAACCCCTGCTTTCCATTTTCCTGTAACTTATTGGAGTCTTCGCTGATGCCGTCAGTGTCAGCTTAACCCTCTGTAACTCGTGTGAGATTTTAGACGACATTTCTTATGGGATGGTATCTTATTGGTGGGTTTGTGTTGATGCCGACAGCAACTCCCACTCCCACGACCGTATAGGAATTTACGCGACGTTCCTCCATGTTGGTATTTCAGTCTCTGTTTGGTGTCGCGCGTCCAAAGAGACTGCCCACGGACTCATATTTCGAGCTTTCGAGCGACGGTTATGCGGTGTAAAAGTTGGGTTCCCGTGTTGTCGCTGCGTCAGGGAGCCGCCCGCACCTCTAAAGAGTGTCGAACCTCGCATAAGCCGTATTGGGCGTTGTATTCTAAATCACGTGTTAATTATACGGCGTATTTTCTGGGTAATCAAACAGAAAATGTCTAAAAGTATTGCTTATGTATTGCTTATGTATTGTTTATGTATTTTTGGGGCATTTTTTTCAGTTTTCAGCTGTCAGTAATCAGCATTTAGCCGTCAGCCAAGAGCATTGGGAAAAAAATAGAAGTGCTTGGAAGGACTGAACGGTTCTGCTAATTAACAAAAGTCTTTGACCTTTCGGCGAACCTATGATATACTTCAAAACATGAAAAAGGATAAAACAATCATACACGATGAACTTCGTCCAGAGTATAATCTGAAAAACTTGCGGGTGCGGAAGTTCGGTACTGCGCGTAAGCAGTTCGGCAACTTCGTCAAGTTAGAACCTGATGTCGCCGAAACATTTCCAGACGCTGCGTCTGTGAACAAAGCATTACGATTCCTGATTCGAGTCACCAAAGAAAACAGTTAGGAAAAACGATGAGAAAAGAAGTCTCGGCAACAGAATTACAGCAGAAACTTGGTGAATTGCTCGATGGTGTCCACCGCAACGGAGACCGATTGATTGTCAAAGATGCCAACAAGTCGCTTGCTGCCATTGTTCCCATTGAAGCCTACGAAGAGATGCTCCAACAGCGCGAGAAAGCCTTTTCAGTGTTGGATAGAATATGGAAAAAAGTGCCAGCAGTGAGCGAAAAAGAAGCACAAGCAGATATCAAACAAGCAATTGCCGAGGTGCGCACGGAAAGAGCACCTAAAGGAACTCCAGACCTTTGTAGTATCCCAAGGCGGGGTTTCTGAGTTTTCTAAACACACCAATATTGGAACTGAAATCTTTTTGGAAGCATTCTCTGGGGCGAATATTCCGCTGCTGGACATGCTCAGGCGTATACTGAACACGCTTGAATAAGGAATTGGGATTTGACTACCCAATCTCTTTATCCAATTCTTCCTGATCCATCTCCCGTATAAAATCAAGAGTAATTGCAGGGTCTTTTCCTTTTTCAAAAATGCCCTTTTCAAACGCTATCATCAGCACCCTATGACACCTTTTATTTATGTTTCTTGGTGTTCGTTGTTGCAAGTTCGCCATGAGTGTTCCAAGTGCTTCTTCTGTAAAAGGAGAATAAGGAGTTTTGGGTTCTTCTGGGGTTCTGTAGTTAGAGAGAACATCACTTACATACCGCATCATCTCTTCCTGATTTTTCATTTCGTTAAAGAAAATATCTTGGGTAATCCGGTCAGTAAGATATCCCCCGAGAATCAGTTCAATTTCTTCATATCCCTCAGGCGCGGTAAGCGTGAAATTCATGAAAAGGGTAAAGAAATAGGGAAGACGATCTACTAACTCACGTAACCCCTGACCAAAAGGACGGTATTGTGGGGGTGTAAAATAGATGAAATTCTCCATTTCATCTATCCATAGACAAAATCTATTGTGCTCGGCTACATCATTGGATTCAGATAACCCAATGAAGCATTGAAAAACTCCTGCTAACACCCGAAAATAATCTTGTGTCTTCTCAATGTTGCGATTCAAACCAAGTTTTCGCAATTCGGTATTAGAGCAATTACCGAGGAAGTATGGACTTAGCAGTGGATTGTGAGTAGGGTAAAGTGGCGAATTTCCTAACTCCAGCAGGGCATTCACGAAGTCACCACTTACCATCTTTTGACGAAGTGTCCGCTTAAATACATCCGGTCCAACAGACCCGACGGTTTTGTTTACCATCTCTCCTATTTTCTCAAGACCAATCTGTTCCATGATATCCAGATAAAAATCCCTTACAGGATCCTTAGTTCCAGTAGGTGTTTGAACTCTGAAAATTTCTATATCCTGCACACTTGGCGATGTGTCAGGAATATTTTTTTTGGAACTAAAAAAAAGTGAAGCATGTGTTTTACCGCCACCAAAATCACCCCGGCATAACACTACCTGAGTTGGCGCAGACCCTTTGGTTTCCTTGAAGACACTATAAAATTCATCCTTGATCACATTCAGACCTGCCCAAATTGCCTGCTCGGAGTCAGTTGGAGGGCTAATTGTAAAGGGGTTTTCCTTTAAACCGGCTAATTTCCAATCAATCCGGTATTTCATAATTCACCTCTAAACTTCTTCGTCCGTGGTAATGCATTGAGTATATCGTGTAACTGCATGAGATAACGCCGATACTTACGTAAACGCTTTATCATCTTCTTTTTTTTCATATCCTTGATCTCTTCCATTTCTTCATCCTCGATCTCTTCCATTTCTTCATCCTCCATTCCCTTTTCTCGGTCCATGAGAGCGTTTACCTTTCGCAAAACTGAATAGGCTCGATCGTAAGACCACTTTGGAAACATAACAAAATAGATATGCAGTAGTAATTCCAGTGAAGTCCAAGTTTTTACCGTTTTGAACTGACTCTGGTACCACTTAATTAAACCCCGATGTGCTTTCAGGTCATCAGTTAACATAATAATTTGACCCGCATATTGTCGCCGAACCAGATAAAGCGCGAGCGCGCAGTTATAGCGTTCTCCACGATTTTTATTTCGGTTTCCACTTTGTGAAAATTTGTTGAAAATCAAGTTTTCATAATCTTGTTCATGGGGAAAATATCGTCTTGCTTGACGGACGAATTGTAGCATCCGCTTGTCATAGTCCCCTAATTTATCTCTCCGTCGTCTAATTTCGTGTGGAATCTCTCGAGACACTTGCACATCAAATAATTGATTTAAGATATCAATAATGTGGGTTCGGCCTATATGTACTTCATGTATGTTTATGAGTGATGATGTATCCGGAATCAGAATATTCATAAGCCTTCAGTTAAGTTGGGAAAAAAATAAGATATGACTCATTTTCACGGTGGGAAAACCGGACTGCATACTGTGTATCAGAATCTTTGGAAAATATATCTAAATCTGCACGAAGCTCCTCAAGGTTTGCCGCAATTCCATTATCCACTGTAAGAAGGAGCACCATATAGATAAGTGCTGGGTACAGCGAAATCTTTGGAATCGGTGTACTTCGGAGTGTTTCAAGAGCTCCAAAAGCGAGTTTGTTGAGCAGTTCTTTTTTCTTTTCTGGTTTTATTTTTGACCACATTCGTGCAGGTTCATCTGTAAATATTTGTCCAACAACACCAAAAAAACTATTTCGCAACCACGCATTCCTATGAACAGCAGGTATTCCTTCTCGGATTTTCGGAAGATTCTTATAAAACCGAATCCCTGTAGTTGTTAATTGAGGAGGCTTTCCTTTGCTATCCTCAGTTGAAACCAAACCGAGATCTATCAACCAGTGAACGCGTGGCGGCACAATATTTTCTAGTGTGCGTTTTGGTACTTTCCCCCAGTGCTCTACGCGATTCCGTACTGCCAATATGTCACGTGCAATATGTTTTTCCGCTGTCAGCATGTGAGCCTGCAGTTGCTGCCGATAACACTCAGGAAAAAAGCTTTGCAAATCGGAAAGGGATTGGGGCGACTCTTCCGCTAAAATCCTAATAACTGTAAGAAATTGATCGCTGTCTTTTACCAAAAGCCAGTATAGGTACGCACACTGCTCAGCGTAGATTAGTTCAAACGGATTTCGATCCGGTCCTTGATCAAGAAAAGGGAGCAACGTTTTTCCAAATCGAGTAACACGACACGCGCCAGCAATTCTACCAACAAGTCCCAAGGACACCGCCAAATTAGTGTAGCGTTTTGGACCTGTTTGTTCGCGTGTTGCATTAATAAACCCCTGTGGATTCGGATAAGTAGCAAAATCTTGTTTATGATCAAGGCTCCACTTTTCAAGTCGAGAATAAAGCATAGATTCGCTTAATGTATTATGCTCAAGCAACCGTAGAATTGCAGAGACATAGCCTAAGCGGCGAACAAGGACGTTAATGTCTGTGATTCCAGATTCATATTTAGACATTTGACAACCTGCCTGTCAAGGTGTAACCATGAAAATTAATCAGACAAAGAAACAGCGACTCACTATTTGGAGGGGCCATCTAACTGTTAGTATTGCAGAAGTACGGCGAAACCTCTTAACCATACGCTACTACCCTCAAGGATAATAGTATACCAAATTTTCCAAACAATCTCAAGAAAAAATTAATAATGTCACTTACCCCCATTTTTTTTCTGAAGGTTTGTGGTGAAAGGTTTTTAGTGTTA
>VYCT01000157.1 GCA_009843785.1 Candidatus Poribacteria bacterium | reverse complement strand
CACTAAAAACCTTTCACCACAAACCTTCAGAAAAAAATGGGGGTAAGTGACTTAATGTTGCAACTTAACCATAATTCCTTTAAAATGGTCCATAAATCAATGGAGGAGAATGATCATGCTTCAAAAATATCAGTTGATTTTGGGTTTAGCGTTCTGCTTTCTGCTGATACAACCCATTACCGGCTTCGCTGTAGAAGAATTCAAAGTCTCAAAATTTGGGAAGGGTGAACAGGTTTGGTTTGAGGCGGAAGCCTTTGATGAAAGGGATTCCGAGGATGTCTATAAATTGGGCAAAGGCGAAGGGGCGGTAGATCCCGCTGATGGCGCGTTCGGCGATATTGTCACGAATGCCGGTGGACAAGGTTGGTTACTCTATAACTTCGACATTAGTCGTGCCGGTGGAAAAGCAGGGGACTGGCGTTTCATCGGGCGCGTCATTAATCCGAGCAATCACTCAGATTGGTTGTGGGTTTTGGGCGACGACAGCGATAAAATTTCGAGGGACCTGAACAATCCACCTGTCGTATTTGTCCGTCCCGATCATATCATCTTTGAAGAAAACGTTCCAGAATGGGCATGGATGCGGACCGGCGATTTTGGACAGGATGCTGGCACAATTAATGAATTACAGGACGGCGAAAATGTTATGATGATCTGGACGCGGCAGAGTTCACTTCAGGTGCAGTACGATGTCTTCTGCTGGTCCAGCGACTTGGAATATGAACCCACGGATGAAGACTACGAAAAGGCGGAAGCAAAAACACTACCGGTAGAGCCTGATGGGCTCCTCACCACAACATGGGGACGGCTTAAGCAGTAGTTTCATCGTCTGCATCAGACGTTTGCGGTTCTATCTCTGCTTGACATTCCGCACAATAACCGATGATCTCATTACGGAAGCGTACGGCTTTAAAGCCGTGCGCTTCACATACCGCCTTTTGTAAGGCATCAATCCCCGGCTCTTTAAACTCAACAATCTGATTACACCGCAGACAAATCAGGTGGGCATGCTCGCGCAGCGAATGAATACTTTCGTAGCGGGTATTTTTTTGGGCATCAATAAACTCTGTGAGCAACCCGCTCTGCACGAGTAAAGGAAGGGTTCGATAGATGGTCGGGCGCGACACGAGGTAACCGTTCCGGCGCATCTGCACCAAGAGATCCTCCGTTTGGAAATGGCCAGGATACTCGAAGACTTGGTTTAAAACATCCAATCGTTTTCGCGTCAAACGGAGTCCACAACTTTTGAGATAGTCTTCAAACTGCTTTTCAAATTCAACTGTGTTCGTGGAGTTCTCAGCAGTATCCATTTTCCACCCCTTTTCAGCTGGATGCAAAAGTTAGTGAACGGCACGTAGGCGCGAGGTGATGCTTCACAACATACTTATAAAAAAGCTCAATGCCAGCGATTGCAGATGCGTCGAGATCATATTTGATCCGATTTTGCAAATAGTCGAGACAGAGTGCTTCAGATAGACCGAGTTTCTGCGCCTCACTTTGCGCGATTTCTGGGATTTGTGCAATACCACGCGTTTTCGATTCAAGGAGTACCTGCGGTAAGTCGCCAAGGCACGCTTCTTCTCTCGCGACCCAACAGGCATAAACGAACGGCAATCCTGTCAACTTATACCACGCCTCGCCGAGGTCAACACTATATTCTGTTGAATCGAGGTGTCTAAGGGCTGGATCCCCAATCAAGAGGACCGCCTCAAACGGCGGATCCTGACGGTTGTGAAGTGCGGTGCTTGGAATTACTGTCGGCGCGCACGTCGTAAATGCCGGTGAAATCCCATATCTTTCAGCCAGTAAGACCTTCAGTAAGGCAACGGAGCTACGGGAACTCGTATCAAGGGCGATGCGCCGAATTTCCTGAATCGGCACACGACTGAACAGTTGGATGCTTTTCACACTTCCGTGCGAGGCTATTGATATATCGGGTAGGATACAAAAATTCGTACCCGAAGGCTTCGCTCGAAAATATTCGATAATCGGGATCAACCCCACATCAAGCTTACCTTCGCTTAAAAACGTCGCGACACGGCTTGGCACATCAACACTGAGCGCAATATCCGTTTCAATCTCTTCGTTCAAAAGGGGATAAATGAGCGGCTTAGTATTCAAAAACGAAACCGCGCCTACCCTCAAGCGGCTTTTCTGTACCACCGGTTCCCCTCTCGAATAATTTCATTGTAAAGCGTATCGCGCTCAACCGGCACGAATCCTGCTTCTTCAATCAGGTGTATGAGCGAGGAAACAGAGACCGCCTCCGGCGTATCCGCACCTGCCATGTGTGTGATTTTTTCCTCGGTTACAGTACCATCAATATCATCAGCACCGAAACGGAGCGCAACCTGCGCTGTTTTCAAACCCGTCATAATCCAGTAGACCTTAATATGCGGAACATTATCAAGCATGAGGCGTGCGACTGCGATGTTGCGGAGATCTGTTAACCCTGTTGTTGAAGGCAGGTATGCCATCCGGGTATTAAGAGGGTGGAAAGCCAACGGAATAAAGGTTACAAAACCGCCGGATTTGTCTTGCTGCTCCCGCAAGCGAATGAGATGGTCCACCCGATCCTCGTTTGTCTCAAGGTGTCCATACAGCATCGTCGCATTTGTGGAAATACCGAGACCATGTGCAATGTCGTGAATTTCTAACCAACCGTCCGCACTGAGTTTCCCCGGGCAAATTTTTTCGCGCGTCTCCTCAGCAAAAATTTCAGCACCGCCGCCGGGTAAGGAATCCAAACCTGCCTCGCGCAACGCCCTTAAAACTTCTTCTATAGACATCTTGAAGATACGTGAGAAGTGGTGGATTTCAACAGCAGTAAAGAATTTAAGGTGGACTTCTGGCATCCGTGCTTTGAGCCCACGGATAATATCAAGGTAATAATCAAACGGCAGTTTAGGGTGCAATCCGCCGACACTGTGAATCTCGGTGCATCCGTGCTCTATAGAATACATCGCCTTGTCCAAAAATTCATCAACGCTCATTTCCCACGCACCTTCGGTTTGCATATTTTTTCGGGCAAATGCACAAAAATGGCACCGCGCGTGGAGAATACAGACATTTGAATAGTCAATGTGCTGATTGATATTATAGTAGGCAACGTTCCCATTGACACGTTCACGAACATGGTTAGCAATGAACCCAACCCCGGTAATATCCGGGCTTTCATAAAGTGCGACCCCTTCTTCAAAGGAGAGCCGCTGCTCTGCCTTGGCTTTCTCGTAGATGGCAGGCAATTTCGGATCCGTAAAACGACTATAGTGCTCCATTATTTTTTCCTGATCTATTATCAATCTCATGCGAAACTCGCAAGCCAAAACCGGCTACAATAATGTGAAAAATTGCTTGACACTTGTCTCTAACTAAAGGTATTATAGCATAACAACTCCAAAGATGCAAGTCTTTTTTCAGTCAGCAGTTGTCAGCACAGATCGTTCAGCAATTGCAGTAGATTTTACAATTAACCACACACTATTAACCTGCGCGTTTCCAAAATACGTCTACCAGTAGACAGCTATACAGTTACGCAAAGAGGAGCAAATATTTTCATGTCAAAATTAGGACTTATTCATTACAACTACGCCAGCAGCTCGCTTGATGAGTTCCTGAAATTTACGAGCGAAACAGGTTTCGCCTACGTTGAACTCCAGATCGGCGATGTATGGAATTCGGAGACTGCCGATCCTGAGAAGAACGCCGAAACCGTGAGAAAACAGGTCGAAGGTTACGGGTTGCAAGTCTCAGCACTCGCAGCGGGAAACGACTTTGTTTTGCTCGAAGAAGAGCTGATCCGTTCCCAAATTGACCGGATGGAACGCATTGCCGGACTCGCCAAACGGCTCGGCACCTCAGTCCTCCGAACAGAAGGCGGGGCCGCGAAAGAGGCTGTCCCAGAAAGCCGATGGGTTGAAGCGATGGCGGGTTGCCTAAAACGATGCCTCGCATTCGCCGAACGCGATGAGGTCTACTTGGCGGTGGACAACCACGGGATCGTTACAAACGATGGCGATTTGCAGGTAGAACTTTTTGAACAGGTCGGCTCCAAGTATGTCGGCGCGAATATGGATACGATGAATTACCGCTGGGCAGGCCACGATTTAGAGACGGTAGGCAGATACTATGAAATCGTCGCACCCTATACATTACACACACACCTGAAAGACGGGACAGGTTCACGTGGCAACTATCGCGGCGAGGCACTCGGTGAAGGTGAAATAGATCTCGCAAAGGCAATCCGCTGCTTGAGAGAAGCAGGTTACGACGGGGTCTGGTGCTGCGAGTATGAGGGGAGAGAAAACGACGGCACGGGGCAACGGAAAAGTTTTGCTTGGATGCAAGAAAATTTGTAAGTCGTAATGAACCGATCAACCCGCATCATCACATTAACAACTGACTTTGGCACAAGCGATGTTTATGTCGGGATCATGAAAGGAGTGATCCGCGGTATCAACCCAGATGTACAGGTGATCGATCTCACACATGCCATCCCACCACAGGACATCCACGATGCTGCACTGGCAACCCATTCTGCACATCGCTATTTCCCAGAAGGCACAATCCACACGATCGTCGTCGATCCCGGTGTAGGAAGCGACCGGCGGGCGGTGATTTGCCAAACAGACCGTGCCTTTTTTGTCTGTCCTGACAATGGAATATTGACCTATCTCCTACACGAGATTGAGAACGCTGATGGACAGTCAATAAAGGCAGTGGCAATTCAGAACAACGCTTACTATCTACCAGAAGTGAGTAACACCTTCCACGGGAGAGATGTTTTCGCACCTGTTGCCGCACACTTATCACTCGGTGTACCACTTGCAAACATCGGTCCACCGGTGAAAGATCTCGTCCAACTCCCGATCCCGACCCATCAGGTCTCTGGAAACATGATCATCGGGCAAATTATCAAAATTGACAGATTTGGGAACGCGATAACAAACCTATCGGAAAGCGTGCTTGCTGATATTGGGTCTACTTACGAAATTAGGGTCGGAAGTACGCGACTCATGCGGCTCAACCGTGCTTACGCTGAATCTGACAGCGGTAAGCCTCTGGCAATTATCGGCAGCTTCGGGTTGTTAGAAATCGCTATTAATGGCGGAAGTGCCGAAGTCAGTTTAGGGTTAAAGTGGGGCGATGTCGTCGAAATTCAGAGGTATGATTGACAGACAAGCCCCAACACCGTATAATAAAGTGCGGAACAAAAAGGAGGATGGAAAAAATTGGAACAGATTGCTTTAACAGGACTTAAACCGACAGGGCCCCCACATATCGGCAACTATCTCGGCATGCTCAAACCATCGCTGGAACTCGCAGAAAAGTATCAGGCACTCTATTTTATACCGGACTACCATGCCCTGACGACAGTCCGAGACGGAAAGGAGTTGGCGAACCTCACCTATCAAGCAACGGCGACCTGGATAGCATTAGGACTCAATCCAGATGAGGTAATTATCTACCGCCAATCGGATATCCCAGAGGTGTTTGAATTGGCGTGGGCATTGTCCTGTTTCACAGCAAAAGGCTTGCTGAACCGCTCACATGCCTACAAAGCGATCGTTGATGACAACGTTGCCGCAGGTCGAGAAGACGATAAGAATATTAACATCGGGCTATTTACCTATCCTGTTTTGATGGCAGCAGATATCCTGCTCTTCGGCACGCATGTTGTACCCGTAGGGCTTGACCAGCAGCAACATCTCGAAATTACGCGCGATGTCGCGCTTACCTTTAACAATACCTATGGCAACGTCTTGACAATCCCAGAAGCCGTCATTCGGAAAGAGGTCATGACGATTCCGGGCATTGATGGCAGAAAGATGAGCAAAAGTTATAACAATGTTATTCCAATTTTCGCACCATCAAACGAAGTACTCAAACCCGTCAAGCGGATCGTAACAGATTCCCTACGGCCCGAAGAGCCGAAGGACCCGGAGGCGTGTAATATTTTTGCGATCTATCGTCATTTCGCGGATGCCGACGCCGTTGCTGCGAAGCGGAAACTTTATCTCGAGGGTGGGCTTGCCTACGGTGCGATGAAGCAGGAACTGTTTGAATTACTCGAATCTACATTTGCCACAAAACGCGATCGGTATAATGACTTGATGAACAACACCGATGAATTGGATAAAATACTTGAAAAAGGCGCGGAAAAAGCACGTGCCATCGCGGCACCGATCATGGCAAAAGTCCGTAAAGCCGTTGGTGTAAACATTTAAGCGAAGAAGATGTCGCTGGCGAGGTTCATGAAGTTTAAGAATTTAATTCGGTAATGCATCAGTAGCCTCTTGGTAGGAGCGAGCTGTGCTCGCGATCCGTAACAATTACCGAAATATTTATTTAATCTTCATCAAACCTCACCAGCAAATGTAGTGCGCTTGCGCAAGTCCCATATAATATCCACACTATTTTACATCAGGCGGAATATTGCTCAGGAATGCAGGATCCCACAAGAGTATAGTTCCATCACTACTGCCACTTGCCAGCGTTTGGCCGTCAGGACTGAACACTACGCCCTCAACACCTCTCATGTGTCCTCTGAATGTTTTTTGAAGTTCGCCCGTTGCGGTATCCCACAAGTGGATCGTGCCATCCTGACTCCCACTTGCCAAAGTTTGACCATC
>VYCT01000207.1 GCA_009843785.1 Candidatus Poribacteria bacterium | reverse complement strand
AAGAAAAAACTTAACGAACCTTACCTCACAACTATACTTATGGGTAACAGTAAGCTCTTAGATGGGGGGAAAATGAGCGATGCCCCTGGGTTGATTGTCCACATCAGCGCGGCACCAGATTTTATGATGCATGAATTGGATGCAGCGATGGCGGTCATCAAAGATACTGCACCCGAAGCACAGATTATCTTTGGATTGGTCTATAAAGATGGTGAGCCTGAGCCTGAAGATGTGGTCGATGTCACTGTCCTGGCAACAGGAATTGAGACGCAAAGCGCACCTACCACGCCATTCTCCACTCAGCAGGACGGTACCTCTCCTGAAGGAGGGACGTATATTCCGTCCACAACCGGTTCCGAATTTGTTCATCTCCACAACCATAGCGAATACAGTATGCTTGATGGCGCGTGCCGGATCCCAGATATGGTGGATTGGGCAGTTGAAAATAGTGTCCCCGCCGTTGCACTTACAGACCACGGCAACATGTTCGGTGCGTGGGAACTCTACAACAAGGCAACAGAAGCAGGGATCAATCCGATCATCGGTTGTGAAGTATATGTTGCACACGGGAGTCGAAAAACACGTGTGCAAGAACCGGGCGGTCCCTATCATCTGACGCTGCTCGCCGAAGATGCAACCGGCTATCAGAACCTCTTAGAACTGGTATCGCTTGGATACACGGAGGGCTTCAATCGTAAGCCACGTATTGACATGGAAATCTTGCGTGAATACCGGGACGGCATCATCGCACTGACGGGGTGTATCCAAGGACAGGTGCCGCAACTCCTCTGTGCAGATCGACGCGACGAAGCCATTCAGAACTTCAAAACGCTGATGGAGATAATGGGTGAACGAAACCTCTACGTTGAGATACAGAATCACTACATTGACAAGGAACTTGAGGCATATCCCGTGATGGCGCAGCTGGCGAAAGAATTCAATCTGCCGCTTGTCGGCACAAATGATTGCCACTATCTCCGTAAATCTGATCACGGGATGCACGACGTGCTCCTCTGTATCCAGATGAAGAAGACTGTCAACGACCAAAAGCGTCCGCGGTTTGACAACCACTTCTACTTTAAAAGTGTTGATGAAATGCGGGAAGTACTTAAGGATTATCCACCGGAGGCTATCCGTAACACGCTTGAAATTGCGAATCGATGCAATCTTCAACTGGACTACCGACAAGATGCAATGCCGAAGTATGAGATCCCCGATGGACAGACACACGACAGTTATCTGAGAGAACTGTGTTACCAAGGTTTGCGAAAAAAATACGGTGAACTCTCCGAACCGATCCGACAACGGATTGATTATGAATTGGATATCATCAAACAGTCAGGATACGCCAACTATTTTCTCATTGTGGCAGATTACGTCAACTATGCCCACAAACAAGGGTACCCGCTTTCTGCGCGCGGTTCCGCCGCCAGTAGTCTGGTGCTGTATGCACTTGATGTGATCGGTTTCAATCCGATGGATTACGGGTGTCTGTTTGAACGGTTTTTAAACCTTGAACGTCTCAATCCGCCGGATATTGATATCGATTTCGCCGACCGCGCTCGTGGCTCTGTGATTGAGTACTTGGCGAAAAAATACGGTGCGGATTCTGTTGGTAAGGTTGCGACCTTTGCGACCTTAGGTGCGAAAGCCTCTATTAAGGATGTCGGGCGGGCACTTGAGGTGCCTCTCGAGAAAGTCGAACAGTTGACGCAGCTAATTCCGCCCTTTCCCGGAATCACGCTTGATGAGGTCTTGGAACGGGTACCCGAATTTCAGACCCTCGCCGAACTCCCCGAAAATAGAGAGTTGATTGAGATTAGCAAAGCGTTAGAGGGTATGAAACGGCACGTTTCGTGTCATGCCTCCGCTATTGTCGTCACAGAGGGACCGTTGACAGACTACGTCCCGTTGTTCAAGGATAGACACGACCAGGTCGCGTCGCAGTTTGAAGGTAAAATCGTTGAAGATGTCGGGATCATCAAATTTGATTCCCTCGGCTTACGGAGTCTGACCGAGACGCACGACTGTCTCCAGATGGTTAAGACAAACCGGGACATTGAGATCAAGTTAGCAGAAATTCCGTTTGACGATCAACAAACGTATTCGCTCATCGGTAACGGACTCATCGCGGGTTTGTTCCAGTTGGAAGGATCCTCTGGTATGTATCGGGTTGTTACCGAACTCAAACCAGATAATTTTGAGGAGTTCTCCGCGATTCCCGCACTCTATCGTCCGGGTCCCATAGAAAACGGGGATATGCAACGGTACATAGATCGGAAGAATGGCGTTCAGCCCGTGGCGTATATGCATCCCGCGTTTGAAGGCGCGCTCAAAAGCACGTACGGTGTATGCATCTATCAAGAGCAGGTGATGCAAATCGCGCACGATATTGCAGGCTTTACACTCGCTGAAGCGGATATCCTTCGCGCCGCGATGGGTAAGCAGAACGAGGCGTTGCTTGCTACACAACGTGAGAAGTTCGTTGAAGGGGCAGTGAAAAAAGGGTTCGCTCAAGAGGAAGCAAAAGAAATATTTGAACTGCTTGAACCTATTGGTTGCTATGCCTTTAACAAATCGCACACTGTTGCTTACTCAATGTTAGCGTACCGTATGGCATACCTGAAAACCCACTACCCACACGAATTCATGGCAGCAAAGATGACCGGAGAGGCAGGCAATTCAACGAAAGTTGCCCGCTACCGAGAGGAATGTGCCAAACTCTCTGAATTCTTGGGTGTGACAATTGATCTGCTCCCACCAGATATTAACAAGAGCGAAAAAGGGTACACGGTTGAGGGTAATGCCATCCGTTCCGGGTTTGGCGCTGCTGAAGGGATAGCAAATAAGGTGATAGATAAGATTTTAGCGGCGAGAGCCTCTGGTGGTGCGTTCGCATCACTCGAAGATTTCCGTGCGCGGGTAGACGGAGTGGGTGAACGGGTTATTGAAAGTCTCGTTAAAAGCGGTGCTTTCGACGCTGTTTAAGTGCTGAAGTTCTATTCCTGCAGGCGGGGTTTGCAACCCCGCCAATCCATAAGTATCCGCGTAAGAGGTTATCTTGCCAGATTCCGCGCCTCTTTGAACTTCTCTTTCGCGAACAGGCCCCATTCTTTGATTTTTTCGTTACGAACGGTCGGATCGTTCCAAGCATCCTTTGCGAGTTCCATTGCCTCTGCTTCGGTTATTGGCATCTTCGTTAAAATTGCAATCGCCGCGTCGCGTTTTGCGGGGTCTTTACATTTCTGAATTGCCTTCCACGCATTGACGAGATCCTTATGCGAATTGATAATCAGAACCCCGAAGAGCTCGTTGACGACCTCCCATCGAATACTGCCTTTGTCTGAGTCGTATTGAAAAGGAGTACCTTCCATAGCAAACGGATTTGGGACGATACACCGTTCGCCGAGTTTATCATAGAGTGCTGGCAACACACTCGCGCGGTTCAAACCACCTTTCCATTTAGGTCCTTCAGGATCGGTATCGCGGAGCATCCAGAGTTTCTGTGCGTCTTCCGATAGGACGAATTCAAGAAATTTTTCAGCGACTGGTAAGTTTGGAGCCCCTTTGAGGATCGCAATCGGATCAGCCGTGACCACTGCGCCATCAGCGGGGACTACGTATTTAATTTTGTCTGCACCGACAATCGCAATTTGACCGTATGCGTAGAAGTCAATTGCGAGTCCATAAATGACCTGTCCTGCGACGACATCTGTCGGAATCGCATTGGCACCCGCGGAGAAACCGCGAACATTACCACCGAGCTTCGTTAGCAGCGCAAACCCATCTTCCCATCCGATGGTTTGGAGGATGATCTCATAGACCATGTGTGCGGAACCGCTTTCTCTCGGATCGGCTGCGCCAATTCTACCGAGCAATTCTAAGTTCCCCAGATCTTCCCAAGCTGTGGCTTTCGGAAGTTTCAGCAGTTCACGAAGCTCTTCATTGTACATGATACCGAAACTCGATAACGCTGCGCCATACCACTGATATTCAGCATCATAGAGTGGAATCCCTTGGAACGATTGCATCATCTGCTCAAGTTGTGTTCCGGGCAGCGGGTAAGCGTGCAACCATCCCATATTTGACAGGCGGAGGTAGTTGTCAGTGCCGCCCCCAAAAAAGATGTCGATACCGATGCCCTCCGGCACGCGCTTGAATTCCGATTCAATAAACCGATAGTTAGAAGAGGTGCCACCGACATCTCGCCAATCTGTTTTGACGGTCCTACCTGTTTGGACTTCGTACCATTTCTCGAAATTTTTGCCAAATTCTGTTTCAATACCCTCTGGGTGCGGGGAGATAATGATGAGTTCGTCTTGCGCGAGTGAGAGCAACGGTAGTGCTAAAAAACATGATATTATCGCCAGGGCCAGGGGCTTAAAGTAAGACATTTTTTCATACTCCTTTTACCATAGGTTCAGTAATACGCAGTTAACCTTGATTTGTAAGCCGTTACGGTGAGAGCGTTGGTTCTTGGTTAAAGATAAACAGGGTTGGGTTCCTCCACCTCTCTTTTTCGATATCATAAATGCCGTAGTGGAGGTGAGCCCCCGTGCTACGGCCAGTATTTCCGACGTAGCCAATAATCTGACCACGGACCACTTCTTGATTAACTTTGAGCCCCTCGGCATAACCTTGCAAATGCGCGTACAAAGTTTTATACCCGGAGGTTTCATGAACAATCTCAACTGTATTTCCCAAATAGCCCTTCTCACCAACCTGTACAACTCTGCCATTGGCGGCAGCGATCACAGGAACGCCGGCGCGGGTTTTAATATCCAACCCTTGGTGAAATTCACGGGTTTTCGTTAAGGGGTGGTTCCGCCATCCGAAGTGCGAAGAATACCAAAAAGTGTGTCGCTCCCCATTTTCCTGTCGGATTTTCACTGGGAGAATCAAAGGATAGCCGAAAAGTTGTTGTTTATATGCGTTGATATAGTTATAAAGTGCCTGCAACTCCTCTTTCAGGATACTGGGTGTCAGTTTCTGCGGCGCGTCGGTATCAGGTGCGGCATCAGTGAACGCTGACATATCCGTCTGTTGAGGCTCGGATTCTCCGGAGGGCGAAGTCGTATTCAGCGCGCCACCTTGCCCGAGGATCCCTAAAGCCTCCTGAATCTTTTCTGCCATCTGCCGAATGTCGTTCATCTCCTTATTAACGGCAGCAAGTTCCGATTCAACTTGGTGTTTTGCCTCCGTTAGTTCTTGAATCTCTTTATCCATGCGCGTCTGTAATTCGGTTTCAGTACTGACTTTCTGCCGTTTTTGGAAGAGACCGTAGTTGAAGCCGCCAATTGCCGCAAAGAAAAGACCAAGGATAACGCAGGATAGCAGCAATAGAAGCCCTCGACCGATCATGTGCTGGCGGACAGAATTTTTATGAGATGACATAATAATAAGCGTATACATTCAACGGATCCTCCTTTCAAAGCTTATGCAAAACGTTTGCTTACAAGAATTGGAGACTTATAGATGCCGAATTCACCCAACAAGAACCAACCGTTCACAAGTGCGAAACGATCGCTGGCATTTTCCAGATGAGGATGATAATGGCACCAAGCAAGATGAGATACCACACAATTAACATTCGGACGCGGGTTCTCTTGAAAATCTGACGGCGCGGACGTTTCAATTGACTCACTTACCCTTTTTTTACGTTTTTTTCGTAGCCCGAATTTGAGAGACCCCGTACTTGAAAGCTGCCTCTATATTAAATTCAACATCTTCATACACAACTTTCTCACCTTTTTGTGGTAAGTGTCCGAGCAACAGCAGGACAAAGCCACCAATCGTATCACACTGATCTGTCGGGATTTGGATATCTAAAACTTTATTAACATCAGTAATTAACATGCGTGCATCGATACGCCAGTCGCTTGTTCCAAGTTTTTCGATGTGAGGTGTCGTCCGTTTGCGATTAGCCGCGACCTTGCCTATAATCCGCTCTAAAATATCTATCAACTCTACGATCCCGACACAACTGCCGTGCTCGTTAACCACAATCGCGATCGGTATCTCAGATTGCCGCAGATCACTCAATAAATCCGTAGCAGGTTTCAGGGCAGGTACATAATTCACATCTCTCACGAATGCCGATAAATCGTCGTCGTCGTGCTCGCTTGCAAGTACCTCCATCGCATCAACGACGCCGATCAATTGGTCAACGCGCGCATTATAAATAGGGATGTAATGATAGTTGGAAGCGCGACAGAGTGTAAGAACTTCAGAGGGCGATGACCCCACGATCAACACGGCCGCTTCTGATAATGGTAACATCACTTCTTGTGCTGTCAGCGTTTGCAGCTCAAAAATTGTACTGAGTAATTGGGCTTCGGAGTCCGAAAACGCCTCAATATTTTCCAGAAGTAACTGGACAAGCTGTTCGCGAGAAGGGGTCGTCTGCCGTCCCGATTTCCCAAAGCCTTTTTTGCGGGGTTTGGCTGCCTGTACATCATACGCTACAAGCGGCTTAGGCGTAACTAGCTCTATTTTCCCGGTGTCCGGCTTTCTAACGACAGGCATGGGCCCCTCTTTTTCTTCCGAGGGGGTTTGGGTAGTCTCGTTCATAGTTCAGAATCCCTGAAAATCCAGAATGTTGTGAATGCCTTAGTAACTTGGGTTATGTTAGGAC
>VYCT01000368.1 GCA_009843785.1 Candidatus Poribacteria bacterium | reverse complement strand
CCCCTAATACTTGGTAAAATTCTTGGCATAAATTTTGCTACTATACGCGTGAGTTCAATAATAAAAATGCAAATAGGTTTACGAAATTAATGCCGAATGTACATAAGGCATTAATTTATTCGATAGTGACTTAGGTTTGCAAAAAAATTGAGGTGAAAAAAATGTTGTATTTTATTTTCTTTTTTGCTATAATATGTTTTGGCATCCGTAAAATCCTTTACAGGTGGTTCGGCGAGTGTAGTAGACTCCCGAACCGCGGCACTGCCAAGCGTAGATTGCTAGTGCGTGTTTAAGTATATCATACATCGCTATTGATGTCTCTGATATTTTAAGCAGCGTCGTAATTTTACTTGATTTTTTCGTAAAATCTTGTATCCCTACGAATGGGCGTTGGAGACGGATTACCGAGGTAGACCCCCTACCTCCCGTCTCCATCCAGCTGGCAATTGTTGGGTATACGTCTGAAAATCTAATGCCAAATACCACGCTTTTTTGATTGATAAGTCTTACGCAAGGCGCAATAATGCAGGTCGCATTTGGGCGAGTACGCCGCAGAATTGTGCAACTACAAACCGCTACTCTTCGCAGAAATGCTTATGGGACAAGAGGTTTGTGTTCGTACGGTCAAAGACACCGTTCAACCCGACCTGCAAAACAAAGAAGCGAAGAACGATGAGATTCTAACGATTTACCAGATTCTCAGATGATCAATTTTTTTAGGAGGAAATTATGAACCGCACATACACTTTGCCCACTGCAGGGTTTCTGCTACTACTGATAATGGTTCTCTTCGTGGGACCGGTATCTGTCGCTACTGCTAAAGAAGTTCACGCGCTTTTCATTATACTCGGAAATGACGTGAACATCCGAACAAGTGTCGAAAAAAGTGAGGGGCGCATGAAGGAAGTCATGCAGCTCGTCTCACACCACTGTGATGTCCATCTGACCCTCATGAAATCTGAGGATGAGCTGCTCGGTAGCATCATGAAAATGACACTCGTCCAGGGGGAACCCCACGGCATTATAGACAACAAACAGGGGATTATCAGAGGTAAGGATGTCAAAGAGTGGCTTCACCAATTAGATTCCAATCAAACAGATACAGTTCTCGTCTACTACAATGGACACGGCAGTATACAGAGTTTTGACAGCGAGCATGTGCTTAACTTTGATCAGAGCAAGGACGTAGTCCCGCGCGCAAAACTCCGTCAATGGCTGGAACAAAAGCCAGCGAATTTGAAAATGTTGATTACCAATACCTGCAGTAATTATGTGAAGACTTCCGGCCCAAACGTGAGTGTCACTTTCTCGGAGGAACTCCCGGAAAACCGCCTTCATACCGAGGATATCTTTCTCCAACACACCGGCATTCTTGATGTTACCGCCGCTGCCCCCGGGCAATTTGTGTTCGGGAACAACGATGTCGGTGGCTACTTTACCGCCGCCCTTGTTGAGAGTTTCACTGCTGACACCGATGGTGTTTTATCAGATAAAAAGGAAACGGATGGATTCCTTTCCTGGGAGGAAGTGCTGGCACACTGCACATTAAAGACATCAACCCTTTTTAATGACGTGAACTTCTCAGATGCACAAACCGTACAGACACCGCTCGTCCATTCATTACCAACAAGCGTCGAGGATGCCTTAGAAAACGCGACAAGCACTACCTTAGCCATCACAAGCGAACCGAGCGGTGCAACCGTTCATATTGGTGAAAAAATGGTCGGCGAAACCCCGCTGCTTTATGAGATTGACACCGATACGCAGGGTGAACACGTAACAGTCCAGGTAGCACATACGGGTTACAAAGTCAGTAAAACCCAACTGGTCTTGAAGCGCGGCGAAACCCTCGCCTGGAATGCTGAATTGGAAATCGAGGGCCCGTCTGAAGCGATTACGTGGGAAAAAGACGGTGCTGAGATGGTGCTGATTTCAGAAGGCGCGTTTCGGATGGGCACACCTGCCCGAAAAGATGAACAGTTACCAGCGTATCCCGTCCATACGGATAGATTTTATATGGACATACACGAAGTCACGCTCGCCCAATACGAAGTATTCCTTAAGCAGACCGGGCACCGTCCGTTACCAGAGGAAACTTATGCCGACGCGCCGGCACCGAATTACCCCGTCGTAAATGTGACGTGGGACGATGCAGTGGCGTATGCGGCGTGGGCAGGCAAACGGCTCCCGACAGAAGCGGAATGGGAAAAAGCCGCACGCGGCGGTTTTATCGGTCAAAAGTACCCATGGGGTAACACACTACCAGATGGTACACACGCTAATTTAGGAGGGTTCGCAGATAACCATCACCGCAGCGCGCCCGTCGGAACTTATCTCCCAAACGCATTCGGCTTATACGATATGCTCGGAAACGTCTGGGAATGGTGTGCCGATACCACCGATCCGCAGCATCGCGTCTTGCGCGGCAATTCTTGGCGTGAAACGCCCCGCATCGCATTGCTCACAGAACGCTATCTCATCCCTTATCCTCAACAGCATCTCGGAGGCGGTGCCGCCGGGTTCCGATGTGTCGTAGATGTAGATAAAGTACAGACCGAAAGAACACCGACAATTGAGGAAGAAAAACGTTAACGACGTGAGTTTGATATATAGCAAATTCTAAACCTAAACGGACATTTTCGTAGCGGTTAGGTTGCCTAATCCGTACGGTCAAGGAGACCTCTGCCTATAGATGCCAATTTAAGAGTTATACGTTGAATATCTCAAACTGGTAGATGCGGTTTTGCGGTGTACTCACCTGCCCCTCGATAAGGGCGGATAAAGGGGTGTTTTTGCAAACGCTAAAATCCAATGCGAAGAAAGTGTTTCTTGCGATCTGCATTCCTAACCGAACCGGATCCTGAGAAAGAGCGAGAAACTCTATAATCTCTTAAAATTGAATGCCCCTAAGTCCTGAGATATTTAAAAGAGGAGATCGCCATCGTGAAAAAAGAAAAATGGATACTTGACGAAACAACTGAAGTTGACGATATAGATAACACTGACGATCCATCGCTACAAGAAGGTCAGGAAGCATCAACAGAACAGTCTGATGGTGACTCCGTATCAGATGAAAACGGAGAGGAATCACAAAGCGAGTCAGAACAGGATGAAACTTCAACAACGGATGCCGGATATACAAGTATGCTCACATCTATAGACCGGCACCTCTCCAAATTGGAGGAACTGTTTACGAGCCAGATCACACGTAACCAGAACCAAAGAGAAATGTTTGATGCAATCTACGGTGAAATGAAAGACTACAAGGAGAATGTCCTGCTTGAAGCCTTTCAAAAACCGATTATCCATAATCTCATTCAATTCTACGATAATTTTGTATTGGTCGAATCCCAACTGGTTGATATGAGTGAAACGCTTAACGCATTGGGTGACTTGCTGACTGATGAAGTCTCAGCTAAGCAGCTGCGGGCGATTCGCCCGAAACAACGGGCGGAAGACGCGCCAAAAATTTCGGACAGACTCATACGGAAACTCTCGGATTTTCGCAATAATATGGAAAATGTCCGAATTGAATTGGAAGAGGTGTTATATCGTATGGATGTAGAACCTTATGAGGAACACCCAGAGAAACTTGATCGGAAATTGCACAAGACCCTCAAAACGATACCGACAGATGACCCGGACCAGGATGAAAACGTGGCAGCAGTCCACAAAACCGGCTTCTATTGGCGTGACGCAGTGTTTCGCCCAGAAGAAGTAACAATCCTCCGATACACACCACCGACTGATGAATCCTCAGAAACAGCGAACGCAAACGCTACAGAAAAAATAGGAGATTAAAAAGATGAGTAAAGTTGTTGGGATAGATTTAGGCACAACATTCTCCGCGATCGCACATGTCAACGAACATGGTCAGGAGGAGATTATTCCGAATGCCGAAAGCGATAGAATTACACCATCGGTGATTATGTTTGAAGAGGACCTCATCACCGTCGGAAAGGTCGCTAAACAGAACGCCAGCGCCGTACCGGAGGATATTGTGGAGTTCATCAAACGTGAGATCGGGAAATCCAAAGCGGAGTTCGGTCGAGAGTTTGCTGGAAAGCAGTACTCGGCTGAAGAGCTCTCAGCACTGATTTTACAGAAACTCAAACAGGATGCGGAGGCCTATCTCAACGCTGAGGTCACCGATGCAGTCATTACGGTCCCCGCTTATTTCAAGGATGCTGAGCGAGAAGCGACACGCAACGCCGGTAAAATCGCAGGGTTGAACGTCCTCCAAGTCATGAACGAACCCACAGCCGCGGCCCTGGCTTATGGTGTCGATGTCCACGGCAGCGATCAAAACGTGTTCGTCTTTGACCTCGGCGGCGGGACCTTTGATGTAACTGTCATGAAGGTTTCCGGATCTAAGTTAGAAATGATTGCCACGAACGGAGACCATAGACTCGGCGGAAAGGATTGGGACGATCAGATCATTGTACACGTCGCTCAGATGTTTGAGGAGGAACACAGCGAGAACCCACTGCAAGACCTTCACGCCTATCAAGATATCCAACTCAACGCCATTAGCGCGAAGGAATCTTTGTCTCAACGACAGAAAGCGCGAATCGTCTGCAACTATAACGGCAAGAGCAGCCGCATTGAACTCACACGCGAAAAATTTCAGGAAATTACAAATGATTTGGTCCAAAGGTGCAGTGCCTTATGTGGTGTTGTACTCTCAGAAGCAGGGATGACCTGGGAAAATATTGACCTCGTGTTGTTGGTCGGCGGGTCTACCCGGATGCCGATGATTCAAGAGATGATCACCGAAATTAGCGGCAAAGAGATTAACCCGCAAGAAGTTAATCCGGATGATGCCGTCGCCCTCGGCGCAGCCATCCAGGGCACCCTTCGCCAAATTGAAGAACAAGCGAGCGGCACTTCTGATACGAACGCCTTAGCAGAGATGCCAGAAGCTGTCAAGGATCGGTTCATCGGTCCCAAGGGTGAACTGGCAATAAAAGTCGTCGACGGGGCAACGCATCATCTTGGGATTGTTCTTGTCAAATCAGACACCGTTACGCGCTACGTCCATCTGATGATTCCCAAGATGACACCCGTCCCTTGCGAAGTACAGGATACCTTCTACACAGTGTCCGACTACCAGCCCGGCGTACAAATTGAAGTCGTACAAGGGCTTGAGGAAGACCAACTTATAGATGAAATTCCCCAATTTGAAGAAATATATAAACTGGGCGAATGTGAACTTGAGTTACCTTCAGGAATGCCTGCGAATACCCCGTTTGATGTTACTTATAAATACAACCTGGACCAGACGCTTGAGGTGACAGCAAAAGGTCCCGGCGGAAAAACCGCAAACGCGAAGATTGACCGATCAACACTGGACGCGGCGGAAGTCGAAGAAGCCGCCGACCACATGGAAAACTTGGAAATTGAATAGACATCTCCTTTCATCTCCGGCCGGTGCGTTGTGAGCGGCTGTTTTCACACCTTCTCGCAACACATCCACAACGGATCACCTTACCAACCTCCGGAAGGTACGTTGAACCATCAAAAAGGAAATGAATATCATGGATTATAACTATTTTGAAGTGCTTGAACTCTCAATTGACGATATCCAAGACAAAGATGAGGCGACAATAAAAGCCCTCGTCAACGAAGCACACACAAAACGATATGCCCTCACAATTGGGGCGTATGCGAATATGCCGCGTTCGGATGGATTAACACAAGCACAGTGGCAAAAAGTTCTCAATGATGCCAAGGATACGCTGCTGGACCCACGAAAACGTAGGAAACACATCGCAACCCTCACTGAGGCACCAGAGGAACTGGAGCAGCCTGTCTTGACGTTCCCTGGCGGCGAAGAAGCACGTACTATCGCAGATTTGGCAGCCTTACTCGAGAAGCACCCCACTATTGCCGCCGATGCCCTTTACGCGGGCACCTTAGAGCAAAATCTTCGCAGTGCTGACCAGAATCAGTTCGCGGATGCTGCCAAAACAATTGTAGACCGATTTTCCGATGATCGCGACACAGGACTTATAGCGATGGTCGCAGTCCTTCACGGTAAAGTGAGGATGGAGAAGGGGAAAGGCGCGAACACGCCGAAACAACTCGCTCGCTTGATAGATAAGAATTGGGATCAGTCAAAAACGCTGCTGTCCAACGGTTTCTTTGCGTTTTGGCTTGCCTACATCGAGCAACACCAACTCGCTGATACCGCGAATGAAGTCACAAATCATTATAGTGACCAGCAGGACCTCGCTTTAGAAACTTTCGTTCAGGCACTTGACCCGGGAATCGGAAACCCGATACCTGATATAAGCCACCCTGAAATACATTTCAACGCCGTGGCGACGCGCAGCACCGAAACGCCCCCTTCCGAAACGAACAATATCGCGAACACCGTGGCGACGGGCAGCGCAAAAACGATCCGTTCCGAAATTAAGAACGCGGGGCGCGGTTTCCTCCACGGCGATGTCCATCTGAAAAGCGATATACCGGGGTTGCAGCTTTCTGATACGAATATCCATGGTGAGGGCATCGTCAGTATTCATCTCGATGAAAACGTCTTAACATCTAAAACAGCACATCGGACAGCCCTTGTCATTGACACCAACGGTCAGAATGTAGAGGTTCCGATCTATATTAATCATGGGATTCAGCCACTACTCCGCTGGGTCGGTATCAGCGGTGTCTCAATGGCGGCACTCGCGCTCTTTACCCGTCTCATCGTAGCGACAGCACCCCTAAATGTCGCATGGGCAGCCCCCTTGATCTTTGGAATCGGTATATACGCGCATTGGCTTCTCGTTGTTCGGAAGTCGTTCAGTTGGCAACGATTTTTGATGCCAATTCTGCCAATAATTCTGCCAATTAAAAATTTCCTTCAGGCACAAGACTACCGCAAACTAATAAAAGCTTTGGTCCACTATTGGATATATATCGCCAAGTTGCAAATTGCCTTCTTTGTCAAGGTTACTAAATTCTGCTTTAGGTGGGTAGTCCATACCATCCGCTTTAGCCGATCACCCTTTTTGCTTATTTTTGTTGCATTCGGTGTGGTGGTTTTCGTCGGAATTGTCCTCCCTATTGTACTGCCTATGCTCTTTGGTTCTATGGTAACGCATATAGTGGCTGAGTGGATCCTGCCGGTGGTGCTTGCTCCATTTCTTGCTTTAGCATCTATTCTTACTGGACTGGATAAACTGTTTCATCTTGGATTTAACATACCCATTGTTATCAGTTGGACGTTCTGGGGACTTGTGATCGGTTTGGCAATTCAAGGTTACCGAGCCCTGGAAATTTACGATCGAAAACGGATGAAGCTCTGGGTAGCCGCGGTGCCTATCCTTTTATTATGTGTTACCGGCACAATTAGATATGTCAGTGCATTAAATCCTCCGAGCATTGACAAAACGACATCTGTAGCTGCACAAAGCACAGCCGGATTAGAAACGGAAACCATCACACGCGAGGCACCCGAACCTGTTGCCACTAAACAGAGCACAACGGAAGCGGATGGCGATTCTATGGTATCCGCGGCACCGGTCCCTACTGCTGGACAGGAGGAGCCTGCACCGCTGCCACCAACCCCACCCACCGAACTACCCGCTGTCATCCCAAATCAGGAAACAACGGCAAGACCACCTCCGGAACCCAAACCCGCACCCCCTGTAGCACCGTTGGAACCTGAGCCCATAAGGCAAGCCGAGACTGAACCTGAGGAAAAAACTATTCCACCTCCGGAACCTGTTCCTGTTAACACACAGGAGGAGCCTGTACCACTGCCGCCAACCCCACCCAGCGAACCGCCAATTGTTACCCCGAAGCAGGAGATACCGACCCTGTCGACTCCAGACCCCAATCCCATAACTCCCGCAGTCCTATCAGATATGGTGTTAATCCCAGCAGGCGAATTTCAGATGGGTAGCAACGATAAAACCGACGAAAAACCGATCCATACTGTCTATATAGATGCGTTCTATATGGACACATACGAGGTGACCAACGCACAATACAAAATGTTTGCTGATGCGAATCCACAGTGGCGGAAAACGCGAATACCTACAGCATTTCACAATGGAAACTACTTAAAGCATTGGAATGGAGACAACTATCCCAGTGGAAAAGGTGATCACCCGGTGACTTACGTGAGTTGGTATGGGGCGATGGCTTATGCAAATTGGGTAGGGAAACGTTTACCGACAGAGGCAGAATGGGAGAAAGCCGCACGAGGTGGAAAGTCCGGCACGCGATATCCTTGGGGGAATACAATCTCAAGTAGAAACGCGAACTACGGTAGTCATGTCGGCGGAACAACGGAGGTCGGTAATTATTCACCCAATGAATATGGGCTATACGACATGGCAGGTAACGTCTTAGAGTGGTGTCTGGACGCGTATTACAGCAATTTCTATCGTTCCTCGCCGGATCGCAATCCGCTTGCAGGTATGAATACCGTAGAAAACGTAGATTTAGTCATATCCGACTTTGTGAACGACACAGCTTCCCGCGTCGTCCGGGGCGGTTCATGGATCCATGATGAGGAGCATCTTCGTATCGCCTATCGCAACGAAGTTTCTCCAACACTCACGAACACTGTCCTCGGTTTCCGTTGTGTGAAGGTAGTAGAAACAAAATAGGAGGCATACGCTAATATTTTCAGCCTTCTTACAAAAATCTCAAGTCCAAACCGACTGATTGCGGTACAGAAAAATACGCTTCGATATTTCAATTGGTATTTCGTTTCCGGATGCGGTAAAATAAATACGTAAACGGTGTACGAAAAAAGACGTTAAGTCTATCAAGACCAATTTTGAACCCTATACGAATGGATATATAGAGAGTAAACCGCAATGCGTGAACCCAATCAGCCCGAAGATTACTTACAACGCTTACGCCATTCGACCGCGCATATCATGGCGTATGCCGTACAACAACTATTTCCAGATGGCGAACGTACCGTTAAACTCGCGATCGGACCACCGATTGAGAACGAGTTCTATTATGATATGGAGGTACCACGTCCGCTGACACCCGACGATTTCCCCGCAATCGAAAAGCACATGAAGGCGATGATTAAAGCGAATGTGCCTTTTGAACAGGAGACCTGGACCTACGACGATGCGCGTGAATGGTTCGGTGAACGAGATCAAAAATTCAAACTCGAATTAATAGATGGAATCTCTGACCGAGAAGTCAGCGCAAGCGATGAAGGTGTCGCCGACGAAGGCGTATCTATCTATCACAACGGCGATTTTACGGACCTTTGCAAGGGACCGCACGTCGAAAAAACGAGCGAATGCCGGTATTTCAAACTGCTCCGCGTTTCTGGAGCCTATTGGCGCGGTGATAGCAATCGCGAGCAGTTGCAACGCATTTACGGCACCGCATGGGAGACCAAAGCCGACCTTCAGGGATACTTGACACAACGCGAAGAAGCCGCCAAACGCGACCATCGGAAACTCGGACGCGAGTTGGAACTCTTTCAGATGCACCCGGAATCGCCCGGCAGCGCATTTTGGCTCCCCAAAGGCGCGTTTATCTATAACCTCTTGTCTGAAAAGGTCCGGAAACTCTATCTCAGCGAAGGCTATCAGGAGGTACGGACACCCCTGCTCTACGATAGCAGCCTCTGGAAAACATCTGGGCATTGGGAACACTATAAAGACGATATGTTTGTCGTTGAAAGCGAAGATGGCGATTCGGTCAGCGCACTCAAACCGATGAACTGCCCGGCGCACATGCTCATTTATAAAAGCGCGCGCCATAGTTACCGAGACCTGCCCTACCGCCTGCACGACCAAGGCGTGTTGCATCGCAACGAAGCCACAGGCACACTGACTGGCTTATCGCGCGTCCGCCAGATGTGCCAAGATGACGCGCACAACTTCGTCACGGAAGATCAAATCGCAGATGAATACGAGCGTATCCTTGGGCTCTTCCAGCGGATTTACGGCACTTTCGATTTACCCTTCCGATGCGATTTGAGTACGCGAAACCCGGAGAAGTTTATGGGGGATGTGGAGGTCTGGAATCGCGCTGAAACAATTCTTGAGGATGTACTCAAAAACAATCAGGTTGAGCACACTATTGATCCCGGCGAGGCGGCATTCTACGGGCCTAAACTCGATTTTCAAGTCCGAGATTCGCTCAACCGAGATGTACAGTGCGCCACCGTGCAACTCGATTTCCAGTTGCCCGAACGGTTTGATTTGATCTATGTCGCACCCGACGGCTCCGAAAAGCGGCCTGTGGTGATCCATCGCGCGATTTGTGGGAGCTTTGAGCGGTTCATCGCCATGCTCATTGAGCATTATGCGGGGGCCTTTCCGACATGGCTCTCTCCTGTCCAGTGTGTTGTGATGACGATTAGCCAACGCTTCGTTGATTACGGTAGAGAGGTCGAGCAACTGCTGTTGCAAAAGGGGTGCCGCGTTGCGTTGGATAATAGCGATGACAAGATCGGCGCGAAGATTCGTCAAGCCCGCTTGCAACGTGTGCCGTATATGTTAATTATTGGTGGACGTGAGGCGGAGAGTCGCACTGTCAGTGTCCGGAGTCGAGATGAAGGCGACATCGGCGCGATGGCACTGGATACGTTCGTCGACAAAATTGTTCAAGAAGCCGACTTAGATTTTTAAAGGGTTGTCGGTTGTCAGTTCGGTTTTTCTGCGAAAAACCTTTCAGTTATCAGAGAAATAGTTGTCAATTGTCAGTTCGCCTCGCAATGAGAGTTGTCAGTTACAAGAGACCTCTTAACTGATAACCGATAACTGAAACTATTAAAAAAGGAGTACTTCTAATGTATAAAATATTGGCAGCCGAGACTGCCGTCAAATACACAATCTATGCTGTACTAATCGGGATTATCGCTTTCAGCGGTTGCAGTTCTAAACAGGTTACCCGCATTGACACCGACACCACAATCGATCTGTCTGGACGTTGGAATGATACCGATTCCCGTATGGTAGCAGATCAGATGATTGACGAATGTTTGAACCACCCGTGGATTAACAACCACGGAATGAGTACCGGTGGCAAGCCCACCGTTATTGTCGGGGGTATCCGTAATAAAAGCATGGAACATATCCCCGTCGCTACATTTATAACAGATATTGAGCGTGCCTTTATCAACACAGGCAAAGTCCGCCCGGTTTCCAGCTCAGGCGAGCGCAGCGAAATTCGCGAAGAACGTGCCGACCAAGGCGAATTCGCTTCACTCGAAACCGTTAAACGGATGGGACAAGAACTCGGTGCCGATTATATGATGACCGGTGAAATCAACACCATCGAAGACCGTGTGGAAGGTAAGCAGGTCGTCTTCTATCAGACAGATCTCACGTTGACAAACATCGAAACCAACGAGAAGGTCTGGATCGGCCAGAAAGAAATTAAAAAGTTTATCGGACGCGGCAAGTTTAAACCATGATAGATTTGTTCGGGCGGGTCCCCATGCCCGCCCGCTACTATTCGCTTCATATTACGGAGGCAAATGATCAAAACACTTCCTTTTCTGCTTATTATTTTTTTGATGATAGGGTGCGCTGGCTATAAGTTCCAAGAAGTCATAGAACCGTTGGAGACAGGTAACCCAGAAAATGCCTACACCTACCTTCAGAAACACGCCCCGAAAGAACCGGACATCCCGTACCAATTTGAATTCGGACTGGTTGCGCATTATGCCAACCACTTTGCGGAGAGCAGTGCAGCACTTGACATCGCTGGAGATATTGCAGAGGACCGCTATACCAAAAGTGTTTCAAAAGAATTAGGTTCACTGGTCACTTCCGACAAGTTGCGCCCATATTCCGCTACCGAGTATGAGCGGCTTTTGAGCCACTACTATCGCGCGCTCAACTACGCTTACTTAAATCAATTGGACGGTGCCTTGGTAGAATGCCGCCGTGCTACGGCACTCATCAACTACTTCAAAGGTGAAGATGAGAAGTACGATTTCTTTGGAACCGGGTTTCTGGCATACCTTTCTGGCATGTTTTTTGAAGCTGCGGGTGAGTGGAACGATGCATTGATTTCTTATAAGCAGGCAGCCGAGTACTATAAAAACGCCGCGGAAAAAACCGGTGTAGGAATGCCACCCGACATCGGTAAAGCACTGGTTCGATTGACGCGTAAACTTGGTTTCACTGATGAGTTTGAGCGTTATCAAGAGCAGTACGGCAAGTCTACATCACGTCCCGAAAATACTGGCGAGCTGATCCTTTTCTATGAAAGCGGCTACGTTCCGTCCAAAGCTGAGGAGAACTTGATATTTCCGATCCTCAAAACAGACGACGTGAAGGATGAAAAATTCCCAAGCAAACTTATGACACGCGAAGGCGCAACCTATGAAGAGGTGAAATTGGAGTATCTCCTGCGCGTGGCAATCCCAACAATCGACTCACATCGCCCACGCTTCAGTGGAATTAGAGTCGCAGTAGGAGAAAATCAGGGAAGAGGTGTCCTTGTCGAGGACATAGAAACCATCGCGATTGAAACCTTCAACGCCCAGCGCCCTATGATCCTTTTACGAACATTAGTACGGGCTGTAGGAAAATACTTACTCACCCGACAGGCGGGCAAGAAAAATGAGACCTTAGGTTTGCTTACGAACCTCGTTGGCGTTTTAACAGAGCAGGCGGATAAACGTTCTTGGCGAACGCTGCCGAACCAGATTTTTATGGTGCGGATGCCGCTCCCTGTAGGCACGCATACGCTCAATCTCTCCTTTTTGGACGCGAACGGACAGGTCGGCGGGAGTCAGTCAGTGCCGGATATTAAAATTAATCCGAATCGGATAACTTTTTGGAACCACCGAACGTACGAATAAACTTCTCCAGATCGCGACACAGACGAAAAACATGGAACGTATCTATTTAGACTACAACGCTACGACACCGCTCCGTCCCGAAGTCCGGGACGCTATGATGCCCTATCTTATGGAGGCATTCGGCAACGGTTCCAGCATTCACGCCTACGGACGCGAAGCCCGCACTGCGATTGACACCGCACGCGAACAGGTCGCCGAACTCATCGGTGCCAAAAGCCCGAGTGAAATCGTCTTTACAGGAAGCGGCACCGAAGCAGATAACCACGCTATCAAAGGGCTCACCGAATTGCAAAAGAGCCGAGGTAAAGGTAACCATATTATCACCTCCTCTGTAGAGCATCACGCCGTTTTGCATACCTGTCACTATCTCGAGCAACGCGGTTTCGAGGTAACTTATCTGCCGGTCGATAGACACGGACGGATTAACGTTGAACAACTCCGTAACGCAATCCGCGACACCACAGTGCTGATTTCTATCATGCACGTCAACAATGAAAACGGCACGATCCAACCGCTTGCGGAGATCTGTGAAACCGCACAAGAACACGACATTCCTATCCACACCGATGCCGTTCAATCGGTCGGTAAATTGGAGATGGACGTTCAAGCACTCGGCGTGAATCTCCTCGCGTTTTCGGGACACAAGATTTACGCGCCCAAAGGCATTGGTGTCCTTTATATCCGCCGCGGCACCCGACTGGCAAACCTCGTCCACGGTGGCGCACACGAACGCAACCGCCGCGCTGGATCCGAAAATGTGCCTGCTATTGTCGGACTTGGCGTTGCTTCCGAACTTGCGAAACAGGAGCAGGACTCCTACGCGCAGCATCTCGCCGCCTTAACACATCGACTGCGTGAAGGTTTAGATGCACACATTGATCGGCTGCACTACAACGGACATCCCGATCACTGCGCGCCCGGTACGCTTAACATCTCCTTTGAAAATGTGGAGGGTGAAAGCCTCATCCTACGGTTAGATATGGAGGGTATCTGCGTCTCAACGGGGTCGGCGTGTACCTCTGGCTCTATGGAGCCGTCGCATGTCCTTGCCGCCCTCGGTTTACCGCCACGTTTAGCGCAAGGCACTGTCCGCTTCTCCCTCGGTAGAAACACCACCGAAGCGGAGATCGATGCAGTCATCGCCAAATTACCCAAAGTTATCCAACAGATGCGCACCCTGTATAGAGGGTAGATTTCCTGTGCAAAAGGAGGAAGAAGATGAACAAAGAAAGAGTTGCAGGTAAAAAAGGCAGTGCCGACTTTTTCAAGGATTCGGGACTTCCCAATCCAGAAGAATTCATGAAAGTTCGATTTGTCTCAATAATCCGTGACGTTTTAGTGGAACGTGGGCTTGGACCGGACGAAGCAGTAGAGACTCTGGAGATTAGTGAATCTGAGCTTGCCGTACTGCAAGAAGGCAGATGTGCCGATTTTTCGCTTGATTGCCTGCTTTTACTATTGGAAAAGTTGGGGCTTTACATTGAGTTTGTTCCGCACGAAATACCCGCTGGTGCAACACCTAAAGGGTTTCGCATTTCAACTTCGTTCTAATAGATTTGAAGAAATAAAAAAATCTTGTAAAGTCGTCATCTATTTGGTAAAATATGCTTATGCAATTGCAGCAGATGAGCCCTGTTTTCTGGGTCGGTGACGCTAAAAAACGTCTTTCGGAATTTCCCGCGGAGGTACAAAACGAAATCGGCTCCATTCTGCAAAGAGTACAGTGGGCCGAAACACCTCGTAAAACCAAGCCCTTGCGGGGATTTTCCGGTGTTTATGAAATTATAAGTAATCATAATCGTGGGACCTATCGTGCCATTTACGCAATGAATCTTGGAGACCTAATTTATATTCTCCACTGTTTTCAGAAGAAATCGAAATTTGGCATAAAAACACCAAAGAAGGAAATTGATTTGATTCGTAGGCGTTTAAATCGTGCTGAAGAACATGCTCTACAGGAGGATAAGAATGAATGAAGAAAAAATTGAAGTTGAAAAAAGCAGCGGTAACATCTTCAGAGATTTGGAGATTCCCGCCCCAGAGGAACACCTCGCAAAATGCCGTCTTGTCTTTATCATTGATGACATTATAACCAAACGTCGACTGAGACGCAGTAAGGCTGCCAAGATTTTGGGCATCCGTAAATCTGAACTTTCCGACCTTTCAAAAGGTCTGTTTCGTGCCTTTTCGATAACTGACCTGTTTTCAATGCTTGAAAAGTTAAATCACGAGATTGAAGTTGTTGTCCACCAAAGACCTGCTGATACCCTACCTACAAAACCCCATATCTCAACTTCTACTGGCAACCTACGAAGAGATTCCGTTACCGGTACTTAATAGCAGCATATTTGTAGAAACACCGAAAATAGCCCGTTTTTGTGCAGTTTCAAGCGGCATCTGTCCCTTTTCGTGCAGTTAATGCCGAAATTATGCCCAAATTCAGCATTTTTCGCATTGGCACAGAAATTGCGTTTACCTTCACAACTACTATTTGTTTGGAGGTAATGAAAATGAGTTCGAAAAGAACCTCAGGCGCCTTGATGACCTCCTTGGTCCTCCATCTCACATTAGCGTTTGTTGCGGGTATCTACCTCATCACGCAAACGCCACATTTCCGAGGGTTCATAGGTGCCGAAGTCATCCAACCGACAAAACCACCGAAGCCTATCGTACGGAAACCCGTTATCAAACAACCTATTAAACCGACTGTCCCGACGCGAGATACCGTCGTCGAACAAGTGCCGGTAAAACCTCGTGTAACCACCGTATTTAGTGACAAAGATATTTTTCAACCAAAGACAGTGCTCGAATTTTCACATCAGACTGTCAAAGTTGAGGCACCGATCAATCCGAATGTGCCGCAAATTGTCACACCGAATGCACCAGTACCGACAGCCCTAACGCACGTGGAGCCGCCAGTATCAGATGCCCCTGATGCCTTGTCCGTCTCTGCCCCCGTGGCAACTGCACCCTCCGCTGGCCCCGCGAATATCGGTCGAGGTGTCGCGGGCAGCGGAGTCCAAGTGAAGGTCACTTTTGAACGTTCACCGGGACTCGCAATGGTTCAAAATGTCGGTGCAGTCAACAGCAGCATTGACGATGTTAATAGAAAGATCAACCTCGGTTCTGTCGAAGTGCCACCTGCGCCCAGAGGTGAACCACACGGACACGTTATTGGTAGAGGAAAAGACATTCGCGGCGTGTTCCGTTTCACACGGATCCGGCACAGTCTCTCTGATTGGTGGGCGGATGCCTCTGCGCTCAATGCCCTGACGCACTGGCTCAACGAACGGACGAAAATCAAGACAGATATGAACGTTGAAGGCGGCGCATTGAAACTCACCGATGCCAATTTGCACAAGTCGCCACTCGTCTTCATGACGGGACACGATCCATCACTCGTCCGCTCACGTAACCTGCTCGGACGCCAATACGGTGGTGGTAAATTAGATGGTCAGCTCAGTGAGGCAGAAGCGGCCGGTCTACGTCGCTACCTTGTTGAGAAAGGCGGACTCCTCGTCTTTGACGATTGCGGTGTCAACGCACCCGCCCAGGCAATGGTTCGCCTTTTCCTCGGGCAGATGCGTTACGTCATGCCGGAATACCATGTTCAACGGATCCCTAACGATCACGAAATTTACAACAACTTCTATGAAATGGGCGGCCCGCCAGTCGGCTTCGACATCTTCTGGTGGGGGACACGTCCGCCGAAACGGAATTACCTTGAAGGTATTTCCATCGGTGACAAGTTGTCCGTTATCGTCGTCCGTCGGGACTATATGTGCGCGATGGAATCGGTGAGTCTACCAACGCGTAATGTTCACTATTCACCCGGTGTCTATCGTTTCATGACGAACGTCGTCGTGTATGCGTTGACGCACGGTCAGATTTCTGACTACTCCGGTTATGTGCCTGAAGACGCATTGGCTAAGAGGGAACTCCCGACGCGCGCACCCCAAGCGGCGCGGGTCGGTAGTTTTGAATAGTACTTTGCGCGTGCGCACAGTTAAAATCCGCTCACTTTATTTACGGCTGTCCAGTTAGTTATCTACTAAGGGCAACTGGATAGCCTTATCTCAGCAGCTATTCTCTTCTGGAGGTGATGACAAATGCCTAAGAAAAGGACTGCAAGTGCGCTCATGATTTCCGTGGTACTCCACCTTGTCATCGCATTTGTTACGGGTATCTATCTAATCATACAAACGCCACGATTCCAAGAAATCATAGGGGCTGACGTGATTCAACTCAAAGTGCCGCCGGGCCCTAAGGTACGGAAGCCGATCGTCATATCTGTAACTCTTAAGCCGACTGTTCCAGAGCGAAAGAGTGTTGTTGTCGAACAGGTTGAGTTACAACCCCGTGTAACAACTGCGTTTGTCGAAAAGTTCGTTTTCCAACCGCGAACGGTGCTTGAAATTTCAAAACAGACGATCCAAGTCAAGCCACCGATTGACCCGAATGTGCCAAGCGTCGTTACACCGAACGCACCCGTACCAACAGGCGTAACACATGCAAACCTTTCAGTATTGGATGCTCTTGATGCGTTGGCATTCTCGGCACCCGTGGTAACTGCACCTTCCGTTAGGCTCGCGAACATCAGTCGTGGCGTTGCAGGCAGCCCCGTACAGGTAAAAGTCGCTTTTCACCATCCACCTGGGCTCGCAATGGTTGAAAACGTTGGCGCAGCCCGTGAAGCACTCAGTGATGTCGTTGAGAAGATCGTACTCGGTAACAATGAAGTGCTGCCACTGCCAAAAGGGGAACCGGGTGGACGCGTCGTCGGTAAAGGAACGGATATTCGCGGTGTTCTCCGCTTTGCACGGGTACGGCACGACCTTTCGGACTGGTGGGCGGATGCTTCCGCGCTCAACGCATTGACGCAATGGCTCAACGAACGCACCAAAATCAGAGCTGATATGAACGTTGAAGGCGGCGCGGTAAAGCTCAACGATGCCAATCTCCTCAAAACGCCGCTCGCCTTTATGACAGGACATGATCCCTCACTCGTCCGCTCTCGGAAACTCTTTGGATGGCGGTACGGTACCGGTAAAATGGCTGGCAGCCTTACTGCGCCTGAGGCCACTGGTCTGCGTCGCTATCTCGTCGAAAAAGGCGGATTCCTCTTCTTTGACGACTGCGGTGTGAACGCGCCTGCACAAGCAATGGTTCGCCTCTTTCTTGCACAGATGCGTTACGTCATGCCTGAGTATCAAGTTGAACGGATCTCCAACAACCACGAAATCTATAATAACTTCTATCGAATGGGGGGACCGCCTATCGGTTTTGATATCTTCTGGTGGGGCACACGTCCGCCGAAGCGGAACTACCTTGAAGGTGTTTCCGTCGGTAATAGGTTGGCGGTTATTGTTAACCGTCGTGACTATATGTGCGCGATGGAGACAGTGAGTATCCCAACACGCAGCCTGCACTATTCACCGGGCGCCTATCGTTTCATGACCAACGTCGTGATGTACGCCTTAACGCACGGTCAGATTTCCGATTATTCTGATTATATCCCTGAAGACAGGTTAGCCGAGAGAGAACTGCCGACGCGCCCACCCCAAGCCGCGCGCGTCAGTGATTTTGAATAAGGTAGGACTTACGCACTTCCCCGGTAGGTGCGGTTTTGCGGTGTACTCACCTGTCCCCCTGATAAGGGGGATAAAGGGGGTTGCGATCTGCATTCCTAACCGCACGAATTGCATCATGACAAACCTAATTCTCTGATTTTGCCTAAGTCCTGTGAAGTTTAAAATTAATGATATATCGTAACAGGCAAGTTGTTTTGCTTGGGGTGTTTTGCATATTCTCCCTTGGAAATCTCGCCCGTCAAATTTCTCTTGCATTCACCCTCCAAATGCGTGTATAATTGGCGTTATCTTAAATCCGATTGCCAACCCTACACGGAGAAACGTCATGCCGCCACTTAATATCAAACCGACACATAAACCCATCAAAAACTACTACACAGAACTTGAAGCCTACGCGAAAATCGGTGTAGAACACGAAGGCGCAGTCCGAACCGCATTCCAAACGCTCCTCCAACACTATTGCCGACAAGGGGGTCTCATCCTCGTCTGCGAAAAGACACGCTACACACAAGAAAATAGACGCATTCAGTTAGATGGCGAGGTCGTTGATGCTTTTGACTTACCCCATGGACACTATGAGGCAAAAGATACACAAGACGATCTCCTGACTGAAGCGCGGCGGAAATCGGAAGCCGGGTATCCGTTCAAAAATATCATCATTCAATCCCCGACGCGCGCCCTTCTCTATCAGAACGGGCACCTCCGCCTTGATGTAGACCTGACGGATCCAAAGAATCTTATTGAGTTATTGAACACCTTCTTCGCGTATCAAGAGGAAAACATCGTCGATTGGTATGCTGCAGTAGAGGAGTTTCGGGAGAAAGTGCCGGTGTTGGGACGTGGTGTTGCGCAGCGCGTTGAGACTGAGATGCAGGACAACCAGCTATTTCGGCAAGCCTTTACGAATTTTCATGATCAGTGCCGAGCTGCTATTGACCCAAACCTCACCGAGGCACAAGTTGAAGAGATGCTCATCCAGCACCTCCTCACCGAACGGATTTTCCGCACCGTTTTTGACAATCCCGATTTTACCAACAGAAATATCATCGCCCAAGAAATTGAGAAAGTGATCCAAATCCTTACGCAGCGTTCTCCAAGCCGTTCCGAGTTCCTGCGTCCCTTAAATCCGTTCTACACTGCGATCGAGAAAACCGCTGCGACTATTACTGATTTCTCACAAAAACAGTCGTTCTTGAATACCGTCTACGAGCAGTTCTTTCAAGGTTTTTCGGTGAAAGTTGCCGACACGCACGGCATCGTTTACACGCCACAACCTATCGTAGATTTCATGGTGAAAAGCGTTGAGCACGTTCTCAAAACTGAGTTCGGACGGTCACTCTCAGATATGGGCGTTCATATCGTCGATCCGTTTGTCGGCACCGGTAACTTTATCGTCCGCCTCATGCAAGAAATTCAGGGGCGGCGGCTGCCACAGAAATACCGAGAGGAACTGCACTGTAATGAGGTAATGCTGCTTCCCTATTACATCGCCAGTCTCAACATTGAACACGCCTATTTTGAGAGAACCGGCGATTATGAACCCTTCCCACATATCTGTTTCGTGGATACGTTTGATACGGTGGATTTAATGGACGCACCGCATCAAACAGGACAGTTTTCCTTTTTTACACCGGAGAATACGCTTCGGGTTGAGGAGCAGAGAGAGACACCAATGTTCGTCGTTATCGGCAATCCGCCCTACAATGCAAGTCAAAACAACGAGAACGATAACAACAAAAACCGGCGGCATGTAGCGGTTGACACGCGGGTGCGGAACACGTTTGCAGCCGACTCCAGCGCGCAACTGAAAAACAAACTCTATGATCCGTACGTCAAGGCATTCCGATGGGCAATGGACAAACTTAGCGATGAGGGGATCGTCGCGTTTGTGACGAACAACAGTTTTATTGACGCGCAAATGTTTGACGGCATGCGAAGGCACCTCTCCGACGAATTTGATACGCTTTATATTTTGGATTTAGGCGGGAACGTCCGCAAGGGACAACCGGGGGATTCTAACGTGTTTGGTATTCAAGTAGGGGTGAGTATCAATATCTTTGTCAAATCGAAACGTAAAGTAGGAGAGGTTTCTAACCCCGACCTTGCATTTCACATCTGCTATAACGACGAAACGACAGATGTAAGCAAAACACGCACCTTCGCCTTTCTGGACGAAAAACAGCACGTCGGCAATGTGAGGTGGCAGGAGTTAGCCCCCGATAAACGGCATACATGGCTCACAACGGACCTCCATAACGATTTTGACGCTTTCATTCCCATAGGGAGCAAAATAGCCAAGTCAACGCGAGGCGATGTAAAAGATACAATTTTTAAAACTTATAGTGTTGGTGTACTAACCGCCCGCGATGCTTGGGCTTACAACTTCAACCGAGACGCGCTCGCCGACAATATGCAAGCAATGATAGAATTCTATAACTCAGAAGCATCTAAGTGGGAACGACGTGTTGAGCGGACACAAAATGTTGATGTGTTTGTTTCGACTGATGGCACGAAAATAAAATGGACAGATCGACTAAAGGCAGAACTAACAAAGGGAAGATTGGTTGAATTTGATTCGGAAAAGATAAGAAATTCCCTCTATCGACCGTTTACAAAATCAAATCTCTATTTTGACAAATTAATGAACCAAAGAACTTACGTGTTTCCATCTATTTTTCCGACATCTGAGACTGAATTGGATAATCGCGTGATATGGCTTAAGGTTGGACAAGAGTGGCCAATGTTTGCACTAATGGTGGACCAAATTCCTGACAATTTACCACAAGGTGGCTCTCAATGCTTCCCCTTTTATATCTACGACGAAGATGGCACAAATCGTCGAGAGAACATTACTGATTGGGTGTTAACGCAGTTTCAAAAACACTACGCAGATGACACCATTACCAAGTGGGACATTTTCCATTATACTTACGGATTGCTGCACCATCCGGATTATCGAGAGCGGTATCAGGAAAACCTCAAACGAGACTTACCCCATATCCCCTTCGCCGAAGACTTCTGGGCATTTACGAAGGCAGGCGCGCGGTTGGCAAACCTTCACGTCAATTACGAATCCCAACCTGAATACAATAAACTCAATCCGATTGAAACACCGGGTATGCAAGTCAATCTGCGTGTAGAACGCATGAAATTCTTCAAAGACAAAACGCAGTTGAAATACAATGATTTTCTGATGTTAGAGGGTATTCCACCTGAAGTGTTTGAATATCGGCTGGGGAATCGTTCTGCGTTAGAGTGGGTCGTAGATCAGTATCGTGTAAAGGTAGACAAACGGAGCGGTATCAAGAACGATCCGAATCGCGAGGAAGATCCCGAGTATATCCTCCGTTTGATTGGCCAGGTCATCACGGTGAGTTTAGAAACGGTAGCTATTGTTGGGGCCTTGCCTACATTAAAGTAGTAGGAGAACCCACTCCGTGGGTTCTCCGTAACCTGGTTATGTATTTCGGAAAGAATGGCAGAGATACTACGGGAATTACCATCTCTGATGCAAGGCAGAACTGGCTATCGGGACACTGAGCCTCATCTACGGAGGGATTTCAATTTTCGTTGGCTTATTGAGGTGTTCACAAACAAATGAAAGGTGACACTTACGCTTTCTGCATTGATTATTCCCGGAAGATTACAGCCAACTTTCTTGCTATACCGCCATTAATTGATCGCAGACTCTGTCAAATTCAACACTTTCAATTAATTTATCGACCGGACCTTCTCGTTGTGTAATGTTATTTTCAGAGGTATTATCCATGTTATCATCTGTTTGGTTTGGAGGAATACGTAAGCAAATGTGCTTATCGCCTAAAGAATTACATTTTTGAGAGGCATCAAGTTCCCTTTCACTTTGGAGTGAAAAAATAAAAACATCAGATTCTTGATAATTTTTGAAGTTTTCTTCCTCGGCTATTATTTTTTTCGCCTCTTCATAAGCAAGTATAGGAGAGTTGACAAATACTGTACCATCGACCAATATTCGGGTTTCGGAGCCAATAGGAAGGCGAAATGGTTTAAAACAAGTGAACGCGGCAGAAGTTGCCCATGCAGCGTACCTCATTTCCACAGTAGCATGTTCTGGATCCCAACTTTTCAGGAAAAATGGGGTGTCTGCTGCAGAGTCGTAATAGGTAACCATGGTTCTCGTCTTATTAAGGACATCCCCAAGTGTTGCATTATGAAAAAAGGTACCCAATACATTCTCAGGACCATTTGGAAATTCTTCTGCTCTAGCGAGAACTTCCTCTATAGACAAAATTAAACTTTCCAAGGCAGTTTGAGAAAAACAGAAAGAAGATTTGAAAAAATCATTCCACCAATTTTTATAAGTATCAACAAGATCGCTTGCTGTGTACTGAGGCCTACCATTACTACTTCTTGCACTCAAACCTAGAGCGAGTATTCCACCTGCTGAGGTTCCGGAGATAAGGTCGAAGTTATCTATTGTAGATAGACCTGTTTTGTGTTCAATTGCTGCCAGGACCATGGCAGGAGTGATGCCATCAATACCTGTATTAATTGACAAAACATTGAATGTGTTTCGCCGAGGTGCTCTCCGCTGGGGCGAACGTTCATCACGGACACCAATAGCTGGTGATTCGCGTCGTAGTATTTCCAAGAATTCCTGAGATGAATACTGGACCAAAGGGTTTAGACTCTGTAAACTCTCTGGACATTTCGCGATAACGATACTGGATTCTTGACCATCAATCAACCAAAGTGCCGTGATAGAAAATGCGGGTACTTCGAGAATGCGTACTAAAGAGTCAGTTTCCACTTCTGCATCAATCCAGCGAATAGCATCATCAACTGTTTGTGCAAGATTGCCTTTGAGTAACTGCTTAATCGCCCAACGTGAAACATCTCCATCAAGGGAAACTGCAGAGCGCACCACCCCTTCTGGTTTACCATCAATCAATATTTGAGAGTGCCAGCGGTGTGTATCTTGCGCGAGTTCTGACAAATTACCGTTTCCAATATCAATTGCATCAGTAGACAGGGACCATACAGGAAATGTTTCTGTTAACTCTGCTGGAGGTTGGATTTGTGTCACACTATTATCAAGTACTGGGTACAATCTACCGACCTGTTCGGCAATAGCCTCCAATGCGTGATCGGGTAACTTTCCAACGTAAGTCATTTTTTTTTCCTCTGAATTTTGATCCAAGTAGATGTCCATTTACCTTCTCCATAAGCATTCAACAACTCAGAATAAGCGACCATCCTTGGAAGATCATCGTTGTCGTCCTTCGGATCATTTACACGCACATATTCTTCCGCCTTGGTCGTATACCACCCACGAACGATAACGAGATGCCCTCTTTTTTGTTTTTTCTTGTACTGGAAAAGAATTTCAACAGGACGATCAGCATCAATTTCGGACTGCAACGTGGAAAAAGGCACATTTTCATCTACAAATTGACTCTGAATATTCCTACGCGCGTAGAAATTTGAAATATCCTCTATCTTGCATGGTTTGTTACAATCTGGGCTCGATGGTTCTGAACAACAGTCAGATCTGCCAAAAAGTTCATTTGCCAGTTCACATTGTCGGGCAGCAGACGTGCCGTAGTAGCGAAGAACCATTTCGACGCAAGCGGCCCAACACCAATTGGTCTGTTCTTGTGTAATCTGAGGAACATCTATAACTTTTGCAGTCGGGATCGGTTCAATGAAATTGATAGGCTTCCCTGTTTTAACGCCTAAAGGCACTTCGTTTTTCCTTTCGCGGTAATGATAAATCGCCTAACTCATAAGTGCAAAGCGAGAACAACAACTCACCTACACAATTAGCGCGGATAGAAAACATTCGGCAACAGCCAATGAAATAAAAATAGTTGGCAACAAATTTTTTCCGCATCTTCGTTAGACGTTGGAAAAACGCGTAGGATAGATCTTTTCCCAGCATGCTGTCCATTAGTATAATTATACAATTGTATAATTATACGATGAAATTGCAATTTTTGTCAAGAAAAACCGCAATTTTTGATTTGTGCGTGTGTATGGGACGCAACCTAAAAGTTTACGCTACAAAACGGAGAACTAAATTGTCCTATTCTAACCCCAGAGCGATTCAGTTTTAAAAATTTACTTCATATATGGATATACTTTCCTCTGTAGGAGCGAGTGTTTTTGCTGGGGTGTTTCTTGTCGCTCGCGATCTTACGGAAAAAAATGTTAACATCTGTCCACGAAAATCGAAATCAAAACCGAAAACTGAATCGTCCTGCCTGAAAATCCTTTTCCTATTGACAAAAAAAGCGAATCCCATAAAATAAGATACACAATCTCAGGTATCTATTACACTGCTAACTGAAATCCTATTGTATCAAAGGATAAAAAAATATGGAAAAGACGCATCTACTTCAGGCGCCGCATCTCCATGCAATTGCACGAAACATATTTGTCGCCGCAGGTGCGGCACGACACATCGCGGAGGATGTCGCCGAAATCCTTGTCAACGCCCACCTCGCTGGACATGATTCGCACGGTCTCCTGCGCGTTCCGGCGTATCTGCGCGGTATTGATGCCGGACATTTGAAGCCCGCTGCAGAACCCGTAGTCCTCACAGAGACACCGAATACCTTGCGCATTGATGCACAACACGGCTTTGGACACTACGTCTCACGTTGGTCAATCCATAGAGCCATCGAGAAAGCGAAATCCGCTGTCTCCTGTAGTGTCAGTATCAATAACATTGGACATATCGGACGGTTAGGCGAATATGCGGAAGCCGCAGCGAGAGCCGGATGTATAGCACTTATTAGTGTCGGGATGGGCGGTAAAGGCGCAGGACCAACGGTGCCTTATGGTGGTTCGCAAGGCACTTTCAGTACCAATCCGATCGCTATCGGTGTCCCGACTGGCGATGATAGCCCCTTCATCGTTGACTATGCCACGAGTATGATCGCGGAAGGGAAGATCCAGGTCGCACGGAGCAAAGGGATAGACTTGCCTGAAGGTTGCATCGTTGACAAAAATGGGATGCCGAGTGTCAAGCCTGCCGATTTCTACGATGGCGGCGCGCTCCTCGCATTCGGAAAGCATAAAGGTTACGCCCTCGCTATGTTCACATGCCTGCTCGGTGGATTGGCAGGAACGTTTGACATTGAAAGCGGCAGGATGAACGGCACCTTCATGCAAGCGATTGATGTCAACGCCTTTACGCCGGTTGAAGCGTACCAGAAAGGCGTACGTGCCTTCTTAGACGGCATAAAATCGACACCCCCCGCAGAAGGCTTCGATGAGGTATTGGTCCCTGGTGATTTTGAAGCCCGTTCCCGTGAAAAGCGGTTAAAAGACGGGATTGAGATACCCGATACGATTTACAATCAACTCCAAGAGTGCGCAGATAAACTCGGCATTTCTATCGGCGAAGACACCGTTGAAAATGATGACAGAGCGCACTACGGTCCGATTTCGTAAAGTTGCTTAGTGGGGTTGGAACCCCGCCGAAAAAATAAACCGCAAGGAAATTGGAATGGCAGTCAGCAATCAGCAGAGAGCATAGAAGCATGGAAGACGGGCACCCAACCTTCCTGCCTTCCTACCTTCCAACCAAACGCCGCAAGGAAAATTAAAAACATGGAAAGGTATATATTTGAAGCCGCAACTCTCCAGAAATTTACAAACAGCCTCTTTGTTGCGGCAGGCACCCCACAGCACATCGCTGACAATGTTGCCGAGATATTGATAAAAGCCAATCTCGCTGGACACGATTCGCACGGTGTGCTTCGGATCCCCTCCTATTTGGAGGGAATCGAAAATGGTGGTCTCCGTCCGGCTGCTGAGCCGAACGTCCTTCGAGAAACGGACAACACGCTTCATATTGACGGCGATAACGGTTTCGGACACTATACCGCTCGCTATGCGATCCGGCGCGCAATCGAGAAGGCGAAAAGCGATCGCACCTGCTTCGCAACACTCATCCGGACGGGACACATCGGTAGGCTCGGTGAATATGGTCAGGAAGCTGCTGAAGCCGGATGTATTGGCATTATCACGGTAGGTGGCGGTTCAAAAGGCGGTGGCAGGATTCTCCCCTTTGGCGGTGCGCTGGGTGCCCTTGGGACGAACCCCATTGCGATCGGTGTCCCGACAGGGGATGACAGACCTTTTCTGATTGATTTCGCAACAAGTATGATCGCAAACGGCAAAACCTACGTCGCCGCCAGTGAAAATCGGGATCTGCCGGAAGGCTGCGTCGTTGACAAACACGGAAATCCGACCGTTAAAACCGCTGAATACAACGACGGCGGTAACCTCCTCGCGTTCGGCAGACACAAAGGTTACGCGCTCTCCTTGTTTGTAGCACTCATCGGTGGATTGGCGGGGACGTTTAATATTGAGGCTGGGCAGATCAGTGGTCTCCATATCCAAGTAATAGATGTTAACGCCTTCACACCGCTTGCGGAATACCAGAAAGGTGTACGCGCGTTTTTGGATGTGATCAAGGCAACACCGCCTGCCCAAGGATTTGATGCGGTGTTGGTCCCTGGCGATTTTGAAGCCAATTCGCGAGCACACCGTCTTGCAAATGGCATTGATATACCGGATACCATCTACCAGCAACTTCGCGAGTGTGCAGAAAAGTGGGATGTCCCTATGGCAAAAGCACACTGAAATATAAAAACATATAGAACAGGTACAAACCCGTCCGTTTACTTGCAAGATTGGAAGAATGGAAGGTTGGAAGCGTGGCGATCCATATCCTTCCACCCTTCCATCTTTCCATCCCACGTCTGATTTAGGAAGCCAACCTATGTCCTTCAAGCACCTCTTCCTTACAACAGCTTTTTTACTAACGCTTCCGCCCACCGTCTTTGCCCAAGAACACACCTACTTTAGAGATAGCGGTAGCCTTAAAACGGTGGTATATTCTCCAGTAGATGCTTCCGTTGTTGCGAGTGGCGGTGGTAGTCGTGCAGTCAATTTATGGCACTTCGAGAACGATACCCTAACAACGCTCGGACACCACGCCGATACCATCAATGCTGTCGCCTTTTCTTCAGATGGTCAACGCCTCGCGAGTGCGGGTGATGACTACGTCTTCAAATTATGGGATATTCCACTTAAACAGCATATTGTGACGCTTGAACACATTGTTGATAGAAGCCGATCGCAAGTTAAAGCAATTGCCTTTTCTCCTGATGACAAACAACTCGCGACCGCGGGTGTGGATGTAAAGTTATGGGATGTCCAGACGCGCCAAGAGATAACCACACTTCAACACGGCAGATGGGTGTTTGCCCTTGCCTTCTCACCCGATGGACGATTTCTTGCCACAGGGGACGATGCTGGACAGATTCACGTCTGGGATGTTCAAAAGCAACAGCCTGTTATTCAACTCCAAGGGGATCCAGAATATATCGCGACTGTTAAGTTCTCCCCAGACAACCGAATCCTTGCGGGGGCAGGGTACGCCGGAAATATCAAATTGTGGAAAATCCAGAGTTGGGAACGCCTCGGCGAGCTGAGTTCTCACGCAACAGCCCATACAATCAGCTTTTCACCGGATAGCAAAATCCTTGCCAGCACGGGTTATGAATCTATAAACTTATGGAAAGTTGACAGTGGCGAAAAAATAACTACGCTCACGGGACACACAGGGTGGGTGAACGCTGTCGCCTTTTCTCCAGACGGGAGTGCTCTCATTAGTGGCGGCGATGATGCAACGCTCCGAATCTGGGACGTTACGCCCTATCGTGCTATACCTGAGGAGGATATGGTACGAATTGTCTACTTTCTCCCGCGCGACCGTAGCATGCAACCCGATATTTGGAATAAACTGAACACCCTCATAAGAGATGTTCAACGCTTTTACGCAGACCAGATGGCGCGCAACGGATTCGGTAGAAAGACCTTCACCTTTGAAACTGATGAAAATAGAGAAACGCTCATCTATCGGGTTGATGGGCAGCACACGGACTGGCACTATCATACAGAAACACATGACAAGGTCTATACCGAAATTGCATCTCAGTTTGATATGGAGAAACACGCTTATCTTATTGTCGTAGATATCAGCAGCGAATTTATAAATCAAGAAGATACATGTGGGGTCGGAGGCGGCCATTGGCTTGAAGGTGAAACGGTAACAAGAACACGTGGCGGCTATGCTGTCATTCCTGCATCAGGTAGATGTTTTGACGGTCAGGTCGGTACAAGTGTAACAGCACACGAACTTGGACACGCTTTCGGCTTGGAACACGACTTCCGCGACGATACTTATATCATGTCCTACGGCGAAACTCCTGATCGGTTGTCGAAGTGTGCCGCAGGTTGGTTGGCTGCGAATCGCTTCTTTAACACCGACCAAACCGCCTTCAATGAACCGACAACGCTACGGATGCTCACGCCGTCGGCTTATCCACCAAACGCAGAAAACCTCACACTGCAATTTGAGGTAACCGATATAGATGGTGTCCACCAAATCCAGTTACTGGTGCCAACGACAGCAGAAGACCCGGCATCTGGTATCAAGTTGCATAGTTGTCAGGACGGACATTCACAAAGTAGCACCATTGAATTTAACGCACCGGCATTGACAACGCGCCAAGTCAACGACATAGCACTCCAAGTGATTGATGTGCATGGAAATATCACACGGTGGGACTATACGCTCACAGCCGATGATACACTGATTGTCGAAAACATTGGAAACCCGGCGGATGTCAACGGTGATGGTGCCGTCAATATCCAAGACTTGGTATTAGTCGCATCAGATTTCGGACAGACGGGACAAAATCGCGCGGATGTCAACGGCGATGGGATTGTTAACATTTCAGACCTTGTCTTGGTGGCCGGCGCATTAGGAGAAGGTACGGCTACCGCGCCAACTTTACACCCATTGGATCTTGAAGGGCTCACCGCAGCGGAGATTCAACAACTCCTAACGCAAGCACGCCAAATGGCACTCACAGATCCTGTGTATCTGCGTGGCATTTTCGTGTTGGAGCATTTGCTTGCACGCTTATTGCCGAAAGAAACGGCACTCTTGCCCAACTATCCGAATCCATTTAACCCAGAGACGTGGATACCCTATCAATTAGCGAAGCCTGCGGATGTGACATTGCATATCTATTCTGTGAATGGAGCATTGGTGCGGAGGTTAGCGTTAGGGTATCAACCCGCGGGAATATATCATAACAAAAGCCGTGCAGCGTATTGGGATGGCCGAAATGAACTGGGTGAGGCTGTGGCGAGCGGTGTCTATGTCTACACATTAACAGCAGGCGATTTCATAGCAACGCAAAAGATGTTGATACGGAAGTAGAAAGTATCTGACGAAAACGCGAACATAAACTGATTCTACAGATAACATTTGATTGACAAAATAGGGGCTTGTGGCGTGAAAATATGCAGAAAATTTTCTGCATTCCGAAAAAACGCATTTTTTTGAAAATTTAATTTGACTTAATCCTTTTGGTAGGGTATAATTAACGGCAGTAAGCGTTTAGATATGTTAATTTTATGTGTTTTCCGCTTAGCGGCGGGGAGAGGAAATAGGAGCGATGAAAAGCAGAGATCGATTTCTGAATACCGTATTGAAAGATGATCGCTTGAAAATGACAGTAGATGTTTGGGTATCCGCGCTGTGCGGAAGCCTGTTTGATGCTACTGTGTTGCCACCCCTGGCCCCCCCCCCACTTTACAACCGTTAAGTATTGTATTTCACGGGGTTGCTCCGGTTCCGGAGACCTTATGTTCCCGCATGCTGATTTTGTCACGGACAAAGTCCTGCATAGCGGGTTTTTTGTGTTGCATCGCAGTGGATTCGCTAAGTGCGTTCCGTGGCGTTGCAACTTTTTTGTTTGACAACAACGCCGGGACGTGCTATACTTATGCCTGTCTCCTATTGTTGTTGTCATGAATATTTTTCACATGGCAGCCTCTTCTATTTTGAGGTGCGCCGAGGGTGTTACCAGCACCCACGACGCGGCACTGCCATAGACCGAGTATGACAGTACTAACCTAATTGTAACACATAATGGATGTTGTAACACATAATGGATGCATTTTGCGAAACTTTCAGGTTAGCACCTTATACACAAATATAGAGGATTGCCTGACACCTTCCTTTTCTTTTTTACGTCACGGCAATACTCCCATTCGTTGAATTCAACCATAGGAGAATTTTCATGAAAACGAGACAAATGAGCCTGTTGAAAGTATTGTCTGTGATGGTGTTGTTGCTTTTTGCCGCACCTATGATGGATGGTGTCTTGACACTCTTCCAAAATGAGTCCTTTGACGAAACGACTTCCTTTGAAATATCGGCTTATGCTCACCCAGATAACCCTTCTGATGGCGAGAAACATAGGCACCCATTAAGATCATTTTGGAAAAAGTGTAAACATTGTGCCTCAGAGATAACTGAGTATACCGTATATGCGGTTTGGATCTTCCAAGCGCTCACTGGAGACGGGGCGGCGAAACAAGCCGTCGAGGCGATAAGACAAGCAGATGAACAAGTCGTTACAGCAACAAAAGAGTGTACCGTAGAAGTATGCCCTCCGCCGCCACCGCCTGATGAAGAAGAGGAGAAAGAAGAAACCCCTCCGCCTCCGCCTCCGGGTGATGGCGGCAACGATGGCGGCAACGATGGCGGCAACAATAACGACGACTAAGTCCTATTGATATTTTCGTGCGGTTGCATCTCATACGGAGATGTCTGGGATGCAACCCTATCCCCACATACGTGTGAAGGAGTACAGCAATGGATCCTAAAAAAATGCTTATCAGACCCGAAAAGACGGCGGAGGCAGATGAAAAGAAAGCCGCCGAAGCCGCCGAAGAAAAAGAACTGCAAGAGCATTATGAGCATGCCGAGAGTTTACTCCGCGCAGCCGAGAAGGACCCCGAAAAGGTAAAAGCGGCTGGCGAAGAAATAGGGGTAGACTATAGTGTCATAGCGGATCACGCGACTGCCATGAGAGTCGGCTTAAAAAAGTACGCAGGGAAGCCAGTTTCGGAGGAAGAGGAATCAGAATACGCTGAGAAGAGATCGCCCCTAAAGAAAGTTATTGAAGCAAAAATGCACAAGGATTTCCAAGAAAAAAGCCCCGAAGAACGCGCAAAGAGTGTTAATCTGATGGAAAAGATGCTGCGGCGTTTTCCTCGTGCAATCCGCGAAAAACTCTTAAAGGAATTCAAGATGGTTGTTTCAGATGCACCTTCTGAAGCCTCCGAGGAAAACGATAAGGAAAACGCGTAACCACGCCGTGTTTGGACAGATGAAACACCTACCTTTCAAACGCATCGGCACGGGTCTGATCCTTTTAGGTCTCCTATGCCTCACCTTCACCCTTCGGATTCAAGGTGTGGAACGGATCCCTGACAGACAGTTCACCGAAAACGATGCCTATCTCTTTCACAGGCAAGCAAATATCATCGCGGAACAGGGGTCTTTACCTGCCCGCGATATGGATCGGTGGCTGCCCCTCGGTAGAGATAACCAGCAGCTGCTCTCGCTCTATCCCTACGCCATCGCTGCGCTGCACAAAGTGTTCCCGTGGTGGTCTTCATATCAGATACAACTGTATCTCCCTGTGCTCTGTTTTACCCTGGCAATAGGTGTGCTGTTTCTTTTTCTCACCCGGTGCTATGGTGTGATGTTTGCCTCGATTGTGGGCGTGCTCTTAGCAACGCTCCCCGGTAGTATCAGTCGCAGTGCTGTGGGTTTCGGAGACAGGGACGCATGGTACTATCTGATAGGTGTCCTCGTCGTTACCAGCTACTTATGGAAAGAACAGATGGCACCCGGAAGACGTAGATGGATTGCCACCGCACTCGCGGGTTTAACCTGTTTCTTGGGCGGCATGAGTTGGGAAGGTTTCGGCGTTTTCGTCCTGATGATAGCTGCGATAGAACTCTATAAATTCTGCACCACAGACACCGAGGAACGCCTCAAAGAATATCTCCTCTATATACTCATGTTCGTGCCGTGGTTATACCTTATCAGTCCTGCCTATCGCAGCGGGTACGGGAACGCTACACACGTCGCCGCCCTGATGCTCTTTCCACCGCTGACGGTCGGTGCCTTGCGTGGCATCAGAACCCTACTGCTGCATTATGCCCCGCCGCTGCGACATCATGGCAAACAACTAGCATGGGGATTAACCTGCCTCGGTCTGCTCACAGGCGTTGTGTATATACTCGTTCAAGCGGGGACCTTCGCAGAAACAGCATATCCGTTTGATGAGAGCCGACTCCTCAAAGATGTCACCGAACGCGCGGACCCACACTTTAGATATTGGCAGCTCCGATATGGTGCGATCTTTGTTTTAGGGAGTCTCGGCTTAATCGTCGCACCCCTTCATGTGTGGAAGTGGAACGGGCTACCCCTCGCATTCGCGCTGACGCTCTTCACCGCGACAACCTTCTTCCGTGATCCTTTGAGCGATGGCATCGGAGAAAATCTCTGCGATACCCTGTTTATCGCGTCCTTCGTGCTCACCGTCCTCACACTCGGCTTCATCGTCCTCCGCTCTGTCGGGACACCGAAACATGTGTTTGTGACCCTCGCGATGCTTGCATGGTTCCTCATCTGGGTGAGTCTCTCCCGGGGGGCGAAACGGAGCGACCTCTTTATCGGCATCCCGCTCGCTTACGGCACCGCATGGCTCCTCTACTTATCACCGACACACCTCATACAATGGCTCAAGGATATAAACATCGTGTATCCGCAGGTTTCCGAAACGCGCGCAAAAACGATCTTTGCTGTGCTCCTGTTAATACCGGTTCTCTTTTGGACACCTATTGGCGGACATGCAACCCGATCCATCTACTACGCAGCACGTATGAAGAACCCGACACCCGGCGAAGGCAGCGAAGCAAAAGCAATCCACTGGATGAAAGACGCACTCCCGGAAAATGCGGTTGTCGCCGCAAACTGGGGTTCTGGCAACAGAATTCACGTCCTCGGGGGTGTCAAAACCATCATTGACCCTGACCATTATCTCCCGGACTGGATACATCTCTATTACCGACACGTCTTCTGTGCACAATCCGAGCGAGAGGCACTGGAATTCCTGAAAACCCACGGCGCAACACACCTGATGCTCAGCGAACACGGCATACTCTCTAATGCTGGGAGCTATTCATTCATTGGTAGTGACGCAGAATCGGATAGATTGTTTGAAACACACAAACTTCAATATGAAGTCTCCCCCATCGGTTCACCACACCGATGGGTATCACCACACAAGATCGCAGCAGAGACCTTTTACTTGCTTGATATTGTTAATACCGAACCCAGACATCTGGAGGTAACCGCTGTCTTGGGCAACAATTCGGTGGTTTCTACAGAGATATACATACCCTACCATAAGGATATACAAACCGCACTGGATTTTGGGACATTCGGTGCGATTCTCTATTTCGATCAGAACGACTCCGATCATCTCGTCCGACTTCAGAAAGCCTACAGTGTTCCTGCCCCCGGTTGGAATAGCCTCGCGGTCAAACTTTACTTTCGGGGAGAACACAGCGACGCTTTTGTCCCAGTCTACCCCGTTGAGAGCGACGCACCCCCGAAAATCAAAATCTGGGAGATCCACTATCCCCCTAACATCCACCCCGATGTGAAATATCTCAAAACAGGGTTCCCCGAAATAGACGATCATTTACAAATCCAATAAAACCTTCGTCTCTTTTTTACCGCATGAAATACCGAAAATACATCGCTGCCAGTCTCGCCATCGCGCTCTTCTTCAGTGTTCTCTACACTGCCACGCGGACACCCCCGGAAAGCACCGCGCGAACCGTCAAAACACAAACGCACCGAAAGGCCCGCACGCTACCGCTGAATGAAGACACGGACACCTTAAAGCAGTTTCAGAAGACCGATTTCTACCGCACCGTCATAGACAATAATTTATTTCGTCCGCTCGGTTGGACACCGCCGCGTCCTCAAGACCACTATCGTTTACTGGGTACAATTCTGCCGAAAGATGACAGAACACCTCCGACCGCGATAGTTGAAACCACTATAGAACACACAACCCACATTGTTTCCATCAACGATAATCTTGACGCAGACACGAAAGTTATTTCGATAAAGAACAAGTCTGTTACGATTTCTATCAACGGCCATCATCGGACATTGCGTCTCTTATCCGCGTTTTGAAACAGCACAAGCATTTTTTCTGCAAAATTTGGCATTTTTTACAAAGCCCATCGGCAGATTTTCTCATCAATGAACCACCCTCAAACAATTATACACCGCCGCACGGAAATTACGTTTGACATTACGCCGCCATAGTGTTATACTTAACCTGTAAAGTTGATTCTGTTTTTGAAAGGATGTCGGGCGTAATTACACGCCCATATTGAAACGTATGAACCTTGGACTCACGGACAAAGTTGCAGTTGTAGGTGCCTCAAGCAAAGGACTCGGACGCGCAATCGCACTCGGTTTAGCACAAGAAGGCGCGAAAGTCACCATCTGTGCCAGAAACAGTGACGCACTCGAAGCTACAGCAGACGATATTCAGAACCAGACTGGCACTGATGTGTTAGCGGTACCGACAGATGTTAGCCAGCCAGCGCAGGTTGAGCACCTTATTCACACAGCGATTGATCATTTTGGCGGTATTGATATTTTAGTCAACAACGCAGGCGGTCCCAGAGCCGGGCGGTTTGATGACTTGGATGCTCAAGATTATCAAGACGCAGTACACTTGAACTTGATGAGTACCATCAACCTCTGCCGTGCTGTCGTTCCGTCGATGCGTGCCCGCGGCGGTGGACGGATTATCAACCTCACCTCGGTCTCCGTTAAACAACCCGTAGATAACCTGATGTTATCGAATATGGCGCGAACAGGTGTGATCGGTTTTGCGAAAACGCTCGCAACGGAGTTGGCACCGGACAAAATCTTGGTGAACAACGTCTGCCCGGGGATCATCTTCACGGATCGCATCCAGCAGCTGGCGACGGTACGCGCTGAAGAGGCAGGCATCACGTTTGATGAGGCACTCGAAAAGATGACAGCGGATATCCCGCTCGGTAGAATCGGGGATCCCGATGAATTCGCGACCCTGGTTGTGTTTCTGGCATCGGAATGTGCAAGCTACATAACAGGGACAACGATTCAAGTAGACGGCGGTATGGTCAGATCATTGCTCTAATTATTTAAGACGGAGGCGTGATGAACGATGTTGGTATCTGTAATCATTCCTGCGTTTAACGAAGAGCAAACGATCAGACAGGTCGTTGAGGCTGTGCGGTCAGTGCCGATCGAAAAACAGATTATTGTTGTCAACGACGGTTCTACCGATGGAACGGACAAGATACTTGAGGCGTTAAGAACGGTTCATGAGTTAACCGTTGTGCATTGCCAAGAAAATAGTGGCAAAGGTTTTGCGATTCGCAGTGGACTTCCATACGTAAAGGGAGAGGCAGTCGTTATTCAGGATGCCGATATGGAGTTGGTCCCGGCAGACTTGTCTGAACTCTTAAAACCGCTTGAAAAGGAGCATGTTCAAGTCGTTTACGGATCGAGGTTTCTAAATGGACGTGGCAATGCGAGTGTTCATAATTTCATAGCAAATCGGCTCCTCGCCACCTACACGAATCTGCTTTACGGGTGCCGAATTACAGATGAGTCTACGGGTTATAAAGCCTTTTCTACAGAACTGATAATGCGACTGAATTTGACCTGTGAAGGCTTTGAATTCTGTCCGGAGGTTACAGCTAAAATCTTACGTGCGGGTTATCGCATTTATGAGGTACCGGTTTCCTATTTTCCGCGCACCAAGAAGGAAGGCAAGAAACTTCGGTTCTGGTCGGACGGGTTGTTTGCCGCATGGACGCTCTTAAAATATCGATTTATTTCTAAAACAGAACTTTTCAAAAACACGGCGCAAGATGAATTGCGTTAACACTAACATTTGGAGGTTGAATTGTTAATCATGTTTAAACAACTAACCTATTCCACGCTTATCCTCTTACTGGTGGCTGGTGTCTCCTTTTCTGCGTTTGGACACGGTGAGAATCCGACCCTTATAGAGGATGTCAACAACGACGGCGTAGTGAACATTCAAGACTTGGTGATTGTCGCTAATGCACTCGGGCAGCCCGTGGATCGCACTGCTGAGCAGAACCCTGACGTGAATCGCGATGGGAGCATCAATGTGTTGGACCTGGTGCGTGTGAGCAACAGTCTCGGGCAAACAGTCCCGGATGAAAATTCCGCGTATCATGATATCCAAGAATATGTCTTTGATAAGAGTTGTGCAAGCAGTGCTTGCCACGCAGCCCCCTCAAACTCTTTCGGTTTGAGCCTGGAGTACGGGCTCTCTTATGATGCTTTAGTGGGTGTTGTGCCACAGAATCCCGCGGCTGCCGCTGCCGGTATGAAACTCGTGGATCCGGAGAACCCAGATAACAGTTTCCTTTTGACGAAACTCATAGGTCCGGAACCCGACCAAGGTCAACGTATGCCGTTCGGGGGCGGTATAATCCATCAAGGTAAAATAGATGCGATTCGGACATGGATTGAGGCAGGCGCGCCTGAGACAGGGAAAGTTGCAGGTATTGGGGATCTTGGCGTCTTACGCGACCCGGATGAAGTCTTTGTGCCCCCCGCACCACCACCGCCCGGGCAGGGCTACCAAATCCATTTACCACCCTTCAAGATTGAACCCGGCACTGAACGCGAAGTCTTCTACACCACGCAAATCAAAGATGAAAACGGCAATCTGGTAGAGGAAGACATCTTTATTAATAGAGTAGAGATCTTTTATCCCGCTGGCAGCCATCACTTTATCATATACAGACTCACGGAGGCTGGCCTCGAAAAAGGGCTCATGGAGGAAGGAGCGACCCCCGGAATCGGCGTTAATCCGGACCACGTTTTCCGGGTACTTGATACTGATAAACCAGACCTACTCGGTCATGTCAGTATTGATAGGCTTTTCGTCGTCGGCACACAAACAGATGATGTCCTATATGAGTTCCCAGAAGGCGTAGGGCTACGGATGCCCGGCAACACAGTTTACGACCTCAATTCCCATTACATCAACCTACTCGGTGATGAAACACTGATCGGCGAAACGTATGTGAACATCTACACGATCCCGGAGGAAGAAGTCCAGTACGAGGCGATCGAAATTTTCGTCAGCAACCGAGATATTAGAGTTCCGCCTGGATTAACGCGCGTTACCAAAGGGACGTGGTATATTGGCGGTACAGATGGTGAACTCGCTAAGCGTGGGCACGACCCCGATGCAGTGCTGAGTATCTTCTTTCTCTCATCTCACATGCATCGCCACGGCGAATTGTTCGAAATCTTTCACGGATCAACAGGCGATTTGCTGCACCGGAGTATCGCTTACGATGATGCCCCCATTACGCTGTTTGATCCGGTTATGCGCGTAGATGCAGACGATACGGTCACATTCCAGTGTACCCATAACAACTACGATACGAATAAACTCCTCGAATTCGGACTCACGTCTGAGGATGAGATGTGTATTATCTTCGGCTATTATTATATTCCAACTGAAAAGGCAGGCTCTATCATCAGATAGCGTCTATCTCGAAAACATTGCAAGGCGCGCTTCATCGGCGCGCTTTTCGTTTATATGGCTACGACTTTAAGAAAAAAAGACAACTTCATGGATGCCTTAGCACACCGAATCCTGGTGTGTGACGGTGCTATCGGAACCGAACTCCGCAAACGGATACCGGCGTACCTGCAGTGTGTTGATGCCTGCAATATTTCTACCGAACATGCCGAGAAAGTTACGGCACTCCACACCGCTTACATCAACGCGGGTGCCGATGTTATCCAGACGAATACCTATCAGGCAAACAGAGAGGCGTTGGCTGTCCACGGTTTAGCTGAACAGGTTAAAGAAATTAACACAACAGGTGTGCTACTGGCACGCGAAGCGGTCTCCGAGACAAGTTACATAGCCGGGTCGGTCGGACAAATCTCGTTCCACAGTTTAGATACCACAGTTCCGTCTACCAAGACAATCCGACAGACTTTTAAGGAACAGATGGATGCGCTTGTTGATGCGGGTGTCGATCTCCTCGTACTCGAAACGTTCCTTTCCCCGAAACAGGCAGAAGTCGCTACAAAACAGGCACTCACTTACGGTGTCCCGGTCGTTGTTGAAATTAGCGGCGTTTCGGGTGGAACTGTCGGTGCCGGATTAGACGTGCGTGTCTTTGCGCAGGCACTCGAACAACTCGGCGCAAACGCGGTCGGTATCAATTGCCGGGGCCCCCACGATCTCGTTGAAGCTATGGAACTCCTTGCCCCTGTTATCAAAGTACCGATTGCAGTTCAACCGAACGCTGGCAATCCAAGAGTCGAGCAAGGCGAAGTGGCGGTCTCCTATACGGTTGAGGCTGAGGTTTTCAGCGACTATGTCGGAAAACTCGTTGAGCTTGGCGCGAACATGATTGGCGGCTGTTGTGGAACGACACCGGCATATACAGCGAAAATCCGGCAGGCGATCGCAGGCCGTGAACCCGTCCAACGCGAGTCGCGCATCTTCGTTCTCCCCAAAATCAGGTCAGTCGGGGCGAGGTCATCTCGTCCGTACGATAACCCCGTGCAGCAAGTGTTTGAAACGCGCAAACGCATTGTCAGTGTAGAGATGCGCGCCAATACATTTCCACAATTGCGGGCGATGTTGAAGGAAGCAAAAGGGCTCGCCGCAATCGGCGTAGACCTGTTTGATGTGACCGACAATTCCGGCGCGGCGGTGAACATCGGGGCGGTGGGGACAGCGTATCGACTTCAGCAGGCAACACAGATTCCGACGCTCATCCATTGGACAACCCGATCGCGGAACCTCATCAGTATGCAATCACATCTCTTAGAGGCGGAGGCGTTGGGCATCCGAGGCATCGTCGCTCTATCGGGCGACCATCCGAAAGCCGGTCCCTATGAAACAGCAAGCCTTGTGCCAGATGTCCGAGGCGCGGTTCAATTGATGAAACTCATCGCCCGCTTAAATCAAGGCGAACTCGCTGACGGTTCATCTATCGGTGAACCCTGTGGATTCTACTACGGCGGGGGTTTCACAATCGCCGAGAACCTCCAACCGCATGTCAAACATCTCGCAAATAAGGTGGCGCAAGGGGCTAATTTTGCCTATACACAGCCAGTCTGGACTTACGAGGACATTGCGCACGCTCAGCAGGCGACGGAACATCTTGGTCTAAAAATGCTTTACGGCATATTACCGCTCACAAGTTTCCGCAGTGCTTCCTACCTCCGGGACAATTTGGGACTTTACATTCCGCAGTTTATCGTTGACAAATTCCGGGACCTCGGAGATACCGCTGGACAGGAACTCGGTATGCGGTTATGCTTAGAATTGGTTCGCGACATCCGCAATCAAGACGAGTGTGAGATTGATGGCATCTATCTCATCCCGCCTGCGCGTATGAATTGGAAAAACAGGGCACGAGTCATCTCAGAAATCGTGAAAACCTACCGTGAGTAGTTATGAGTTATAAGTCTGGTTTCTGATGTTTGATCATCTCTCTGTAACCGTCGTTACCCAATTGATACACCAACCTTTACCAAAAAATATGAAATCCCAGAAAACCTCTTAACTCTCACTGCGAGGCAAACTGATAACTGATACCAAATCTAATTGATGATCCATCTTAAAATGCCACCATTTTTGAATCATGCC